>JBIQJI010000018.1:0-89997 GCA_044507605.1 Actinomycetales bacterium | reverse complement strand
GCTATCCTCACCCCAGCCAGCTAACCCGGCCTCCACGAAACTCGGCGCGGTTCGCCCCGCAGCCCTTACGATCGCCTTGCTGTGGCCGAGCGCGGTACATGGTTGGGGGCGATCGACGGTCCGGGGCTTCGTTCCTCAGCCCCGGCCCACCGGTGGTCGGTGGTTGCACTTCGGTTGGAGCACGGGACAGTTCGAAGCCGTTCAGCATGGACCACGCATGGTCGCTGAACTGCATTGAACTGGCCGGAGCGGCTCAGGATCGATCTTTTATCCGCGCGTTCCAGTTCCGGCGCTGGAGCGCCAGAGCGGACCGTTGGATCCGAAGCGGCTGAGGCAGTCATGATCACCGTCTGATCGTCGCACAGAACAAGATCCGGAACATGTTCGGAATGACCTTGCTCAAGCCGCAGGTACCTGAAAGGTCATGCGCAGGTCAGCACGTCCTCGGGGCAAGAAACGGCGATCCACTTCTAATCCGACGGTCGCAGGTTCGAATCCTGCAGGGCGCGCTCTTCCCATCAGCCCGAACCCCGGCTGACCTGGGATTTCTCTTGATCCCCCCGTGACTGCCCGCGCAGCCGTACGCCGCCGAGCGCCGCCGCTTGTCGCTGCTCGCGGGATGTACGCGGGCTGATGTCGCTCGAGTTTCCGCAGGTCGCCATGTGGTCTCCGCCACGCGGAGCCGTTGCCGGTCTCTGTGCCCAGCGGACGCCCGTCCTCGCACCGGCCGATCTCGACCGGCCCCACCCCCGGATCACGATCACCGGGAGTGGGGACGACGGGCAACGGCACGGCCGCCGGGTCACGCCGGGGGAAGGTCAGCACCGGTCGCCCCGCCCGCGCCACCCTGACTCGGCAGGAGGGGGCCCGAACCCGTGCGCGAGGTGTTCGGCGCGGGCGGCCCGGCCATGTGCGCTCTGCGTGGAGAACGCTGCGAGATATCGCAACCGGGCCTGCCGCGCGGGGCGAGCCGAATGACCGGTCGATCAGGCAGCAGGCGGCTTGTCGAGGAGTGCCACTCCGTAGTGAGTCAGGAGGTCGATGTGGTCTTCGTCGGCGCGCGTTTCACCGGGGCCGATCGCCTTGAAGTAGCCCTCGACGGCTCCGGGGCTGTTGATCTGAAGGATTTCCGCGGTGTCCGTAATCGGCTGGAGCGTGTGGGGCACTAAACGGGGTCCATAGATGAAGGCGCCGGCTTCGGCGTCGTACACGTCGCATTCGGCGAGCGACGTCGACCCGATCCAGAACCGGACGCGTCCGGAGAGGATCACCCAGCTTTCGTCCTCGCGACTGTGGGTATGCAGGGGCGGCGCGTCGGAGCGCGGCATCTTGAGACGTGAGACGGTGATCGCTCCATTCGTCTCGTCGGTCGACACGACCTGCTCGACCCCGGTGTTGTAGTAGCGGAAGGCCGGACCGTCGCCGGGGTTCCGCACGAGAGCGATGCTCATCTGAAGACCTTTCGTCGTAGGTACATCAGCTGTTGAATGCGGCCGGCCGTTTGATCAACTAGCTATCTCAACATTAACAAGTTGAAATCTAAACTACAAGCCGGGGTGTGGCGGTCAGTGCAGCAGGCTTCGGCCGTACGCACGACGCCCGCCAATTCACCAGGTCAGAGGCCAAATATGGGGCTCTGCATGACGTCGCCCGGTCCAGTGAACACATCAGGGCGTGCGGCTACGCGGCGGCATCGCCGAGATGTCGGGCGTTCTTGAGCGAGTGCCCGCGTTCATATTCGGCGGGGCTGAAGTAGCCGTCGGCGCAGCGGCGACCTCGTGAATCGTCGAACTCTTTGATATGGCGGAACACGGCCGGTTCGGCTTCTGACCTGGCGTTGAGGGTACGCCGTGGGCTGGTGGAAGCGCCTGCGGACGATGATTACGCGAGAGAGATGGCTTCGGCGGGGGCGCCGAGCAGGATCCGTAGGCCGAGCTTGGCGCCCGGTCACGAGCCTTCTCGCTCCGGCCGTCGCGGCAAGGGCCGTGCCCGGCCACCAGGGCCGGGCACGGGTCGTGGTCATGCGGGGTGCTTCACGGCGCGGGACTTCGCCAGTTTGCGGGCTCGGGCCGTGACGGCGAGGCGGAGGACCACGGAGCGGACGGCTTCGGCGGGGCGGCTCGACGGTACGAACATCTGCTGCTTGAGCCTGGCGATACGCTGATGTCCGGTGATGAACGGGCGCAGCCGTGACTCCCAGGCGGCCAGTGCGGCGGGGAGGTCGTCCGGGTTCTCCCGCAAGGCCCGGCCGAGTTCGGCGCCGCCCAGGAGGGCGGAGGTGGCGCCCTTTCCCGAGTAGAGGTTGAGGCACCACGCCGCGTCGCCCACGAGGACGACCCGGCCCTGGCTCCACCGGGGCATCCTCACCTGATGCACCGAGTCGAAGAGGAAGTCCGGTGTCCGTTCGAGGGAGTCCAGGACGTGCCGCACCACGGGGTCGTCCTCCATCCCGGAGAAGGCGGTGCGCAGCCGTTCGATGCGGGATCCGGTGAACTGCTCGTCGACGTCGTCGGTCCGGTACGTCAGCAGGGCGGCCGGGGGCCGGTCGGCGAAGCCGAACACCCACGCCGCGCGGCCCGCCCGGGCGCTGATGAGGCTGTCCGTGCCTTTGAAGGACGGCACCTGTTCCCGGAGCTGGAACGCGCAGATCATCGCGTTCCAGTCGGTCATGTATGCGCTGTGCGGTCCGAAGACCGTGCGCCGCACATGTGACCGCAGCCCGTCGGCGCCGACGACCAGGTCGAAGTTCTCGCGGCGCCAGGTGCCGGTGGCGGTGTCTTCGAGCAGCACGCGTACGTCGCTGCCGGTGCCGTCGATCTCGACGGGTCTCGTCGCGAACCGCACGGTAATGGGTTCGCTCGTCCCGGTTCCGCGGATGCCTTGCCAGAGCGCGGCTTCGATGTCGCCGCGGACCACGGCCGCGGGATCGCCGGGATGATGCAGGAATCCCAGGCCCGGCTCACGGGTCCCGTGCCGGGTGAGCGCCCACGCCTGACCGCCGTCGGGCGGGTTGCGGGTGTGCAGGTAACCGGCGATGCCGAGGTCGGCCGCGGCTTGCCGCCCTTCGGTGGTGATGCCGATGAAGTAGCCGCCTTTCCGGCGTTCCGGGGCCCGTTCGACGATGACCGGCTGCCATCCGGCCTGCCGCAGCCCGATCGCGGCGGACATGCCGGCGATGCCGAGCCCGACGACCAATGCGCGCTTGTGCATGATGCCGTTCTCCTTTTCCTTGGGCGGGGCCGGCTCAGTCGGGGACGATGACGGCGCGGGCGCGCCCGTGATGTGCCCAGGCTTCGCCGACGCGGCTGAGGGGGTAGCGGGCGTACGGCGCGTCGAAGGTGCCGTCGGCGAAGCGGGCGATGAGCTCGGGGAACTGGGCGGCCATCTCGGCCATGGAGACCGAGCCGCGGCCGCTGCCCCTGATGCGCAGTCGCCGGCTGCGCAGCACAGCCGCGGGCAGCGTGGCTTCAACGCCGGCGAGGGAGCCGATCTGCACGTAGTCGGTCGCTTCGCTGTCGCCGCCGGCGTCGCCCAGCGCGGCGAACGCGGCCTCGGCGACGGGGCCCCACACGTAGTCGAGCACGAGCGTGGGCTGTGTCTCGGTGATGGCGGTGGCGAGGGCGGTGGGTCCGGAGCCGGGTGCGGGGGCCGCGAGCGGAACGGTGACGGCGCCGAGGTCTTGTAGCCGCTCCAGCGCCTCGTGGTCGCGTCCGGCCGCGATGACCTGCCGGGCGCCGAGGGACAGGGCCGCGCGCACGGCCAGGCCGCCCGACATGCCGGTGGCCCCGAGCACGAGTACGGTGCCGATGCCGCCTGTCTCCTTGCGATGGCTGATCAGCGGCATCCAGCCCGATATGGCGGGGTTCATGCCGGCGGCGACCGCGAACGGATCGGCATTGGGGGGCAGTTCCACCTCGAACGCGGTGACCAGCCGCTCGGCCATCGTTCCCCATGGCGATCGGGTGAGGCCCGTGTAGACGATCCGGCCGTCGCCGGTCTGGGCCACGGCGTCGATGCCCGGCACCAACGGGTAGGCGTTGCCGCCGGCGTAGTGGCGGGCGGCGGCCTGTCCGCGGACGACGTGGTGCAGGCCGGCGCCCACGAGCTTGAGGGGCTCGCGCCCCGGCTGCGGTTCGGGGTCGGGGAACTCCGCGCAGACGGGAGTGGCTTCCGGGTCGGTGACGACTGCGGCGCGCATCATGAGACTCTCCTGAACTAAGTTCATCTAGCTGACGCCAACCGTGCCTGAACTTTGTTAAGGTGTCAAGTGTGGCGAAGGGAATCACGCGGGACCGGATCGTGGCGGCCGCGTTCGAGCAGCTCAACGAGAAGGGCATGGACGCCCTCACCGTCCGTGCGCTGGCCGCGCGGCTCGGCGTGGGGGCGCCGGCGCTGTACTGGCACTTCCGCAACAAGCAGGAGCTGCTCGACGAGATGAGCACGTCCGTGATGCGCCGCGTCATCGACGCCCTCTCGGGCATCGCCCCGGGCGGCGGCTGGCGTGCCGACATCGCCGCCTACGCCCGGGTCCTGCGCTCGGAGTACCTGCTCTATCGGGACGGGGCGCGCATCTTCAGCGGCACGCGCTTCTCCGACCCCGCCGTGGTGCGGGCGAAGGAGCCCTGGCTGCAGCGCCTGGTCGCGGCCGGGTTCACCCTGGCCGAGGCCGACGACGCCGTCGACCTGGTCACCGCGTTCGTGGTCGGCTTCGTGATCGAAGAGCAGGCGTCCGGGTACGCCGACCCCGCGAAGCGCTCGCTCGACGCGCGCGACGAGTGGCTGGGCGAAGGCGTCGATCTGGTCAAGGCCGCCGGGCGCCTGCGCGATGAGGGGGACCGGAGGTTCGAGCGGCAGCTCGGCGTCGTTCTCGACGGGCTCGTGGCCGGGTTGAGCTGACGACTCCGGCCGAGCCGAGCCGCGCCGCCGTCTGGGTCGCGGCCCTGAGCGGGCCGGATGCGGGCGGCGTGACCCTGGTCGTGACCGCGGCGGCCGGTGGTCTTCTCTCTGGCTGGGATCTCCATTCCCGTCTTGCTATATGAGACAATTCTTCTTGTTATATGAGATATGCGATAGGGTCGGGGCGTCCGGCAGCGGAATGAAGGAGTGCCGATGGACGCCGTTTACACCCATGGTCACCACGAGTCGGTGCTGCGCTCGCATCGTTGGCGCACGGCGGAGAACTCCGCGGCGTACCTGCTGCCCCACCTCAAGCCGCACATGACGGTTCTGGACGTGGGCAGCGGTCCCGGCACGATCACCGCCGACCTCGCGGCCAGAGTGGGCCGTGTGACGGCGGCCGAGGTGACGCCGGAGGCGCTCGGGCTGACTCGGGCCGAGATCGAGGGCCGGGGACTGACCAACGTGGAGTTCGTGGTCACCGACGTGTGCGACCTGGACTTGCCCGACGACACCTTCTGTGTGGCGCACGCCCACCAGGTGCTGCAGCACGTGGGCGATCCGGTGCGGGCGCTGCGCGAGATGCGCCGGGTCACCAAGCCGACCGGGTTCGTGGCGGTGCGAGACAGCGACTACTCCGCCTTCGCCTGGTACCCCCGGCTGCCCGCCCTGGACGACTGGCTGGCGCTCTACCAGCGGGTGGCGCGGGCCAACGGCGGCGAGCCCGACGCGGGGCGGCGCCTGCTGGCGTGGGCCCACGAGGCGGGCTTCACCGACGTCACCGCGACGTCCTCCACCTGGTGTCTCGCCACGCCCGCCGACCGGGCCTGGTGGGGCGGCATGTGGGCCGACCGTATTCTCCGCTCCTCCATCGCCGGCCAGGCCCTGTCGTCCGGCGCCGCCACCCAGGACGACCTGCGCCGCATCTCCGAAGGCTGGCTTGAGTGGGCGGCCCACGACGACGGCTGGCTGTCCATCCTGCACGGCGAGATCATCTGCCGGGTCTGACCGCGGGTCGGTGCGCCCCACCGCGATCGTGGTCGGCCGCACCGGTGACCACACCACCAGCGGCTCGGCCTTCGACCCGCACTCGTTGTACTCCTACACCCTCGACCCGGCCTCCGACGTGCCGTCCCCGCTCAGGACGTACGCCGGACCCCAGGCCGACATCGGCACCTGATCTCGCCGCCAGGCGGGCGGGTCCATCGGCGATCGGGCGGGCGGGGCCGTCCGATCCCCGTCGGGCGCAGCGGGACCAGAAGCCGCCCGTCGGGCATGCCGGTGAGAGCCCACGGCGTTTCTCGCCTGCCTGGGCCCTCGCGGGCGGCCCGCCGCCACCGGCCCTCACGATGGTTCGGCCGTCGTGCTCAGCCGCACCAGGGGCAGGAACGCCTCGTCCACGATCTGCTCAAGGGTCTCCTCGCCGACGGGCGAGGGCGACAGCATCAGGGCGTGGCGCAGCAGGTCGAGGGGGAGGGTGCGGACGATCGGGGAGATGCGATCCATGCGCACCTCGCCCCGGTCGGCGGCGTTGCGCAGCACCCTGGTCAGCACTTCGGGGGACACGTCGAAGGCGTCGCCCGGCATGTCGGACAGTTCGCTCATCAGGCCGTGTGCGATGTCAGACCCGATGATCTCGTAGCGGCGGCGGAACTCCCGCATGACGATGAGCACGTCCTCGCGCAGATCGCCGGTGTCGGGAATTTCGCGCGTCATCGTGGTCATCTGGCGCCGGATGGCCGACAGGACGAGCATCGCGCGGTAGGGCCAGCGGCGGTACAGCACGCCTTTGCTGGTGCCGGCGCGGGCCGCGACGCCCTCCATCGTGAGGTTGGCGTATCCGACTTCCCGGACCTCCTCCCATGCGGCGTCGAGCAGGGCGTTCTCCAGCAGGGCTCCGCGGCGGCGTGTACGCGGCCGGTCGTCGTGGTGCCGATCTTCGGCCCGGTGGTGGGCGGCCTGATCGTCCACAACTACGACTGGCGCTGGATCTTCCACATCAACGTGCCGATCTGCCTGCTCGCCATGGTCCTGGCCGCGCGCCCCGTGCCCGAAGACGGCCGATCCGGACAGCGCACCCCCTTCGACGTCCTCGGCCTGCTGCTCTCACCGGGACTAGGAACTCGGCCTGGGGCAGTGCCGTGCGCTGCAGGATATTCAGCGCGCGATCCTCCGGTCCGACGACTAAATCCTGGCCTCCGCCGCCATCGACCCGGCGAGGGACCCCGGCCGTACGCGGTCCGCGCCGGCCTGGGCTTGCCGGATAAACCGAGGGAACCGAACGTTTATCCTGGAGCTCCGCCCGGGGGAGACGTGCTCCAGGCATCTTGTCGACCGCGAAACGCAATGTGCCGGGAGACGACGCCGAACCGGATTTCACGTTCGCTGCGGGACGCCGCCGCGCGCGGCACCTTGGCCCGCGGCTCGGCCTTTTCCACAAAAGCGTCGACGAAAGCGGCCGTGCCACTGGCCACGGCCCCGTGGACGAACGCGACGCCCCCCGATATGACGTTCGCGGTCGGCCGGCATTTCGGCGAGGACGGCTGCGGCGCGCCCTGGCCGGCCTCGGCATCCTCGCCGGCTCCGGCTTCTGCCACCCGATCGCCCGCGCGGCGATCCTCTACCAGATGCCGGGCCGACCGCCGGCGGGCACCGACCTGGCAGGGCATGATGTCGGCGCTCAAGGCCGAGATCAGCCTGCTCCGCGGCGACCTGGCGACCGCCGCGGAGCAGGCGCGCAACGCCCTGGGCCAGGTCTCCGACCGCAGCCGGGGCACGGAGATCGGCCTGCCGCTCGGCGGCCTCATGCTCGCTCCGGTCCACCAGGGCAAGATGTGCGAGGCGGGCGAACTGCTGGACCGGTCGGTGCCCGACGGCATGGCGCACACCCGCTTCGGGCTGCACTACCAGTACGCCCGCGGGCACCACTACCTCGCCATGGACTGCGCCAGCGCGGCCCTGCAGGAGTTCGAGGCGTGCGGCCGGCGCATGCGCGCCAGGGGATGGACCGGCCCGCGTTCCTCCCGTGCTACTGACGCCGACGCCGCCGGACGCGGCGGGTCGCGGCATCCGCGCACCGGCCGGGCGGTCACCGGTCGGGTCACCGGAGGTCACCGGCCGCAGCGCCCCGTCGCCGCGATCACCGCGCGAAGCCGGCGATCACCCTCCGGCCGGCTCCGCGTCGAGCAGCGACGCGATGGCGTCCAGGCCCGGCATGGCGACCGCGCCCGGGGCGGGCCGGGCCGTATGCACCTGGAGCGTCACCAGCCCGGCGCCGACGGCGGACGCCACCCCGTGCGGGGAGTCCTCCACCGCGACGGCGTCGGAGGGCGGCACCGACCACAGCTCGCAGGCCTCCCGGTAGAACCGCGGGTCGGGCTTCGACACCGTGAGGTCGTCGGCGGTGAGCACACCGCCGAAATACCCGCCCAGTTCGCAGGCCACCAGCACCCGCTCGACCGATCCCCGGCTGCCGCTGGTCACCAGGTACGCCGTGCGGCCGGCGAGGGCGAGCCGGCGGAGCAGCCGGCGGGCCCCCGGCAGCACGGCCACCTTGCCCTCGTCGACGTAACGGCGGTAGAGCCGCTGCTTGCGCCGGGCCAGCAGCGCCGCGAGGTCGCCGCCGGCGTGGGGGTGGGCGGCCAGCAGGCGGGCCATCACGATCCTGGTGCTCAGGCCGGCGTAGCGCTCGTACCGGAAGCCGGGCAGCAGGTCCGGCGCGAGCTCGGCGATGGCGTCGCGGAACGCCGCCTCGTGGGCGGGGCCGGAGTCGACCAAGGTGCCGTCCAGGTCGCAGAGCCAGACCCGCCGCTCGGCCACGGCCGCCAGCGCCGCCCTCATACGTCCCTCCGCGGCCCGTCGCCGGCGGCGATGCCGGCCGGTGGGCCGGCGAAGCGGGCCCGGCGGCGGCCCGCACGGTCGTCGCGGGTGCGTAAGGAATGCCATCGGGGTGCGGGCCCGTCGCCGATGTCCGAGGAGGAAAGTGAAATGCCACCGTTCGCCGTCATGCCGCTGGTACCTCCCGCCGCGCCGCCCCAATAGGCGTTCTCGCCGCCTGAGGACACGCGCAATGGCATTGCCGGACCACAGCTCGGAATCTGTGCCGTATCGGTAGCAGTATGACACCCGGCGTCACCGAACGGAATTTAATCGGCCTGTCATGTTTGCTGGCTATGTGCGGTCAATAAGTACCGCCGGAGTGGATCGGTACAGGTTTACCGGACGTGTCGAATCGAGATATCGGCGGGATTGTGGGCCGGTGCCCTGGGCCGGTATATCGGCGGCGACCACGGCGGCATGAAAGATTCATTCTGCTATTTCACATTGCATGCCGTCGTGGTACCGGAAATCAGGGGCCGGGCCGGGACCCCGCCACCGCCGCCGCGCACGCCTCACAGGTCGTCGCCGGATGCAGCGGCCACAGCACCGGCACGCCCGCCACCAGCGGCACCCGGGCGGGCCTGCCGCACGCGGTGGTGGTGGTCCTGCCGGGCAGGGCCGCGGCCCACGGCACGGCGTGTTCGAGCCGGCAGTCGTCGGTGAGCCCGATCGCGAACGCCGGAGGCTCGTCGGCCGATAGGGCGTGCTCGGCCGCCGGCCACGGGCCTTGCGGCGGCACCCCGCAGGGGGGAGTGAACTGGTCCATCGGGGCCTTCCAGTGGCGCGGTCCAGCCGCGCGGGTCGATGACGGGCCGGTCGCCGGGTCGAACGCGGGCCGGTCGTGCGGGCCGGTCGTGCCGGTCGGCCAGGTGGGCCGGCCAGGTGGGCGGTCGGCTGCGCCGGACCTGCGAACCGGCTAGGTGGGGTGGCCGTAGGGGCCGGCGTCGTAGGGGGTCGCCCGGTCTCCGGTAGGGGCCGGGAGCCAGGCGGGGCGGCGCGGCCGCTCGGCCTGGCGCATCAGGGTGCGCAGCGACCCGAGGCTCCGGGCCGTGATGATGAGCCCGGTGGGGACGTCCCAGCGGGCGATGGCGAAGTAGCCGCGCTCCCAGAGGCCGTACAGGATCTCCCATGCGGGTTCGCTCAGGTTGAGCCGCGCGGCCTCGGTGCGTTCGGCCATGTCCCACGGTCGGCGGTCGACCGAGGTGTACGGCATCCCTCGCCGATGCCGTCCAGCCGGCCTGTCACCTGCCGGTCGTACCGGTCCCCGGGGCATGTGGCGACGAACCGTCATTGGGGTCGCACCTCCGGTGTACAGGGGCCTTCCCTCGCAAAGGCCTTGTGCTTTATCGAATCACTGTGTAATCGCGCGCGAACAGTCCAGAGTGGAGGAGACTGGTAGAGACAGGCGCGTAGAGATGCCACCAATCTCACGAGGTGCCCGCTATGGACCCCACCATGGGCAACGTTCCGGCCTGGGCCGTCCGGCTGAACGCCGAGCGTCGTGAGCGTCTCTGGTCGCAGCGTGAGATGGCCAGGAGACTGTCGGTCATCGCCGAAGAGGTCGGAGTCCGGCTGTCGCCCACACGAGAGTCGCTGACCCGCATGATCAGCGACTGGGAGGCCGGACGGCACAAGCCGAAGGATCCCTATCGCGTTCTGTACGCACGTGCCTTCGGCCTCGGCGAGGCCGACCTCTTCGGGGAGCCCTCCACCCGGTCCGAGCCGGACCCGCCCACAGGGCCGGACGCGCCCGGCGGGCCGGACGGGCCGGCGGCACCGGAGCTGCCGTGGGTGTGGGAGCCCCGATCGACCACGGACGCCGTCTACCGAATCACCAGGGACGACCTCATGCTCGATCGCCGCCAAGCCGTTGTGGCGCTGGCCGTCACGGCGGGGCTTCCCCTCATCGACCCCGCGCAACGCTGGCTGATCAACACCCCGGACGACCTGCCCGAGACCTCACCCGACGGCCGGATCGGCCCCGACGAGGTCGCCCACCTCGAGGCGACCGTCGCCGTCTTCCGCGGCTGGGACCACGCCCACGGTGGCGGTCTCGCCCGCAAGGCCGTGATCGGCCAGCTCAACCAGGTCGCCGACATCCTGCGCGAGTCGCATCCGCCGGACATCACCGTCCGGCTGTTCCACGTGATGGCCCAGCTCGCGAAGGTCGCCGCGACGATGTCGTGGGACTGCGGCATGCAGACCGCGGCCCAGAAGTACTACGTGCTCGCCCTGCAGGCCGCCAAGCCCGCCGGGGATCGGCCGTTCGGGGCGTCGATCCTCGCCTCGATGGCCCGCCAGCTGCTCTACCTGGACAAGCCGCGCGACGCGCTGGAACTGGTGCGGCTGGCGCTGGACGGGGTGCGCGTCACCGGCACGCCCCGGCTGCGGGCTATGCTGCGCACCAGGGAGGCGTGGGCGTACGCCGCGCTCGGCCGCCCCGAGGCGTTCAAACGGGCCACCGACGCCGCGCACGAGGCGTTCGGCGAGATCCGCGACAGCGACCCCGACCCCGGCTGGATCGCGTACTTCGACGCGGCCGAGCTCGCCGGCGTGACCGGCGGCCGGTATCTGGAGATGGCGCGGCGCGACCCCCGGCACTCGGCCGACGCGGTGACGTACATCGGCGAGGCGCTGCGGCTGCGCGCGCAGGCCGGCACGCGCAGCCTGGCCCTGGACCGGATCGGCCTGGCCCGGGCGTACCTGCTGCGCGGCGACCTGGACGCCGCCGTCGAGGTCGGCGGCGTGGCCATGGACGCGGTGGGTCAAGTCCAGTCGGACAGGGTACGAGGCAAGCTGCGCAAACTATACGAGGAGATCTCGGCGCGGCACGACCCCGTGGCGGACGACCTTAATCGGCGGATTCGTGATGAACTGGCACGATAGCTAGAAACTGTCGTCCAGCGGGAGCCGCTGATGGTACGCATCGGTGTGACCGGCCACATGAACCTGACCGCAGCCACCGCCCTCGCGGTGGACGAGGAGCTGCGCGCCTACCTCGCCACCGTCGACGGCGAACTCGTCGGCGTGTCGTGCATCGCGCGCGGCGCCGACAGCCTGTTCGCCGACGCCGTCCTGGACGCCGGCGGAACCCTGGAGGTGGTGCTGCCCTCACGCGACTACCGCGCCGAGAAGGTCGCCCCCGACGACGCCGAACGGTTCGACCGGCTGCTCAAGATGGCCGTGCGGGTGCACCGCATGGATTACGAACGCGCGGGGCGGGAGGCGTACGCCGCGGCCAACGAGGCGATGCTGAACACCGTCGACACACTGGTCGCCGTGTGGGACAACCTGCCCGCCTCCGGGCTCGGCGGCACCGCCGACGTGGTGGAGCGGGCCAGGGACAAGGGCCTGCCCGTCACCGTCATCTGGCCGGCGGGCGCGGCCAGAGAAGGCTGACGCGGCTCACCCCGCGATGCCGGTGATGGCCCACATGAGCAGGGCGCCGCCCGCCGTCGTCAACAGGGTGAGCCGGGTGGGATGGCTCGTCGTGTGGGCCTCCGGGAGAATGTCGGAGGTGGCCAGATAAAGCAGAAACCCGGCGAAGAAGCCGAGGTACGGCGCGAGGACGGCCTCCGGCACCGGCACCAGGGTGGTCAGCGTCGCGCCCGCGATCGGCGCGATCGCGTCGAGGAACAGCAGGACGAACGCCCGGCGGCGGGCGTTGCCGTACAGCGACGTGATCGTGAAGGTGTTGAAGCCGTCGGTGAAATCGTGCGCGATCACCGCCGCCGCGACCACCACGCCCAGCCCGGAGCCCGACGCGAACGCCACGCCGATGGCCGCGCCGTCGATCGTGCTGTGCACCACCAGGGCGACGCCGCCGGCCAGCCCGATGCCGGCATGGCGATGACTGTGGGCCTGGTAATGACCGTCGCGGGGATCGTGCATCGAGATGGCGCGCTCGGCGATGTGCAGCATCAAGAACCCCGCGGCGAACGTCACCATCGGCAGCGGCACCCCGTGCACGGTGGTGGGAGCGAGGCGCAGCGCCTCCGGGATCAGGTCGAACGCCACCACCCCGAGCATGATGCCCCCGGCGGCGCCGAGCACAAGGTGCCTGCGGTCGCGGACGCGTTGCGCGACGAATCCCCCGAGCAGTGTCATGACGAACGCGCCAAACGCGAACGTGATCGGCATAGGGCAACGGTAGCGGGACCACGAACGGTCCCGCCCTCCTGACCAGCAGGCCGAGGCCGGTGGCCGGCGCGCGCCCCCCCGGACGGACGGCCGGACGGGCTTGCGCGGATCGTGGAAATTTCAGGAGCGAACGGGTCTACCCTGTCTATCCATGTCGGTCAGCATGGCCCCGACCGAGCCGGCCCGACCCGAGACCATGCTGGTCGGAGGAGCGACCAGCGGGGGAGTCGTGCGCGTCGGTGACACCGTGCGCCGGCCGGTCCGCCCCGCCACGCCCGCCATCCACGCGTTCCTGCGGCACCTCGCGGCCGCCGGCTTCGAAGGCGCGCCCCGCCCGCTCGGCTACGACGACGCCGGGCGGGAAATCCTCACCTACCTGCCCGGCCGGGCCGCGACCCGTCCCCTGCCGGACTACGCCGTGCGCGACGACACACTGGCCGCGCTCGCCCGGCTCCTGCGGCGCATGCACGACGCCGCCGAGAACTTCACCCCGCCGCCGGACGCGCGCTGGGCGCCGGGCTCGCACGACGACGGACCCCCCGAGATCATCGGCCACTGCGACCTCACCCCGGAAAACGTCGTCTTCCGCGACCGGCGGCCCTGCGCCTTCATCGACTTCGACCTGGCCCGGCCGGTCACCCGGCTGTTCGACATCGTCACGACCCTGCGCCACTGGGCCCCGATCGCCGACCCCGTCGACCGCGACCCGCTGCTGCGCGGCCTCGACGTCGGCGCCCGGCTCCGGCTCTTCTGCGACGCCTACGGCCTGCCCGCCCGCGACCGCCGCCGCCTGGTGACCGTCGCCCGCCTGAGATTCGACCGCTCCTACGCCGCCACCCTCGAACGCGCCGCCACGGACCGCGCCTGGGCCCGCCTGTGGGCCTCCGGCGCCGGCGACCGCATCCGCCGCGCACGCGCCTGGCTGGACGCCCACCAGGACGACCTCGACGCCCACCTCTGGCCTTGACCCCCATCCGCCCACCCCAAACCCCGGCCCCGCCGCCCGCGACCGGTCCTGGCGCGCCCTCGGCCACGGCCGTGCCTACGGTGCTGCTCGTGACGAGCCGAGGCCGCCGAGCGGGGCGAGCGCCGCACAGCCCCTGGCCGCGTTGAAGATCACTATGGCGAGGACGACGCCGGCGGCGATCGCGGCCACGTGGAGCAGGATCGACCAGACGCGCAGGGCGGTCGCGTTCCGCCGCCGACGCCTCGGTGCGGCGTTCATCGCAACCTCCTTACCGGAAGATCCCCGTCTTCGGCGGGGAGGAAGCCGACAGTGGGCTGTGGTCGGGTGGGCATTCGTTCCCTGGGCTTCGGTTCGTGGGCTCAAGTGGGGCGCGCGCCGCTCGGTGCGCTCCGCTGGCTGGCTTCTTGCCGGGCTCGGTCGCTGGGCTGCGTCGGTGGGCTGCGCTCAGTGGGCTCCGTTCAGCAGCCGTGCCTTGGCCGCGGCGAACTCCTTGTCGTCGAGGTGACCGGCCTGGTGCAGCTCCGACAGCCGTTCCAGCTCGCCGACGAGGTCGGTGCGGAGCGGCACCGCGTCGGGCCGGGTGTCGCCGGGCAATCGCAGCGGGCTGATCCACCGCATCCCGCCCTCGCCGCGCAGCGCCGGAGCCGGTGGCGGCGGCCCCCACAGGACGGTCTTGAGGCGCGGGGCGAGGAACACCAGTGGCACCGCCCCGGTGAGCCAGAAGACGACGGCACAGGTGACGTACGCCACGTCCGGGCCGCCGGGGGCGGCGAGCGCGGAGTCGAGGAAGGCGCAGCCGAGGCTGATGAACAGCGCGGGCCAGGCGAGCGGAGTGAGCCGCGGCCCCACGGGCAGCGTGCTGACGGCGTACACGCCGTAGCCGGTCAGCCCACTGAAGATCGCGGTGGGCAGGATCACCCAGGTGACGCCGCCAGAGCGGGCACCCATGGCGACCTCGGAGCCCAGGAACAGCAGGGTGATGCCGCAGGTCAGCGCCGCCAAACCGACGAACAGTCCTAGGGAGCGCCGGGCCAGCTGGACCGCGGAGATCTCAACACCGGGGGCGATCACGTTGGCATAGTAGGGCACTGCGCCGGAAATCGCCCGGCTGACTCACAAGGGTAGAGAACATGACATCGCCAGTGGGCAGAAGGCCGCCCCCGGCCCGGGTGTGAACCGGGCCGCGACGTCCCGGACCAGCGATTCCGGCACCCGCGAGCAGGTTCGCGGCCCCCGCAACACACCGGACCTTGCGACGTCGACGGGCGCCTCAATCGCCGTTGCGGGCGGGGCGGCGGGTGCTGCGGAGCAGCCAGGCGCCGCAGGCGGCGAGGGCGGTGGCGGAGAGGCCGACCGCGCGGGCCAGCGTGACCGCTCGGGCAATATCGGATTTATCCGGCTTGTGGCCGTCGCCGAGGGTGGGGCGGTGCTCGATCCTGCCCCCGTAATCGTTGACGCCGCCCAGCCGGACGCCGAGCGCGCCCGCGAAGGCCGCCTCACAGCGGCCCGCGTTGGGGCTCGGGTGCCGGTGGCCGTCGCGGCGGAGCACGCCGAGGGCCGTACGCGGCGAGCCGCCGGCCACGGGGGCGGCCAGCGCCGCCAGCAGGCCGGTCAGGCGGGCGGGGGCGAGGTTCGCGACGTCGTCGAGACGAGCCGCCGCCCAGCCGAACCGCGCGTAGCGGGGCGACCGGTGCCCGACCATGGCGTCGAGCGTGTTGATCGCGCGGTACGCGAGCAGGCCGGGCACGCCGGCGACCGCGCCCCACAGCAGCGGCGCGACCACGGCGTCGGAGGTGTTCTCGGCGATCGACTCGACGGTCGCGCGGGCCAGCTCGGCCTCGTCCAGCCGCGACGGGTCCCGCCCGCACAGGTGCGGCAGCCGGGCCCGGGCGGCGGCCACGTCGCCGGCCTCCAGCGCGGCCCCCATGCGGGCGCCCTCCCTGGCCAGTGTGGTGCCACCGAGCACCGCCCAGGTCGCGGCCGCCGTGACCGCCCCCCGCGCCACCGGCCTGCCCCGGGTCGCGCGGTCGGCCGCCACGCCCACCAGCGCCGCCGCCCCGGCGCAGACGACCGCGTACGCCACGCCCCGAGGCCGTGAGTCGCCGTGGACGCGACGCTCCAGCGCGCCCGCGGCCCGCCCGAACAGCGCCACGGGATGCCCCCGGCGCGGGTCGGCGAACACCGCGTCGAGCACCGTCCCCGCCACCAACCCGAACGCCGTCGCCGACGCCATGCCCCGGCTCCGCCGCCACCGCACGACCCGCACCATGCCTCCGGCCTCCATTACCCAACGCGCCCCCACCCCGACGGCCCGGCACGCCACCGGTAGGGCGCGGTGGGGTGATGGGTCGGTTCCGGGCGGGGGCATCAGCTCGGCTCGTCCGGGGCGGACCCGCTGAGCTTGAAGTTGTCGAATCGCATCTTCAGGGTGTTCTTGCCGCCCTCGTCGACCCGGACGAGCAGGCCCACATCGCCGTTCGCCAGGCCCGACTTGTTCACGGTCTCGAGCATCTGGTCGCCGTTGACCCACATGGTGAGCCGGACTCCGCCGTCCGAGGCGGGGGCGCACTCGGCCTGCAGCAGTGTCGTGTCGTCGAGGGTGCCGACGGGGACGGGACCGGCGAGGTCGCCGCCGGCGCCGTTCACCACGCCGCGGATGCGGGCGTTGCCGTTGGTGTCGAGGAGGAACTCGTACCGGCTGGCCTTGGGGTCGCCGGTGCCCCTGCAGTAGAGGCCGTACTCGCCGCCCGTGCCCTGCTTGATCCGCGTGTTCACGCCGAGCAGCAGCCGGGCGGGGGTGGTGGGGAGAGGCGACGCCGACGGGTCGGGCGTGGCGGGCTGCGTCGGCACGAACGGTATCGGGGCCTTCTGGATCCGCTCGTGGTCGTCTCCGGTCACGTCGATCGCGTACGTGCCGCCGAGGGCGTAGCCGTAGGTGCCGCCGAGCCCGCCGGTGTAGACGCTGCCGTCCCATCCGGTGCCGCTGTTGCTGAAGTCGTCCTGGTACAGCAGCCGCAGGTCGTCGGGCGGCGCGTCGGAGCCGAACAGGACGCGCAGGCCGACGACCGCGAGCACCACCACGGCGGCAGTGGCGGCACCGGCGAGCCTGACCCGCCGGTCGTGTGACCACCCGGCGCCTCGGCGCCGCTCCGGACCGTCGTGGGGCGGGCCGCCCTGCCCCGGGGAGGCCTGCGACCTGGTGGGCGGCGACATGGGGGACGGGGATGTGGGCGACGGGCCGTGCGATGGGGCGGAAGCCGCCGTGGGGGAGAAGGTGGAGGACGAGGGGGCGGGAGCGGCCGTGGGCGGCATGCCGGAGATCGTGGGCGGCGGGCCGGCGGAGGCTGCCGGGGCGGCGGGGGCGGTGGCGGCGAGGGTGGGTGGCAGATGCTGTGCCGCGGGGCTCGCCTGCCAGGCCTGCGCGACCGAATACTGGGCGGTCTCAGGGGTGACGCGGCCCACCATCTGGTCGACGAGCCGCTGGGAGGACGGCCGCCGCGCCGGATCCTTGGCGAGGGCCTGGGCCACGAGTTCGCGCAGGCCGGGTTCGAGGCCGTCGAGCGGGGGGTCGGTGTTGAGCACCTGATACAGCACGGCCGGCAGGGTGTCGCCGCCGAACGGCGGCACGCCGGTGGCCGCGAACGCCACCAGGCAGCCCCAGGAGAACACGTCGCACGCGGGCGAGATGGGCTCGCCGCGCAGCGCCTCGGGCGCCATGTACCTCGGTGTGCCGACGATCTCGCCGGTGCCGGTGATGCCGCCCAGGGTGTCGAGGGCCCGCGCGATGCCGAAGTCGATCACTCGGGGGCCTACGGGAGACAGCAGCACGTTCGACGGCTTGAGGTCACGGTGGATCACCCCGGCCCCGTGGATGGCGGTCAGGGCGGTGGCGACTCCGACGGCGAGCGCGTCGAGGCTGGAGCCGCGCATCGGCCCCGAGCCCTGGACGGTCTCCTCCAGGCTCTGGCCAGGCACGTATTCGGTGACGACGTACAGCTGGTCGCCGTCGAGCGCGGCGTCGAGCACGGCGGCCGTGCAGAACCGCCGTACGCGGCGGGCGGCGTCGGCTTCGCGCCGGAACCTGGCGCGGAACTGGTCGTGGCGGCTGTACTCGGGGTTGATCACCTTGACGGCGACGTGCTGTCCCGAGGAGTCCTCGCCCAGGTAGACCGTGCCCATACCGCCCTGCCCCAACCGGCGGAGCAGACGGTACGGCCCGATGTGCTGGGGATCGCCTGGTTGGAGGTGCATGGCGGATTAGCCTAATGTCCGGCGACGAGCCCCCGCAGCAAGGGCAGATCGACATGTTCCAGACTGCCCGTCACGAGCAGCACCGGGCAGCCGGCGGCCCCGGCCGAGGCGGCGCCCGCCGGGCTGTCCTCCACCGCGACGCAGGCCGCCGGATCCACGCCGAGCGCCGCCATGGCCCGCAGGTAGGGGTCGGGCGCCGGTTTGGTGCGCGGGGTGTCGTCGGCGGTCACGGTGAGCCGGAACCGGTGGGCGCCGATGGTGCGCAGCGTGGCGTCGGCGATGCGCCGCGGCGAGGCGGTGACCAGGGCGGCCGGGATGCCGGCGGCCATCAGCTCGTCCAGCAGGGTCAGCGCGCCCGGTAGCAGCGTGACCCCTTCGGTGACCCGGTGCGCGAAGGCGTCGTTGAGCATCGCGGCGGTGGCGGCGACGGCCGTCGGCTCGCCCGGCGCCAGCCCGGACGCGACGTGCTCGGCGGCCCTGCCGCGTACCCGGCAGGCGTCGGCGGGGGTGAGTTCGTGGCCGAGCCGGCCGGCCACTTCCACACAGGCCCGCCACCACAGGACCTCGGTGTCGACCAGGGTGCCGTCCATGTCGAACAGGACGGCGCGCAGTTCAGCGGGCACCGGCGGCTCCGGCCCCGGCGCGGACGAGCACGGGCCGATCGACGAGCCGGACCCGTGCCCGCGTGCCGGGCGCGAGCCGTACGGCGTCGTGGCCGGGGACGTCGGCGAGGATCTCGAGAACGTCGAGGCCGTCGCCGAGTCGGAGCCGCAGCGGGGCCGAGGCGCCGCGGAAGGAGGAGCCGACGACGAGGGCGGGGCCTTTGGGGTCGGGGTCGACGAGCACCGCCTCGGGCCGCACCAGCACGTCGACGTCGCCGGGCCCGGTCGCCGGGCCGTGGACGGGGAGCCGCTGGCCGATGACCGTCACCTCGGGCGGGTCGCCGCCGGACGCGGTGCCGGGCAGGTGGTTCATGGTGCCGACGAACTCCGCGACGAAGGGGGTGGCCGGCCGGTCGTACAGCTCGGCCGGGGCCGCGCACTGCTCGACCCGGCCGGCGCGCAGCACGGCGACCCGGTCGGCGATCGACAGCGCCTCCTCCTGGTCGTGCGTCACGAAGATCGTGGTGATGCCGAGGGAGAGCTGCAGCCGGCGGATCTCTTCGCGCAGGACGAGCCGCACCTTGGCGTCGAGCGCCGACAGCGGCTCGTCGAGCAGCAGCACCCGGGGCTCCAGCGCGAGGGCGCGGGCCAGCGCCACCCGCTGCTGCTGGCCGCCGGAGAGCTGGTGGGGGTACCGGTCGCCGAGGCCCGGCAGCCCGACCAGGTCGAGCAGTTCGGCGGCCCGTTCGCGCCGCCTGGCCGGCGGCGTCTTGCGCACCCGGAGCCCGAAGGCCACGTTGTCGCGGGCGTTGAGGTTGGGGAACAGGCTGTAGGCCTGGAAGACCATGCCGGCGTCGCGCCGGTTGGCCGGCACTGTGGTGATGTCGGTGCCGTCGACGCGCACCGTGCCTTCGTCGGGCTGCTCGAACCCGGCGAGCACCCGCAGCGCCGTGGTCTTGCCGCACCCGGACGGCCCGAGCAGGGCGACCAGCTCGCCCGGCCCGACGGTCAGGTCCAGCCCGTTGAGGGCGACCGTGTCGCCGAATCGGCGCCGTAGCCCGGCGAACTCCACCCGTGCCCCGCTCACGACACGCCCCTTCTTCTCGCTCCACCGATCGAGACGGCCAGCAGCAACAGCCAGGTGAACAGCAGGCTGAACACCGACACCGCGACCGACACCTGCGCCTGCGACCCCGAGACCACGACGATCCACACCGGGAACGGCTCGAATCCGAGCAGCCGCGCCACGGTGTACTCCCCGAGGACCAGCGCGAGCGTCAGGAACGACGCCCCCGCGAGGCCTGAGCGGATGTTCGGCACGATCACCGTCAGCAGCACCCGCGGCCACGACGCGCCGCAGTTGCGGGCCGCCTCCACCAGGGTGCGCACGTCGATCGCCGACAGCCCGGCGTCGAGGGTCCGGTAGACGAACGGCAGCGCCAGCACGACGTACGCCAGCACCAGGATCACCGGGAACCGGGGGTTCTGGATCGCGATGAACGTCTCGTAGAACGGAGTGCGGGCCAGCCGGTCGGGGCCGATGCGCAGCACCGTGCCGATGCCGGCCGTGAACGTGATGGGCGGCAGCACCAGCGGCAACGTGCACAGGACCTCCAGCACCGGCCGGAGCCGGGGCGCGGCGAGCCGGGTCGCGAGCATCGCCGGGAGGGTCAGCACGAGCACCAGCACGATCGTGGCGGCGGCCAGGCCGAGCGACAGCAGCAGGCTGCGCGCGAACCCCTCGGCGGTGAAGATCTGCCCGTACGCGTCGAGGGTGAATCCTCGTCCGGGCACGTTCACGGTGAAGACGAACGACGCCAGCAGCGGCACCAGGAAGTACACGGCGGCGATCACCAGCACGACGCCGCGCCACACCCGGATGCGCCGGGGGCGGCCGGCGGGCGCGGGGGGCGGCGCGGCGGCGCCGGGCACGGCGGGCGTCACCGTAGCCATCGCGCGCTCCTGCGCTGCAACGGCAGGTAGACGGCCATCACCAGCCCGGCCACCACGATCATGTCGAGGCTGAGCGCCAGCGCCACGTTCTCGTGGCCCACCAGCACGTTGCCCGACAGCGCGTCGCCGATCTGCAGGGTGACCAGGGGCACCACCGTGCCGACCATGGCGGCGGCGGTGGCGTACGCCGCGAACGCGGCGCCGAACAGCAGCACCAGGCCGCCGAGCAGCGAGGGCAGCAGCACCGGCACGCCGACGTACCGCCAGAACTGCCACGCGGAGGCGCCGCAGTTGCGCGCGGCCTCCCGCCACTGCGGGCGCAGCCCGTCGAGCGCCGGCACCATCGCCAGCACCATCAGCGGGATGGAGAAGTACAGGTAGACCAGGGCGAGGCCCCAGAAGTTGTACAGGCTCCACCCGTGGTCGCCGAGGCCGAGCCAGGTGGTGACGACACCGGCGTTGCCGAGCGTGGCGATCCAGGCGAACGCCAGAGGCACCCCGCCGAAGTTGGCGAGCACCCCGGAGGCGGTCAGCACGGCCTCGCGCAGCGCCCGGAACCTGGAGGTGACCACGGCCTGCGCGAGGAACGTGCCTAGCACGGCCCCGGCCCCGGCCACGACGGCCGACAGTCTCACGCTGCCGATGAGGGCGGTGAGGTAGCCGCCGCGCAGCGACTCGGCGATGTTGGCGGTGCTCGGCCGGCCCGCTGCGCTGAACGCCCCGGCGAGCACGGCCAGCAGCGGCAGGCCGAACACGATCGCGACGAACGCCAGCAGCGGCACGGCCGCGAGCGGGCCCGCCGAACGGCGCCGGGCGCCGCGGCCGGGGTTTCGCGCGGCGGCCGCCGGGCGGGTCGCGGCGGTCACCGGCTCACCCGCTCACCGCCGCGCCCCAGCCGTTCGCGACGGTCTCCTGGGCCTTTTCGATCTGCGCGTCGGTCGGGAACTTCGGGGTGCCCTCGACGGGGGGCAGCCGGGTCACGAGCGCGGCGTCGACCGTCTTGTCGGCCGTCATGGCCTGCAGCAGCGCCGGGCGGGCGTACCCCTTGAGGTAGAGGTTCTGCCCCTCGGGGCTGAACAGGAACTCCTGCCACAGCCGGGCGGCGGCCGGGTGCGGGGCGTCCTTGTTGATCGCCTGCACGTAGTAGGCGGCGTATTCGCCGTCGGCGGGCACGACGACCCGCCAGTCCAGGCCCTTGGCGTTGAACTCGTCGGAGTACTTGGCGTTGAGGTAGTCCCAGTCGATGCTGATGGGCGTCTCGCCCTTTTCGACCGTGGCGGTGGTGGTCTCCACCGGGTTGTAGTTGCCGGCGTCCTTCAGCTTCTTGAAGAAGTCGAGCCCGGGCTGGATGTCGTCGAAGGATCCGCCGTTGGCCAGCGCGGCCGCGAACACGCCGCCGAAGGCCGAGCCCGCCTTGGTGGGGTTGCCGTTGAGCGCGACCTTGCCCTTGTACTCCGGTTTGAGCAGGTCGGCGAAGGTCTGCGGGCAGGTGGTGATCTTCTTGGCGTCGCAGCCGATCGAGATGTAGCCGCCGTAGTCGTTGTACCAGGTGCCGTCCGGGTCTTTGAGAGAGTCGGGCAGCTTGTCCCAGGTCTGCACCTTGTACGGCGCGAACAGGCCCTGCTGGGCGGCGGTGAGCGCGAACGTCTGGCTGATGTCGACGACGTCGGGGGCCCGCTCCTGGCCCTTGCGGGTCCTGATCGCGGTGATCTCGTCCGAGCTGGAGCCGTCGGGGTTCTCGTTGTTGATCTTGATGCCGTACTTCGCGGTGAACGTGGAGATCAGCTCACCGTAGTTCGCCCAGTCCGGAGGCAGCGCGATGGTGTTGAGCTCTCCCTCCTTCTTGGCCTCGGCGATGAGCGCGTCGAGCCCGCCGAGGTCCTGGGCCGAGGTCGCGGTCGCCGCCTTCGAGGCGGCCCCGGTCCGCTCCTCGGGGGCGGAACCGCACGCGACGCTCATCGCGGCGACCGCGCAGGCGGCGGTGGCCAGCCCGGCCGTACGCCAGGAACGTGCTGTGAGGTGGGACAAGAGCATGGCGCCTCCCACTGCGTCGACACATCCCGAACGTAAGCGGGTGGGGGGAACAAAGCCAGATACGCCAAGGTCCCACAAGGGTTTCGGTTCCATGAACGGCCGGTGGCCGGTGTGTCGGGTTGCGTTCCGGCCGCCTCAGAACATATGTTCGAGTCACTGGAAACGCGCCCGTGTCTTCCCCCGGGTGGTCATGCCCGGCGGCCATCCGCCACCAGGCCAGAGGGGGGAGAAACACCGTTGAGCAGACTCTATGGCGACCCCATCGAGGTGTGGGCCACATCCGAGGGTGAGCCCGCCCGGTTCGTCTGGCGCGACCGGCTCCACGTGGTCCGCCAGATGCTGGAGCACTGGGTGGTGGCCCGTGAGTGGTGGAAGACGTCCGACACCGACCCCGGCGAGCGCCGGTTCTGGCGCATCGAGGCCGTCGCCGGCGGCCAGGTGGGCGTCTACGAGCTGCGCTACGACACATCGAGCCAGGCCTGGCTGCTGCTGAGGGCGTGGGACTGATGGCGCCGTTCCCGCACCTGCACGTCGCCTCGGCCTACTCGCTCCGATACGGCACCGCCTTCCCCGCCGCCCTCGTCGGCCGGGCCGCCGCCCGCGGCGCCGACATCCTCGCGCTGACCGACCGCGACGGCCTGTACGGCGCGATCAAGCACGTCCAGGCGTGCTACCGGGCCGCCGTCGACCCCGTCGTCGGCGCCGACCTGGCGCTCGCCGAGACCGGGCACGCCGGACCCGGCGCGGCGCCCGGTGCCGGGGCCGGTGCCGTGCTCGGCGCCGGGGCCCGCGTCACCGTGCTGGCGCGCGGCGACGGCTGGGGGCGGCTGTGCCGGCTGGTGACGGCCGCCCACCACCACGGCTCGCGGGGCGAGCCCCGGGTGACCAGGGAGCTCGCCGCCGAGCACGCCGACGGGCTGATCGTGCTGCTCGGGCCCGGCTCCGACGTCGGCCGGGCCGTGGCCCAGCGGCGTGACGGGCTCGCCCGCGACCTGCTGGAGGCGTGGCGGTCGGCCGTGGGCGACGCGCTGGTCGTCGAGGTCACCGACCACTACGGCCACCGCGACGCGATCATCGCGACCCGCATGCTGGCGCTGGCCGACTCCGCCCGGGTGCCGGCCGTGCTGACCAATGCCGTGCGCTTCCTCGACCCGGCCGACCACCAGGTGGGCCACGTGCTCGACGCGTCGCGCGACCTCGCCCCGCTGCACGCCGGGCATCTCGGCCGGGCGCCCTCGCACGCGTACCTGAAGGACGACGACGAGATGGCGCGGGTGGCGCGGCGTGTCTGCGGGGCCGACCCGGAGCGGGTGGCGCGGCTGCTGGCCACCACCCGCGAGGTCGCGCGGGCGTGCGTGCTCGACCCGTTGCAGATCCTGGCCCTGGAGGGCGGCCCGGCCCGGCTGCACCTGCCCGAGATCGGCCGCGACCCGGTGCCGCTGCTGCGCCACCGCTGCGAAGACGGCCTGCGCGATCGTGGCCTGGAACGCTCCAGCGCCGCCCGGGCGCGGCTCGCCGAGGAGCTCGCCATCGTGGAGCGCAAGCGCCTGTCGGGCTATTTCATCGCCGTGGCCGGGGTGACCGACATGATCCGCGCCATGGGGGTCCGCTGCGCCATCCGCGGCTCCGCCGCCGGCAGCCTGATCCCGTACCTGCTGCGCATCGGCGAGGTGAACCCCCTCGACCACGGCCTGCTGATGGAGCGTTTCCTGTCCGAGGGCCGCATCGGCCTGCCCGACATCGACATCGACGTCGAGTCGGCCCGCCGCCTCGACTGCTACCGGGCGATCCGCGACATGTACGGCGCGGAGCGCGTGGCCTGCGTGTCGATGATGGAGACCTACCGGGCGCGCAGCGCGATCCGCGACGTCGGCGCCGCCCTGGGCCTGCCGCCGCACGAGATCGACGTGATCGCCAAGGCGTTCCCGCACATCCGCGCCAGGCAGATCCGCGCCGCCCTGACCGACCTGCCCGAGCTGCGCGGCAGCGGGCTGAACGATCGCCTGCTGGAGACCACGTTCCGCCTGGCCGAGAAACTCGACGGGCTGCCCCGCCACATCGCGCTGCACCCCTGCGGCGTGCTCATCGGCAACGCCGGGCTGCGCGACCGCACCCCGGTCGAGCGCAGCCTGCTCGGCTTCCCGATGAGCCAGTTCGACAAGGACGACGTGGAGGAGGCCGGGCTGCTCAAGCTCGACGTGCTCGGCGTGCGCATGCAGTCGGCCCTGGCGTACGCCGTCGGCGAGATCGCCCGGGTCGACGGCGAGCAGATCGACCTCGACGACCCGGCGTCGGTGCCGCGCGACGACGACGCGACGTACGACATGATCCGCACCGGCCGCACCCTCGGCTGCTTCCAGATCGAGTCGCCCGGCCAGCGCGAGCTGGTCGCCAAGCTGGAGCCGCGCACGATCCACGACCTGATCGTGGACATCTCGCTGTTCCGCCCCGGGCCGGTCAACTCCGACATGGTGACGCCCTACCTGGAGGCGCGGCACGGCTGGCGGTCGGCGCGCTATCCGCATCCGGAGCTGCGCGAGGTGCTCCGCGAGACCCACGGCGTCGTCGTGTTCCACGAGCAGGTGCTCAGAGTGATCGACGTGATGACCGGCTGCGGGCTGTCGGAGGCGGAGAAGATCCGCCGCAGCCTCGGCGACCCCGACCGGCGTGAGCAGGTGCGGGCCTGGTTCCTGGCGAACGCCCGCGAGACGTTCGACCGGGCGACCCGCGAGGAGGTCTGGCGGGTGCTCGACGCGTTCGGCGCCTTCGGCTTCTGCAAGGCGCACGCGGCGGCGTTCGCGCTGCCCACCTACCAGTCGGCGTGGCTGAAGCGGCATCACCCGGCGGCGTTCCTCGCCGGGGTGCTCACCCACGAGCCCGGCATGTACCCTCCGCGTGTCATCCTCGACGAGGCCCGGCACTGCGGCGTCGAGGTCCTGCCGCTCGACGTCAACCACTCCGGCGCCACCTGGCTCGTGGAGCGCACCGGCGACGGCGGGTACGGCCTGCGGGTGCCGTTCTCGGCGGTCAAGGGGGTGTCGGAGGCCGAGGTGGAGCGCATGGTGGCCGGGCGGCCGTACCACTCGATGGCGGACTTCTGGGAACGCGCCCGGCCCTCGCGGCCGGTCGCCGAGCGCATCGCCGAGGTGGGCGGGTTCGACGCGCTGCATCGGCTGCGCGTCGGCGCCCCCCGCTGGCGGCCCGGCGAGCTGACCAGACGCGACCTGATCGCGCAGGTGGGGGCGCTGGAGCGGGCGTCGGCCACGGGCGTGCGGGCCGGCGCCGGCAAGACGGCGACGCCGCACGGCGCCACCGGCGTCCCCGGCGGCCCGGGTGACCTCGACGGCGCCGACGCCGTCCAGCTCTCCATGGGGTTCACCGAATGGAGGACTCCCGGCGAGCTGCCCGAGATGTCCGAGGCCGAGGCCGTGGAGGCCGAGCTCGAGATCCTCGGCATGGACGTCAGCCGGCACGTGCTCGGCTTCCACGGCGAGCTGCTCGACGCGATCGGCGTGACCAGGTCCAAGGATCTGCTGCGGTGCCGCAACGGCGCCGAGGTGCTGGTGGCCGGGGTGAAGGTCGCCACCCAGACCCCGGCCGTGCGGTCGGGGCAGCGGGTGATCTTCGCCACGCTCGACGACTCGACCGGGCCGATCGACCTGACGTTCTTCGAGTCGGTGCAGGGCCGGTGCGCGGCCACGGTGTTCGGGTCGTGGCTGCTGGTCGCCAAGGGGGTGATCCGCCGCACCGGGCCGAGGGCGGTGTCGCTGCGGGCGGTCGACTGCTGGGACCTCGGCGAGCTCGATCAGGTCCTGCGGCAGGGCGGCACGGCCGCGCTGCGGGAGCGGATGGCCGGCACGACCTCCGAGCGGGACGATCGCGGCGTCGGCGGGCGGCGGCTGAAGTACGGCAACGGGTACCTGCTGTCGCCGTACTCCGACATCGGCCCGGCGCCGGGCGTCACCGCGCCGCCGGGGCGCTTCTGGCACGCGAGCGGAGGCAGTTCGGGGGAGACCGTGCGGACCCGGGCGTGACGCGCGCAATGCCCCCCGATTCCCGAACGGCTATCGGTCGTGCCCTTTCATCAGGTGTAATGCGAAGACAGACCCCTGACGTGGAATGAGAACCGGTGACAGGCCCCCGCGTACTCTTCGTCGCTCTGACGCTCGCCCTGTGCGCGCTGCTCGCGGCCTGCGGGGGCGGCCCGCCCGCGCCGACCTCCACGCCCACCGCCCCCGGCACGTCCACCACGTCCCCGGCGTCGCCCGCCACGCCCGGCGGCGCACCGCCTGCGATCACCCCCGGCCAGGCGGCCCAGGTGATCGAGCGCTACGCCGCGGCGGGCGGCGGCGCCGACCCGTCGGCGGCGGCGCTGGAGGCCGGCGCGGCCAAGCAGGTCGGCACCCGGCTGCGCGCCATCGACCCGCGCGCGGCGGCGATCACCCTCGGCTCCGGCCTCGCGATACCGCGCGTCGCCGGCTACCCCAAGTGGTTCGTGGCGGGCGCGGTCGACAAGGGCGCGACCGGCGACGCCGCCCTGTTCACCCAGACCAGGGCCGGCGCCCCCTGGGTGCTGCGGCAGGTCGTGCGGATCACCCGGCCCATGCCGGAGCTGCGCCGCGACGCGCAGGGGTACGCCGTGGCGGCGCGGCCCGGCGCCACCGCCAAGCGGCAGGCCGCGGCCCTGCTGTCGGCGGTCACCACGGGCCGCACCGGAGACGACCCGCTGGCCCGCGCCCTGTGGGCCGGCCGGCGCCTGTTCACCGGGGCGGGGTGGACCGCCGAGCAGCAGGCCGCGCCGTACGGCGGGTCCTACGCGCTGCGCTCCGCCGACGGCGGCGCCGTCGTGTGGTACGTCCTGCGCTACGACTTCACCGCCGTCAACGCCGGCGGCCGCTACGAGATCACGCTGACCGACGAGGCGGCCCGGCTGCTCGGCGCCTCCTCGGTGCGGCGGCGTCTCGGCTGGCGAGCGCTGTATCAGAGCGCCGCCTACACCCCGCCGGCGACGGCCACGCCCGCGGCGCCGGCGGCCGGCGAGCGGGTGCTCGGCGTGTCACTTCCCGGCTGGGTACGTGTGACGGGCGGTTGACCGCACCCCTCGCAGCGGCACCAGATACGGCCCCGTCGGGGCGAGCCGGCGCAGCACCCGCACGCGGCCGATCTCCCGGACCGTCGCCGAGCACAGCGCCGCGGCGAGCGCGGTGACCGCGAGCTCGGTCACGCCGAGCCCGGTGAGCCGGTCGGGGGCGTGCGCGAACAGCCGCGCCAGGACGAGGGCGAGGGCGGCCAGCCAGCTCGCCCACCAGGCGATGAGGATCACCAGCCACCGCTTGCGGCGCCGCTCGGCCGGCCCGGCGGTGTCCCACGCGGCGTGCAGCGCGAACGGCGGCGCGATCAGGTTGACCACCGGCACCAGCCACACCCACACGGCGGCCCGCCGCCCCGGCAGCGCCCGGCTCAGCCATCTCAGGTACGCCGTCGCGGCCCCGGCGGTCGTCGCGGCGACGGCGAGCACCAGCACGGCGAACAGCGTGACCGGGCGCACGACCGCAGCCGCACCCGGAGAGCCGGGATCGCCGCCGAACCGCGCGAGCTCGCGGGCGAGCCGGCCGCCCTCCAGCCGTTCGAAGAGCACGAGCGCCGCCATCGCGAGGACCTGCCCCGCGAGGGTCACATGCACCCACAGGGCCGGTCGGCCGGCCGCGGCCGAAGCTGAGGCGAAGCGCATCGTCTTGATCTCCCCCCGGCATGCGCGGACGGGTGAAACGGGTCGCGGCCATGAGCCGCTGCCTCTCTCTTATCCCGTTGCCCCTCGCGTTAATCCGTCGGCCGATCACAGATCGCGCACGGAAGGCGGCGACGCCCCGCCGCGCTCTCCGCACCCCTGCGGGCCGGTCGCCGAACGTCATGGTAGAACACGTCCTGTGGCACTCCCGGCGTCCCGAATGGGTGGTTTCCGATAGGGGCGGATAGGGTCGGGAGAGACACGGAGCAGGCCGGGCGCCGACCCGGCTCAGGAAGGTGGGGCGGTGCGCGTTGCCCTGTTCGTGACATGTGTCAATGACACGCTCTTCCCCGGCACCGGCAAGGCCGTGGTCACGCTGTTGCGGCGGCTCGGCTGCGAGGTCGGCTTCCCACCGGAGCAGACATGCTGCGGGCAGATGCACCTCAACACCGGCTACCCGGCGGAGGCCACCCGGCTGGCCCGGCGTTTCGTGTCCGTCTTCGCGGGCTACGACGCGATCGTGGCGCCCTCCGGGTCGTGCGCGGCGATGGTCCGCGAGCAGTACCCCCGGCTCGCCGCCACCGGCGGCCCAGGGTACGGACCGCCGGGCGAGGCCGCGGACGGCGCCCCCGACAAGGGGTTCGCGGCGGCGGTGGCCGAGGTGACCCCGAAGGTGTACGACCTGTCGGAGTTCCTGGTCGACGTGCTCCAGGTGACCGACGTCGGGGCCTACTTTCCGCACCGCGTCACCTACCACCCCACCTGCCACTCCCTGCGCGGCCTGCGGGTGGGCGACCGGCCCGAGCGGCTGCTGCGGGCCGTACGCGGGCTGGAGCTGGCGCCGCTGCCCGGCGCCGACGAGTGCTGCGGGTTCGGCGGCACGTTCGCCCTCAAGAACCCCGCGGTCTCCGCGGCGATGTGCTCCGACAAGGTGCGCAACGTCGTGTCGACCGGGGCCGAGGTGCTGTGCGCCGCCGACAACTCGTGCCTGATGCACATCGGCGGCACCCTGCGCCGCCAGCGCACCGGGGTGCGGGTCATGCACCTGGCCGAGATCCTCGCCACCACGGAGCGGACGTCATGAGCGAGCAGGCAGGGCGGCACGGGCCCGGGCAGGGCGCGACCGGGCAGCGCGCCTTCCTGGGCATGCCGAGCCGGCACGTCGGCGTCGTGCCGGCCGCGCCGACGCTGCCCGCGTTCCCCGATAACGCGGCGCACGCCGTACAGGACTCGCAGCTGCGGTTCAACCTGCGCAAGGCGACCCACACCATCAGGGCCAAACGGGCCGGCGTGGTCGCCGAGCTGCCCGACTGGGACAGGCTCCGCGCCGCCGGAAAGGCGATCAAGGATCACACGCTGCGCCACCTCGACACCTATCTGCTCCAGCTGGAGGAGGCCGTCATCCGGGCCGGTGGCCACGTGCACTGGGCCGCCGACGCCGCCGAGGCGAACCGCATCATCACCGGGCTGGTGCGGGCCACCGGCGAGACCTCGGTGGTCAAGGTCAAGTCGATGGCCAGCCAGGAGATCGAGCTCAACGAGGCGCTGGCCGACGCCGGCATCACCGCCTACGAGACCGACCTCGCCGAGCTGATCGTGCAGCTCGGCGACGACTGGCCCTCGCACATCCTCGTGCCGGCCATCCACCGCAACCGCGCCGAGATCCGGGAGATCTTCCGCGACCGCATGGCCTCCTGGGGCCGGCCCGCGCCCGGCGACCTCACCGACGAGCCCGCCGCGCTGGCCGAGGCCGCCCGGCTGCACCTGCGCGAGCGGTTCCTGTCGACGAAGGTCGCGATCTCCGGCGCCAACTTCATGATCGCCGAGACGGGCACCCTCGTCGTGCTGGAGTCCGAGGGCAACGGGCGGATGTGCCTCACCCTGCCCGACACGCTGATCAGCATCGTCGGCATCGAGAAGCTGCTGCCGTCGTTCCGCGACCTGGAGGTGTTCCTGCAGCTGCTGCCGCGCTCCTCCACCGGCGAGCGGATGAACCCCTACACCTCCACCTGGACCGGCGTCACGCCCGGTGACGGGCCGCGCGAGTTCCACCTGGTGCTGCTCGACAACGGCCGCACCCGGGTGCTCGCCGACGAGGTGGGCCGCCAGGCGCTGCGCTGCATCCGCTGCTCGGCCTGCCTCAACGTGTGCCCCGTCTACGAGCGGGCCGGCGGCCATTCGTACGGGTCGGTGTATCCCGGCCCGATCGGGGCGATCCTGACACCTCAGCTGCGCGGCATGGCGTCCGGGCTGGACGCCTCGCTGCCGTTCGCCTCGTCGCTGTGCGGCGCCTGCTACGACGTCTGCCCGGTCGCCATCGACATCCCGACGGTGCTGGTGCACCTGCGGTCCAAGGCCCGGCACGCCGTCGCCGAGCGGGCCGGCATGCGGGCCGCCGGCTGGGTGCTCGGCCGCCAGGTGCGGCTCACCCGGGCCCAGCGGGCGGCGTCCCGGTTCCGCCGCCTGATCCCCCGGCGGCTGCCCGGCCCCCTCGCCGCCTGGACCGACACCCGCGACATCCCGCCCGTGCCCGAGGAGTCGTTCCGCGACTGGTGGCGGCGCACCGACGGCGGCGCCGACAGCGGCAGGAACGGCGGCGCCGGCGGCGACGGCGGCGACGGGAGGACCGGCGGACCCGCCGGCGGGGAGCCCGCCGGCGGCGCAGAAGGGGAGGCGGACCGGTGAACTCGCGCGACCTCATCCTGCAGCGCATCCGCGCGGCCGTCGCCGGAGCGCCCGACCCGGCGGTCGTCCGCGACTACCGCGTCGCCGGCGAGCCACCGGCCGAGCCGCCGATCGACCTGTTCGCCGAGCGGGTCCGCGACTACCGGGCCATCGTGCACGTCGTGCCGGCCGACGGCCTCGCGGCCACCGTGGCGACGGCGCTGACCGGCCGGGCCAAGGTGATCGTCCCGCCGGGCCTGCCGGAGGACTGGCTCGCGGCGACGTCCGGCCTGGAGCCGGTGACCGACGACCCGCCGGCGGCCATCGCCGACCTCGACGCCGCCGACGGCGTGATCAGCGGCTGCGCCGTGGCCGTGGCCGAGACCGGCACCATCGTCCTGGACGCCGGCCCCGCGCAGGGCCGCCGGGCCCTCACCCTGGTGCCCGACTATCACCTGTGCGTCGTGCGCGCCGACCAGATCGTCCCCACGGTCCCGGACGCCATCGCCCGCCTGTCCCCGGCCGCCCCGCTCACCTGGATCAGCGGCCCCAGCGCCACCAGCGACATCGAGCTCGACCGGGTGGAGGGCGTCCACGGCCCCCGCACCCTCGAGGTCGTCATCGTCACCTGACCACCCGCCCCGGCGGCGGCTAGAAGCGCAGGACGGCGGCGACGCCGTCGTAGGAGTCGAGCTCCGACGGGGTCACGAACCACAGCTCGGCGTCGGTCAGCGCGGCGGCGCGGGCGAGGGCGGCGTCGGTGCGGTCGCGGACCGGCTCGGCGACACCCCACTGGCGCAGCTCGTCGGCGTCGATGGCGAGCTCGGTGGCCTCGGGCCCGATCCACAGCATGCCGTCGGCGGAGGGGTCGTCCACGATCAGCAGGTCGCCGACCCGGCGCTCGCGCAGCGCCCGCACGGTCTCGGCGAGCCCGTCGACCGCGAGCCCGGTGCCGCGGTAGTCGCCGTAGACGCCGAGCACGCGGGCCCGCTTGCGGGCGAGGTGCTCGTCGAGCACGGCCTCGACCTCCTTGGCGAAGAGCCGCTGCCCGGCCCCGGGTGCCCGGCCGCCGTGCTCGGCCATCACGATCCGCTCGGCCGCCTCCTTGCCCACACGGTCGCGGATCAGGGCGCGCGACCGCGTCTCCCCGGCCAGGACGACGAGCTCGGCGCCCAGCCGGCGCACCTCGTCATCGATGACCTTGGCCACGGCGAGCGCGTTGCGCTCCCAGGTGAGTTCGACGTTGCGCTCGTAGCGCTTCTGCGACCAGCCGCCCTGGGCGGTCTTCTGCAGCGGCCACGTCTCGGCCTCCACCGTCAGCTCACGGGGCGCGCCGGCGGCGATGACCAGCACGTCGGCGCCGGTGTGGTCGGCGATCACCCGCAGGTGCGGCACGTTCTCGCCGCGCTGGGCCAGCAGCGGCATGACGTGCGGCAGCGGCGAGCGCCTGGCCGTCTGGCGGCGCGGCGGATTGGGCAGCGCCTCGCGGTAGACGATGCGCCCCTCGGCCAGGAACACCGCCTGGCCGGGTGCCGCGCTGGCGGGGTCGGCGACCAGGGCGTCCACCGGGGCGAGCTCGTCGCGCGTCGCGCCCTGCTCGATCAGCAGCTCCGCGAGTCCGCGCCAGCGCAGCTCGACCTCGGCCGCTCCCCGCTGGTCGGTGCGGCTGGTGTCCAGATAGATCGCGTCGAACGGCCCCTGGCACCCGTACAGCGGGCGCAGGAAGTCCAGTCTCATTGCGGGGTTCTCCCTTCGGGGGAACGGCGGCGGCCCCCTAGGTGCGGCGCCGTTCGATGCCGAGCCCGAGGCCGGCCGCGACCTCGGCCACGTTGGCGAACTTCTCGTCGGGCAGCGAGCGCACGGCGTTGAGCACGGGGTCCGGGGCGGCCTTGGCGACCGCGTGCGTCAGCAGGGCGCGGCGGTCCGCGGGGTAGCGGGCGTCGCTGAGCCACCTGGCGAGGTTGCTGCGCCGTTCGACGTCGGCGGGGGTGATGCCGGGCGGGCTGCCTCGCCGGTCCTGCGGCCCGGGCTCGTCGTCGAGGCGTTCTTCGGCGGGCGCCTCGACCGGCTCGGGCTGCCGCCACTCCTCGGTGTGCGTGGGGCCTCCGCCCCTGACGAGGCCCTCGGTCTCGTGCTTCTGCTCGTCGTCGACACGGGGCCCGTGCTTGCTGCTCCCTCGTTCCATGACCTCTCCTTCCCTATCGGCCTCCCGCCGATCTGGGACCTTTGCGAATCAGGTCATGAGAACGCCCGTACCCTGCCGTCACCTATAAAACGTCACATTCGACGCAAAAGGCGACATATGGCGGATCGGCGGCGATGCGCCGGGAGGCGCGGCGGCCACGACCCGCGGCCGCCGCGCCTCCCGGGCGGCACACCCCTACAGGCCGCGAGCGTGCGCGCACCCATCGCCGGGTCGCCGGGCGGGCTTCTCCGGCGGGCGGATCCCGCCGTTGCGGATGCCCGGAAAGCGGCCGTCGGCCGCATCGTCCAGACGCCGGCTTCGGCCGTGCTCACTCGCGTTGCGAACGCTTTAGGCTCCGTCGAAGAAACGAAGCAGGACCGAACGTCGGATTTCCGCCCCATCAGGCCTCGGCTGCGGGACCGGCGATGACAGGGAGCCACGGATGTTGCGAGTGGAAGGGCTGCGCAAACGCTTCGGCGAGACCGTCGCCCTCGACGGGGTGAGCCTCGCGGTCGAGCGAGGGGAGATGTTCGGTTTCGTCGGCGCCAACGGCGCGGGCAAGACGACCACGATGCGCATCATCATGGGCGTGCTCACCGCCGACGAGGGGCGGGTGCTGTGGGCGGGCAGGCCGATCGGCCTGCCCGATCGCCGCAGGTTCGGCTACATGCCGGAGGAACGCGGCCTGTACGCCAAGATGCGGGTCCGCGAGCAGATCGAGTACTTCGGCCGCCTCGGCGGCCTGACCGCGCCCGCGGCCCGCAGGGCCGCCGACGACCTGATGGAGCGGCTCGGCGTCACCCAGCGGGCCGGCGACGACGTCGGCGACCTGTCGCTCGGCAACCAGCAGCGGGTGCAGCTGGCGGTCGCACTCGTCCACGACCCCGAGGCGCTGGTCCTCGACGAGCCCTTCTCGGGCCTCGACCCGATCGCGGTCGACGCGCTGGCCGGCGTCCTCGCCGAGCGCAGGGCGGCCGGTGTGCCCGTCATCTTCTCCAGCCACCAGCTCGAACTGGTGGAACGGCTGTGCGACTCGGTCGGCATCATCAAGGCCGGCCGGATGATCGCCAGCGGCACGGTCGTCGAGCTGCGCCGGCGGGAGGCGCGCAAGCGGCTGCGCATCAGGGTGACCGGCGCCGACGCCGGCTGGGCCGACGCCCTCCCCGGCACGATCGTCGCGAAGGACGGCGACGAGGTGGTCCTCGAACCGTCCGACGACCAGGAGGCGCTGCGCGTCGCCACGCGTGCCGGGCAGGTGGAGCACTTCGGCTGGGTGGAGCCCACGCTGAGCGAGATCTTCAGGGAGGTGGTCGCGTGATCTGGCTGGTGGCCAAGCGCGAGATCACGGTGCGGGCCCGCACGAGGGCCTTCCGGTACGGGCTGCTCACGACGGTGGTGCTGGTGGCCGTGGTGGCCTTCCTGCCGAAGATCTTCGGCGGCGGCTCCGACTACTCCATCGGCCTGGTGGGGCAGCACAGCGAAGCCGTGCAGGCGGCGCTCGTGGCGCGCGACGCCCAGCAGGAGGATCTCACCGTCACGATCAAAACCTATCCGCAGGAGTCCGCCGCCCGCACGGCCGTCGCCGCCGGAGACGTGGACGCCGCGGTCGTCGACAACGCCCGGGTGATCGCCAAGACGGTGCCCGGCCAGAACCTGTCGGTCCTGCTGGACGACGTGCACCGGGCCGTCGCCACCCAGCAGAACCTGGCCGCTTCGGGGCTCGACCCCGCCGTGGTCGAGCGCGCGCTGCGGGTGACGCCGCTCACCACCGTGTCGCTCAACGGCGACAGCGCCGATGCGGGGCTGCGGGCGGGCATCGCGATGGTCATCGTCGTCCTGCTGTTCCTGCTGCTGGCCCAGACGGCCAGCATGCTCGCCATGGGCGTGGTGGAGGAGAAGGGCAGCCGGATCGTGGAGATCCTGCTCGCCTCGCTGCGGCCGTGGCAACTGCTCGCCGGCAAGACGATCGGCCTCGGCGTCCTCGGCCTGATCCAGATCGTCGCCATCGCGATCATCGGGCTCGTCGTGGCCCAGGCCAGCGGGTCGATCGCGGACCTGCCCGAGGGCACGTACGGCGTCGTGCTGCGAGCGATCATGTGGTTCGTACTGGGATACGCGTTCTACGCGGTCCTGTACGCCGCGATCGCCTCCCTGGTGTCCCGCCAGGAGGAGGTGGGCGCCGTGGTGACCCCGGCCACCCTGCTGATGATGGCGGGCTACTTCATGAGCTTCATCGCGGCGCAGAACCCCGACCAGGCCCTGGCGCGGGTGCTGTCGATGGTGCCGCCGTTCTCGGCCATGATCATGCCGGTGCGGTCGGCCGTCATCGAGGTGCCCCTCTGGCAGACGGCGCTGGCCATCGCGCTCATGCTGATCGCCATCGCGGGCGTGCTGTGGGCGGGCGGCATCGTCTACGCCCGGGCCGTGCTGCGCACCGGGGCCCGGGTGAAGCTCCGCGAGGTGTTCTCCGCATAGCCGTTGTGCGATCGGCCTCCGGCGCAGAGGGAAGACGGCGCAGAGGGAAGACAATGGGCCGATATTTCGCCCGAAATGGAGGTGGGTCGATGAGGTTCGATGACCACTTGACGCTGAAGTCCGATCGGGTGGTGCTGCGTCCCTTCGGCCCGGAGGACTCCGGTCAGGTGCGAGCCGCCGTCGAGGCCGGCGACGAGTTCCTGCCGCCCGGGGCGCCGGGCCACGTCTCGGGCGTCTACCAGTGGCTGACGTTCGGCGTCCACGAGCTGCACCGCTCCGGGCAGGGCATGCACCTGGCCATCCTCGCCGACGGGGTCCTCGTCGGCGCCATCAGCCTGTTCAAGACGATGTGGGGCGCCGGCACCACCGAGATCGGGTACGGCGTCCACCCCGCCCACCGCTGCCAGGGATACGCCACCGAGTCGGTCCGCCTGCTGTGCCAGTGGGCGCTGGGCGAGGGCGGCCTGCGCCGGGTCGAGCTGCGGGCCAACCTCGACAACGCCGCGTCGATCCGCGTGGCCGAGAAGGCCGGGTTCGTCCGCGACGGTCTGCTGCGCGGGGCCGGCTTCGAGGCCGACGGCCCGCACGACATCGTCGTCTTCGGCCGGCTGCGCGGCGACCCGCCGATGCCGCGCACCGGCTTCGGCACCGGCGTGCGGCTGCTCGGCGAACGGCTGGTCCTGCGCCCCTTCACGCCCGGCGACGCCGACGACATCTACGACGCGGTCGACGGCGACTTCGAGATCGGCCGCTGGATGCCCTGGGCCCGCGGCTACACCCGGCAGCACGCGCTCGACTGGTGCGTACGCCACGCCCACACCGACCCCGTCCGCACGGCCCACTTCGCCCTCGAACCCCGCCGCCGCGGCCGGCTCGTCGGCTCGCTCGGCGTGACCGCCGACTGGGAGCGCGGCACCGCCGAGGTCGGCTACTGGATCGCGCCCTGGGCGCGCGGGCTCGGCTACGCGACCGAGGCGACCCGCACGGTCTGCGAGTACCTGTTCGACCGCGGCTTCCACCGCGTCGAGCTGCTCATCGCCGTCGGCAACCGCGCCAGCCTTGCCGTCGCCCGCCGCGCCGGATTCACCGAGGAGGGCGTGCTGCGCAAGGCGCTGACACTGCCCGGGGAATACTCCGATGCCGTCCTGTTCGGCCTGGTGCGGCCCTGAACCTATCCGGCAAAGGTCCACCCGTGATCTAGCGTTTTGGGATATTCTCGCGGTTCTGCCTACGTATTCCCAGGTAACCGCATGGGAGATCGCGGATGAAGCCGCCACTACTGCTGATCGGATACGGCACCGACGACGACTGCGGGGTAGTGGAGTTCGGCAGGTTCGTCCACCGGCTGCGCTGCCGGCTCGGCCACATCGCCGCCGACGTGTGCGGCGCGTTCCTCGGCGCCGCCGAGCCGCCCTTGACCGAATCGGTGGCCTCTCTCGTCGCGCGGGGGCATCATCGTCTGGTGGTGCTGCCCCTCGCGCTCACCGGAAACGAGCCCGATCGCGCCGCCATCCCCAGCGCCATGGCCATCGAGCAGAAACGGTACCCCACCCTCATGTACGACTACGGCCGCGCCATCGGCCCCGACCCCCGGGTCCTCGCGCTTCTCGCCGAGCGGCTCGCCGACGCCCAGGCCGAGCTGCCCCGGCTGGCCCCCGTGGCCGCCCCCGCGCCCCAGGGCGACCCGGCCGCCGAGCCGCCGGGCGTCGCCCTGTCCGACACCGCCATCGTGCTGGTCGGCTCCGGTTCCGCCGACCCGGCCGCCAACGCCGACGTGCACCGCGTCTCGCGCCTGCTGTGGGAGACCCACGCCTCGGCGTACCTGACGGTCGAGACCGCCTTCGTGTCGCCCCACGCCCGGCCGGGCGTGCCCGGCGGCCTGGAGCGCTGCCGCCGGCTCGGCGCCAAACGGGCCATCGTGCTGCCGTACCTCACGTTCGCCGACGCGGTGCTGGAGCGCGTCTGGGCCCAGGCCATGGCCTACGCGGCGGGGCACGAGGGCATGGAGATCCGCTGCGCCGAGGCGATCGGCGACTGCGAGGGCCTCGCCGACGTGGTGATCGAACGCTATGAGGACGCCCTGAGCGGAATCCCGTCGTGACCGCCGGCGAGGGGGTCCTGGCCCGCACCCTGGACGCCATCGGGCCGCTCGACGACGCCGCGGCCGAGGCCGCGCGGCTGCACCAGTCACGGCTCACCAAGCCGCTCGGCTCGCTCGGCGTGCTGGAGGAGGTGGCGATCCAGCTGGCCGGCGTCGCCGGGGTCTGCCCGCCGCCGCACCCGGCCCCGGCCGCCCTCGCCATCTTCGCGGGCGACCACGGCGTGCACGCGCAGGGCGTCACCCCATGGCCGCGCGAGGTGACGGCCCAGATGGTCGGCAACTTCCTCGCCGGGGGCGCGGTGGCCAACGCGTTCGCCGCCGAGGCCGGCGCGTCGGTGACCGTGGTCGACGTGGGCGTCGCCGCCACCCTGTCGCCCGCGCCCGGCCTGATCGACCGCAAGGTCGCCCCCGGCACAGCCGACATGACGCTCGGCCCGGCCATGACCGCCGCGCAGGTCACCGCCGCCGTCGAGGCCGGCATCGAGGTCGCACGCGACCTGATCGCCGCGGGCAACCGATGCCTGATCACCGGCGACATGGGCATCGCCAACACGACCGCCTCCGCCGCCCTCATCTGCGCCTTCACCGGCCGTGACCCGGCCGACGCCACCGGCAGGGGCACCGGCATCGACGACGCCACGCTCGCCCGCAAGATCGGCGTGGTCCGCCGCGCGCTCTACGTCAACGGCATCGTCCCGGGCGACACCGCCCGCCCGCCCCTGGAGATCCTCGCGGCCGTCGGCGGCCTGGAGCACGCCGCCATCGCCGGGTTCGTCCTCGGCGCGGCCGCCGAGCGGGTGCCGGTGATCCTCGACGGCGTGATCGCGGGGTCCGCCGCCCTGGCCGCGGCCGCCCTGTCCCCGCACGCCGCCGGCTACTGCGTCGCCGGCCACCGCTCCGCCGAGCCGGGCCACCTCCTCGCGCTCGGCCACGTGTGGCTGCGGCCCCTCGTCGATCTGGAGCTGCGGCTCGGCGAGGGCACCGGCGCGCTGCTCGCCTACCCTCTCGTCCGGGCGGCCGTCCGGGTGATGCACGACGTCGCCACCTTCGATTCGGCCGGGGTGACCGAAAAGGACTCCTGACGGGGTGTGCGTGGCCGCGGGAGCACGGGTAACCTGCGTCTCCTGTGACAAAAGACCGGTACGTTTAACTCACGCACCACGCCTCGCTTGACCCGTCACGTGAAGGGGAGATCCGAGTCATGTCGCCCTACCTGCTGGGGCTGCGCCTGGAGGGACGGCGCGTGCTCGTCGTCGGTGGCGGCCGGGTGGCCCAGCGGCGGGTCCCCGCCCTGCTCGACGCCGGCGCGGTGGTCGTCCTGGTGTCTCCGAGCGTCACCCCGTCGCTCGACGACCTGGTCGCCCGGGGCCGCCTGACGTGGGAGCGGCGCCCGTACCAGGTGGGCGACTGCGACGGCGCGTGGCTCGTCCAGGCGTGCACCGACGACCGCGCGGTCAACACGGCCGTGGCCGCCGAGGCCGAGGCCAAGCACATCTGGTGCGTCCGCGCCGACGACCGCGACGCCTCCGCCGCCTGGACCCCGGCGAGCGGCCGGGTGGGCGAGATCGGCGTCGCCGTGACGGCGGGCGGCGATCCGCGCCGCGCCGCCGGCATCAGAGACGCCGTCGTCGGCGCCCTGCGCGACGGCACGATCGACGCCCGGCGTTCCCGCACCAAGCCCGTGGGCGTGGCGCTGGTCGGCGGCGGCCCCGGCGACCCCGGGCTGATCACCGTGCGCGGCCGGCAGCTGCTGGCCCAGGCCGACGTCGTGATCGCCGACCGGCTCGCCCCGCGTGCCCTGCTCGACGAGCTGCCGCCCGACGTCGAGCTGATCGACGCCGCCAAGATCCCGTACGGCCGCTACCTGGCCCAGGAGAAGATCAACGAGCTGCTGATCGAGCACGCGCGGGCCGGCCGGTTCGTGGTGCGGCTCAAGGGCGGCGACCCGTTCGTGTTCGGCCGCGGCGGCGAGGAGATGCTGGCCTGCGCCCGCGAGGGCATCCCGGTCGTCGTGGTGCCGGGCATCACGAGCGCGGTGGCGGTGCCGGCGGCGGCCGGCGTGCCGGTCACCCATCGTGGAGTCAGCCAGGAGTTTCACGTCATCTCGGTGCACGTGCCGCCCGGCGACCCCCGCTCCACCGTCGACTGGCCGGCCCTGGCCCGGAGTCAGGGCACGCTCGTGCTGCTGATGGCTGTGAAACGAATCCGGGATATCGCCGATACATTGCTACACAATGGACGTCACCCGAACACTCCCGTGACCCTGGTACAGGACGGTACTCTTCCCACGCAACGGGTTCTTTTCGCCACACTCTCCACCGTGGCGGAACGCGTGACCGCGGCTGGGGTACGTCCGCCGGCGATCGTGGTCGTCGGCGATGTGGTCAAAGTCGGCCAGGAGATCGAAATGGTGCGAGCGGAGCGAATCTCGTGAAGTCGGCTGCCAACAGGACCCCCGGGCAGACTCCGACAAGCGACGAAACCGGCCGGAAAAGGGTCGGCAGGGACGAGGCCGCCATGAACGAGTTCGGCGGGGCCACGCCCGGAGAAGGCGAGCCCGGCGAGGTGACGGCGATCTTCGGTGCCATCGGCGACGCCGAGGGCGCCACGGGCGCCGGCGACGAAGCCCCCGGGCACGAGGGCACCGGGCCCGAAGCCACCGACGGGGCGGAGAAGGCCGGCCGGGCCGGCCCTCCGGCCACCGAGCAGGCCGAGCCGTCCGAGCCGTCCGATGCGTTCGTCGGGGAGGAGCCCGGCCCTCTGGTCTTCCCGTCCGTCTTCACGCCGGCCGAGCAGGCCGACGGGCACGCGGCCGAGCAGCCCGAGGGACAGACGGCCGAGCAGCCCGAGGGGCAGGCGGACGGGCGGGGCGGCGAGCAGGCGGACGACGCCGGCCCCGGCGAGGCGCCCACGCCGATGCGGGAGATACCGATGCCCGAGTTCGCGTCGGAGGCGCTGACCCGCGCGCTGTCCGAGCTGCGCCAGAGCATCGTCGGCCTGCGGTTCGGCCTGGACCTGCCGGGCGCCGAGGAAGCGCGCAAGGCGCAGGCCGAGATCCTGGCGCAGCTCGCCGGCTACGTCATCCCCCGGGTGCGGGTGAGCACCGCGCCCGCCCTCATCGTCATCGCCGGCTCGACCGGTGCGGGCAAGTCGACCCTGGTCAACACGCTCGCGGCGACGAAGGTCAGCGCGACCGGCGTCCGCCGCCCGACCACCGGCACCCCGGTGCTGGTCTGCCACCCCGACGACCGCGACTGGTTCGCGCGCGGCCCGGTCCTCGGTCACCTGCGCCGGATCGAGGCCGGTCCGGGCCGGCCGCCCGAGGGCTCGTTGATCCTCGCCGTCACCGAGCGGCTGCCGGCCGGGGTCGCCCTGCTCGACACGCCCGACATCGACTCGGTCGTGGAGGAGCACCACGAGATCGCCCACCGCATGCTCGACGCCGGCGACCTGTGGGTCTTCGTCACGACGGCGGCCCGCTACGCCGACGCGCCCTCCTGGCAGCTGCTGAAGCTGGCCAAGGAGCGCGGCGCGCGGCTGGCCATCGTGCTGTCGCGGGTCCCGCCCAAGTCGCGCGAGGTCGTCCTCAAGCATTTCGTCCGCATGCTCGATGACTACGGCCTCGGCGACGTCGAGCGGTTCGTCGTCCACGAGTCCACGGTGACGGGCGGGCGGCTGCCCGAGCACGAGATCGCCGAGCTGCGCATGTGGCTGACGGAGCTGTCGGTCGACGGGCAGCGCCGTTCCCAGGCCGTCCGCGAGACACTGGCCGGCGCGCTGAACAGCTTCCGGGCGCGGGTGCCCGCGCTGGCACGCCAGCTGGAGGCGGAGGCGGCGTTCCGCGCCGAGCTGCGCACCGACGTCGACGCCGCGTACATGGGCGCGCTCGCCGAGATCGACACCGCGACCCGCAACGGGTCGCTGCTGCGCGGCGAAGTGCTGGCCCGCTGGCAGGACTTCGCCGGGTCCGGCGACCTGCGGCAGGCACTGCACCGCCGCCGCCCCGGCCCGTTCGGCGGCAAGTCGCAGCCGCAGGGCCCGGTGCGGCTGCGTGCGCTGAAGTCGGCGCTCCGCACCGGCCTCGAGTCGATCATCACGGCGGCCGCGCAACGGGCGGCCGAGGAGGTCGTCGGCCGGTGGCGCAACCGGGCCGGGGCCGGTGACCGGCTCGCGGCCGCCGCCGATCTGAGCCGCCCGTCCGACGAGCTCGTCCGGCGCGCCGGCCGCGCGATCGGCGCCTGGCAGGACCACGTCACCGAGCTCGTCCGGGCCGAAGGCGCGTCCAAGCGGTCGATCGCCCGCCTCATGTCGTTCGACGTGGAGTCGATCGCGGTGGTGCTGACCGTCGGGCTGCTCGGCTACGAAGTGCCCGACGGCGGGCAGAGCCCTGTCGCGGTCGGCTCGCTGCCCGAACGGCTGCTGCGCGGGCTGCTCGGCACCGAGACGGTGCGCGGCATCGGCGCCAAGGCGCGCAGCGATCTGCGCGCCCGCATCGGCATGCTGTTCGACGAGGAGACCCTGCGGTACGTCCGGGTCCTCGACAGCGCCGGCATCCCCGACGAGGCCGCCGCCACCAGGCTCTATCAGGCTACGTACAACCTCGAGGTCGCCCGATGACTCTGAGCACGACGAGCCCGCAGGCACAGCACGGGCTGGGGCCCCGGCTGGCGGCGCTCGCCCGGGTGGTGGAGCTCGGCCCCGGGCGCGTCGACCCCGCGCTGATCAGCGAGGCCGGTCGGCTGCTGATGCGGGCCGGAGACCGGCTCCGGCTGTCCGCCGAGCACACCGTGGTCGCGCTCGCCGGCGGCACCGGCAGCGGCAAGTCATCCCTGTTCAACCGCATTTCCGGGCTGGAGCTGTCGCCGACCGGCGTACGCCGCCCGACCACCGCCCGCACCCACGCCTGCGTGTGGGGCCTCGAAGGCGCCGCCCCGCTGCTCGACTGGCTGCAGATCCAGTGGCGGCACCGGTTCGCCCGGGCCAGCGCGCTCGACCGGGGCGAAAGCCGGCTGCACGGCCTCATCCTGCTCGACCTGCCCGACCACGACTCCATCCGGGCGCTCACCGACACCGAGGCCGAGCGGCTCATCAAGGTCGCCGACATGGTGGTGTGGGTGCTCGACCCGCAGAAGTACGCCGACGCCTCCATCCACCGCCAGTACGTCACCGAGCTGGCGGGGCACGACGCGGTGACCGTGTTCGTGCTCAACCAGGTCGACCGGCTGGCCCCCGAGGAGCTCGTCGAATGCGTCGGCGACCTCGCCGATCTGCTGAAACGCGAGGGCGTCGAGCATCCGCGCCTGGTGTCGACATCGGCGCTCACCGGCCGGGGCGTCGACGGCCTCAAGGGCGTGCTCTCCGAGGCGGTGTCGCAGCGCCGCGCCGCCACCCAGCGGCTGGAGGCCGACCTCGACCGGCTGGCCGTCGAGCTCAGCCGGGTCATGCCGGCCCCCCAGGCCATGATGGTCGACCCCGTCGTCGACGACGCCCGGCGCGAGGGCCTGGTCGACGCGCTGTGCGACGCCATCGGCGTGCCCGCGGTGGGCGAGGCCATGGAGAGCGTGTACGGCGCCCGGTCCCTCGAATGGGTCGGCTGGCCCTACCAGAGGTGGCTGCACCGGGTGCGCCGCGATCCGCTGAGCAGCCTGCGCATGGGCGACCTGCGCACCGAGATCGACAACCTCGTCGGCGGTTCGGTGAGCGCGCAGCCGGCGGAGGTCGGCAACGCCGTGCAGGCGCTGGCCGACGGCCTCACCCCGGGCATGCCCGAGGCGTGGCGCGACGGCGTGCGCGACGCCGCGCGCTCGGCGTCGGGCCGGCTGCCCCAGGTGCTGTCCGACGAGCTGTCGGCGGTCGCGCCCCGGCTCGACCGGGTGCCCGGCTGGTGGTGGGCGCTGAAGATCTGGCAGTACCTGCTGGTGGTGCTGTTCGTGGCCGGGGCCGCGTGGGGCGGCGCGATCCTCGTCTACAACCTTTTCGGCGGCGCGGCGGCGACCGGCCCGCTGTCCGACCTGTCGGTGCTGCCCTGGCTGGGGCTGACCATGGTGAGCGTGCTCGGCCTCGGCCTGCTGTCGTCGGTGGCGAGCCGCAACTTCGTCGTGCTCGGCGCCGCCGCCGAGCGCGAGCGGCTGGAGCGGGACATGCGCCGCAAGGTGGCCGGTGTCGCCGAAGAGGCCGTCATCAAGCCGGTCGAGCGCGAGCTGCACCGCTACAACGAGTTCTTCACCGCGATGTCGGTGGTCCGCCGCTGACACCGCACCCGGCACGGGGATCGGCGCAGCGGGCCGGTAAGCGAGGCCGGCACGGAAGGCCGGCACAGTGGGCCGCGCCGTGGGCCGGGGTGACACAGGGCGAGGTTATCCCCAGAACGGCGTTCGGTGACCTGGTGGCCGGCGCGGAGCGAGATCCTGTCCACGCAGGCAGACCCGTCATCGGAGGCGGCAATGAACGAAATCTACGTCACCCTGTGCGGCAACGTGACCCACGAGCCCGAAACCTATCCGCTCGGCGACGGCTCCCGCGTGGCCGTGATCAAAGTGGCCACGTCCTCGCGCTACGTCGACCGCCAGACCCGGCAGTGGCGCAACGGCCCCACCGGCTTCTACCGGGTGCGCTGCTACCGCCGGCTGGCCGACAACGTCGCCCAGTCGCTGCGCAAGGGCCACCCGGTGATCGTCCACGGGCGGTTGCGCACGCGGGAGACCGAGCGCGACGGGGTGCGGCGGCCCGTCGTCGAGATCGAGGCGACGTCGGTCGGCCACGACCTGAAGTGGGGCATCGCGACCTTCCAACGACCCGCCGAGGCGATCGCGACCTGCCAGAGACCCGCGGAGGGATGGGCTGAAGGGGAGCAGACCGCGGCCTGAGGTGAGGTGTCCGAGGGGAGGAGGGGCCCCGGCCGGGTCTGGCCGATACCCCTCCTAGGTCCAGGTGATGCCCTGTGTCATGGGAGTCCCCTTCCGTTGCCGTATGAGTGGTAACAGTAGCGGTTCTCGCCCCACAGCGCACACTCCGCAATTATCATGTTACTCATAGGAGTTGCGGAAAGGGGAATGCAGATGGCGCCTGACGGCCGATGGCCCCTGCTGGCCCAGCGTCGCCCCCTCGTGTTCTACCTGTGCGCGGTGGCCGCACTCGACGTGGCCGCGATCGTCGCACTCGCGTCGGTCACCGCGTTCGGCGCGCACGACCTGGTGATCTTCGCGGCGCTGATGGGCTGCGGCGCCGTGTGCATCGAGGCGACCAGACGGCTCGGCATGCCCGCGGGCGTCTCGCGCGACCTGCTGTCGGCGTGGTGGCTGCCCGTGGCGCTGCTGCTGCCGCCGGTCTACGCCCTGCTCGCGCCGCTGCCGCTGCAGATCCTGCTGCAGCGCAGGGTCCGGGCCACCGTGGTCTACCGCAGGGTGGCGAGCTCGGCGGCCATCGGGCTGGCGGGGTGCGCGGCCTCGCTGGTGTTCCACACCCTGCTCCCCGCGGGCGCCTCGCTCACCGAGGGCTCCCGCGCCGCGCTGCTGCTCGCCGTCGGCTGCGCGGCGCTGTTCACCGTGCTCAACACCGCGCTCATCGCGATCGCGGCCCACAGCGCCGATTCCGACACCCGGTGGCGCGATGTGCTGTGGGATCGCGAGAGTCTCATCCTCGACGCCGTCGAGCTGTGTCTCGGCGTGCTGGTGGCCATCGCCTGCGCGCTGAGCCCCGGCCTGCTGCTGCTCGCCCTGCCGCCCGTCGTGCTGTTGCAGCGCAGCCTGCTGCACGCCCAGCTGCAGGCCGCCGCGCGCACCGACGCCAAGACCGGGCTGCTCAACGCCGCGGCGTGGCAGCGCGAGGCCGACACCGAGATCGTGCGGGCGCGGCGCACCGGCGGCAGCCTGGCGCTGGTGCTCATCGACATCGACCATTTCAAACGGGTCAACGACACTCACGGCCACCTGGTCGGCGACCAGGTCCTCGCCTCCGTCGCCTCGGCGCTGCGCAGCCAGCTGCGAGACTACGACGTGGTGGGCAGGTTCGGCGGCGAGGAGTTCGTCATCCTGCTGCCCAACGCCGATGTGACCGAGGCGCGCCGGGTGGCCGAGCGGTTGCGCACCTGGGTCGGGCGCATGGTCGTGCCGGTCGACGATGTGATGATCAAGGTGACGGTCTCGGCCGGGGTGGCCGTGCTGCGGGTGCACGGAGACGAGCTGCTGGACCTGCTGGCCGCCGCCGACCTCGCGCTCTACCGCGCCAAGGAGCTCGGCCGCGACCGCATCTGCCTGCCCGCCGGCCCGCCCCGCCCGCGGGCCGCCGGCGACGCGATCGGCCCGGCCGGAGAGCCCCTCGCGGGCCACTAAGCTGGAAGACATGCCGGAGTACATCTACACCATGCAGCGTGTGCGCAAGGCGCACGGCGACAAGGTGGTCCTCGACGACGTCACCCTGCACTTCCTGCCCGGAGCCAAGATCGGCGTGCTGGGCCCCAACGGCACGGGGAAGTCGACGCTGCTCAAGATGATGGCCGGCGTCGAGCAGCCGTCCAACGGCGAGGCCAGGCTGATGCCCGGTTTCACGGTCGGCATCCTGATGCAGGAGCCCGAGCTCGACGAGTCCAAGACGGTGCTCGGCAACGTCGAGGAGGGCGTCGCCGAGACGCTGGCGCTGCGGGCCCGCTTCGAGGAGGTCGCCGAGAAGATGGCGACCGACTACAGCGACGAGCTGCTCGAGGAGATGGGCAAGCTGCAGGAGGCGCTCGACCACCGCAACGGGTGGGAGGTCGAGAGTCGGCTGGAGCAGGCCATGGACGCCCTGCGCTGCCCCCCGGCCGACGCCGAGGTCGGCAACCTGTCCGGCGGTGAGCGCCGCCGGGTCGCGCTGTGCAAGCTGCTGCTGCAGCAGCCCGACCTGCTGCTGCTCGACGAGCCCACCAACCACCTCGACGCCGAGAGCGTCCAGTGGCTGGAGCAGCACCTGGAGAAGTATCCCGGCACCGTGCTCGCCGTCACCCACGACCGCTACTTCCTCGACAACGTCGCCAACTGGATCCTGGAGCTCGACCGCGGCCGCTGCTACCCCTACGAGGGCAACTACTCGACGTACCTCGAGCTGAAGGCCGCGCGGCTGAAGGTCGAAGGGCAGAAGGACGCCAAGCGCAAGAAGCGCCTGGAGGAGGAGCTGCAGTGGGTGCGCTCCAACCCCAAGGCGCGGCAGACCAAGAGCAAGGCCCGCCTGCAGCGCTACGAGGAGATGGCGAGCGAGGCCGCCAAGCACCGCAAGCTCGACTTCGAAGACATCCAGATTCCGCCGGGGCCGCGACTCGGCAGCACGGTCATCGAGGTGGCCGGGCTGACCAAGGGCTTCGGCGACCGCATGCTCATCGAGGACCTGTCGTTCTCCCTGCCCCGCAACGGCATCGTGGGCATCCTCGGGCCCAACGGCGTGGGCAAGACCACGCTGTTCCGCATGATCACCGGGAGCGAGCAGCCCGACCGGGGCAGCATCACGGTGGGCGAGACCGTGCAGCTCTCCTACGTCGACCAGAACCGCGTCGGCATCGAGCCCGGCAAGACCGTGTGGGAGGTCGTCTCCGACGGGCTCGACCACATCAAGGTCGGGCAGGTCGAGATGCCCTCACGGGCCTACGTCGCGGCGTTCGGCTTCAAGGGCCCCGACCAGCAGAAGCCCGCGGGGGTGCTGTCGGGCGGCGAGCGCAACCGGCTCAACCTGGCGCTCACCCTCAAGCAGGGCGGCAACGTGCTGCTGCTCGACGAGCCCACCAACGACCTCGACACCGAGACCCTGTCGTCGCTGGAGAACGCCCTGCTGGAGTTTCCCGGCTGCGCGGTCATCACCTCGCACGACCGGTGGTTCCTCGACCGCATCGCCACCCACATCCTGGCGTGGGAGGAAGGCTCGCGCTGGTTCTGGTTCGAGGGCAACTTCGAGGCCTACATGAAGAACAAGGTCGAGCGGCTCGGCGCCGAGGCGGCCCGGCCGCACCGCGTGACCTACCGCAGGCTCACCCGCGACTGAGCGGCCCCGGCCTAGCCGGGGGAGTTGATCAGGGTATGGGCGGCGTAGACCAGATAGTCCCAGAGCTTGGTGTCGAACTCCTCCGGCAGGTCGAGCGAGTCGAGCGCGTCGCGCATGTGCCGCAGCCACGCGTCGTGCGCGGCCTGGTCGATGACGAACGGCATGTGCCGCATGCGCAGCCTGGGGTGGCCGCGCCGCTCGCTGTAGGTCCTCGGCCCGCCCCAGTACTGCATGAGGAACAGCCGCAGCCGCTCCTCGGCGCCGGAGAGGTCCTCCTCGGGGTACATCGGGCGTAGCAGCGGGTCGGTGGCGACACCCTCGTAGAAGCGGTGCACAAGGCGGCGGAACGTCGGCTCTCCGCCCACGGCGTCGTAGAAGGTCACCTCGGGACTCGTCACCCCTTCAGGGTACGGGCTCCGGCCGGGAGCTCAGGCCGAGGCGAAGGCGAGGCCCTTCTCGTCGAAGGCCCGCTTGACGCGAAGGCGCAGCTCGCGGGTCACGTCCTCCTGCGCGCCCGGCGCCGTCTTGGCCGTGATCCGGAAGATCAGCGAGCTGTCGGATATCTTCTCCAGGTCGTACACCCGTGGTTCCTCGATGATCAGCAGGTGCTGGTTGGCGGGGTCCTCCCACAGCCGCATCGCGATGTCCTTGAGCAGGTCCCGCGTGGCGTCGATGTCGGAGTCGTACGGCACCGGCACGTCGAGCAGCGCCCGCGACCAGCCCTGCGACCCGTTGCCGACCCGCGTGATCGTGCCGTTGCGCACGTACCAGACCTTGCCGTCATCGTCGCGCAGCCGCGTGATGCGCAGCGTCACCACCTCGACGGTGCCGGAGGCCTTGTCGGTGTCGATCACGTCGCCGACGCCGTACTGGTCCTCCAGCAGCATGAACATGCCGGAGATGAAGTCCTTGACCAGTTCCTGGGCGCCGAATCCGATGGCGACGCCGAAGATGCCCACGCTGGTCAGCAGCGGGGCGATGTCGATGCCGAGCCGGCCGAGGATCATGAGCACCGCCGTGCCCATGATGACGATCGTGGCCAGGTGGCTGAGCACCGAGCCCATGGTCTCGGCGCGTTGCCGGCGGCGCTCGGTGAGGACGGCCGGGTGTCCGCCTGCGGCCATGGCGCTTCTGCGCAGCCGCTCGGGCATCACGCCCTCGGCCGCGCGGCGGGCGATGCGGTGGATGATCCGGTGGGCCACGTTGCGCAGCACCAGCGCGATGAGCAGGATCACCGCGATCGTGATCAGGCTGGCGACCAGTGGCGCCCACGCGGCGTCGGGCAGGATGTGCCGCACCGCGGGGCAGATCGGATCGCTCGCCCGCGTGCAGGCCTGCTCCATCTGCCTCAGCTGCTCACCGAGGTCGGCGGACGAGTCGGACGACGGCTCGGGCGACGGAGTGGGAGCAGACGGCAAGCCCCATGGCAACACGTGGTGAATCCCCCGGATCGGTTCGGACGGCGCACCAATTTTAGGTAATCGCCGCACCCGGCACACCGCCCGAACCGGCCGCCGTCGTCGTCCCTAGGACCGATGGCCGTCCTGTAGGCGGCGACGGCGGCCCCGGCGCGGGGCACGCACCCGGAAGCGTGACCCGCGCCGCCCAGGGCCGGAGGGACCCCTTCGGGGCCCCCGGCGCCCCCCGGCCTCGCTTTCGCAGCGAAGCCGGACGGTCGTCCTCAGCGGGGAGCCGAGCCGGCCTCCCCCACGGCGGCGAGCACCCGGGCCACCTTGCTGGCGGCGCCGGCCGGGTCGTCTGCGCGGTGCATCCGCTCGCCCCACGACCACCAGTAGTACTCGGTCGTGGCCTGTGGCCGGCACGTCACGTTCTCGGCGAGACTCGTGGCGTTCGGGTTGATCACCCGGACGAAGGTGCGGCCGTTCTGCGTTCGTACGACCCGTGCGAGCAGACCTCGCGCGTCCAGTTCCGAGACCAACTGATCCAGGTGACCGGAGTCGTCGTTCCCCACCTGGCCCCTCCCTTGTCGTGGCACCCGCTGGTGGCCGGTTTCGATGCTGGCTGGCCCAAGATGGCGCACGGCGCCGGAATCACGCAACGGACCTTTAAGGGGAGCTTGGGTGGGGGATACACCAACTGGGTTGAAAGAAGCAGTCCGTGGGAGGACGATCCTTAGCCGATACCTTCTGGAGCCATTCCACACCTCGCATCTCCCGGTCCATTATTCTCACTAGACGTAGTGCGACCCGTCAATGACGCTGCGTCAGCGGGCGGGAGTCCGCGGGAGAGGGGCCGGAATGGCCGAGCGAAGCGGGGTCACATGACCGGTAGGCAGCATAGGGAGACCGAACTGGCTCGCCGTTGCCGGGCCAGGGCCCTGGCGGTCGGGCGGAGCATCGCCCAGATCGCCGACGAAATCCACGAGGTCTGCCGGCCTCAGTTCGGCACCACGCGGATCAAGGCCCACCGCCTCGCTCACGGCATCGCGCTCGCCGACGTCATCGAGCAGGTACGCGCGCTGTTCGAACGTGACGGCAAGCCCGTCCCGGGAATCGGCGAGACGCTGTTATCGGCGTACGAAAGCGGCCTGAAACGACCCGGTCCGGAGTATTTGCACTATTTGTGCTCCGTTTACCGGGTCGAGCCGGTGGCACTCGGATACGACGGCCCGTGCATTTGCGGCCACGGGCATCGCATGCCGGGGGTCGTACGCGGTGACCTGGATGACCCCGAACCCGACGCGGCACCGAGCCAACGGGAGTTGTGGATCGCGGCGGACACTCGCGATCCCGCGACGGACGGGGGTGAGGAGGACGAAAACGTGCTACGCAGAACACTCCTGAAACTGGTGGGGGCCTCGTCCGCCGGGGCCGCCATGGGGCTGGACCACGAGGTGCTGAAGGCCGTCGACGGCATCCGCCGGCGCATGGACTCCACCATGGTGTCCGCCACCGTGTCCCCGGCGATGCTCGACCAGTGGGAGGAGGTCACCTCCAGCTTCGGCCGGCAGTACCCGAACACCCCGCCGCTGCGGCTGCTGTGCGACGTGCTGCTGGAGTTCAGCGCCGTCCGCGAGGCCATGGAGCACCGTCAGCCGAGCGACCTGCAGGAACGGCTGTTCCGCATGGCCGCCAAGCTGTCCGGCCTCAGCGGCATGATCATGATCAACCTGGGCGACCACCGGCTGGCGCGGTCGTTCTTCCGCACGGGCCGCACCGCCGCCGACGAGACCGGCGACCGGGCGCTGCGGGCCTGGGTCACCGCCCGCGAGGCGCTGGTCCCCCTCTACTACGGCGATCCGCAGGAGGCGCTGAGCCTCGCCAAGAAGAGCAAGGACCTGGCAGGCAAGACGCCCTGCGCGGCGCAGGCGATGGCCCCCGTCGTGGAGGCGCGGGCCCTGTCGATGATGCACGGAGTCGGCAAGAAGGACGTCGTCGACCAGGCCAAGCGGGCGCTCACGCGGGCCCGCGACGCCTTCCAGCAGATGAACGCCGACGCTCAGGACGACATCGCGTTCGGCTACACCGAGCGGCAGCTCTACTTCCATCAGGGCGACGCCCTGGTGCGGCTCGGGCAGGCGCTGGAGGCCGACGTCGTGCTGGAGAAGGCGCTGTCGAGGTACCAGCCCTCCGAGTGGCTGGACCCCCTGCTCATCAGGTTCGACCGGGCCACCTGCCGCCTCATCGAAGGCGACGTCGACGAGGCGTGCCGGCTCGCCAGGGAGGCGTACGAGAACCTCGAGGAGAAGTACGCCTCCGCCGACATCGTGCGCAACCGCGCGCTGGACCTGATCCGGGCGGCCGAGGCCCGCGGCGGCAAGTCGAGCCCCGAGCTGCGCGCCCTGAAGGAGACGGTGCTGGGCGCCGTGCCGGGCGGGGGAGCCGAGACATGACCCTCACGATCAGGCGCTTCCGGCCCGGTGACCTCGGCGACGTGCTGTCGCTGCACCGCATCTGCCTCGCCCAGGTCGGCCTGCGGCCGGGCGACGGCGTCTGGTACGACGACGATCTCTCCCGCATCGAGACGGTGTACCTCACCGATCGCGGGGAGTTCCTCGTGGGCGAGACCGAGGGGCGGCTGATCGCGATGGGGGCGCTGCGGCGGGCCGGCGACGACGTCGCCGAGATGACCCGCATGCGGGTCCACCCCGACTACCAGGGCAGGGGGTACGCCACGCGGATGCTGGCCGAGCTGGAGACGCGCGCCGTCGAGCTCGGCTATCGCAGGCTGTGCGGCGACACGACGCTCAACCAGGCGGTCGCCATCGAGCTCTACACCCGCCACGGCTGGCGCGAGACCGGCAGGAAGGCCGTCGGCGCGCTCACCGTGGTCTACTTCGAGAAGCGGCTGCCGCAGCACGGGAGCGTCACCGCCGGCTGATCCGGCTCCGGACGTATCGGGCCGGTCGTACCCTATCTGCATGCATGGCGAATTCGTACTGACCCTCTCCTGCCCGGATCGGCCGGGCGTCGTCGCCGCGGTGTCGGGCCTGCTGGCCCGGCTGGGCTGCAACATCATCGAGAGCCAGCAGTTCGGCGATCCGCTCGCCGGGCGCTTCTTCATGCGGGTGCAGTTTTCCGGAGACGTCGCCGAGGACGAGCTGCGCGGCGCGATCGACACCCTCGCCCCCGAATTCGCCATGGACCTGCGGCTGTACGACCGGGCGGCCAGACCGCGGGTGCTGGTGCTGGTCAGCAGGCTCGGCCACTGCCTCAACGACCTGCTCTACCGGGTGCGGTCGGGGCTGCTCGACATCGACATCGTGGCGGTCGCGTCCAACCACCCCGACCTGCGGCCCCTCACTCAGTCGTACGGCGTCGACTACCACCATCTGCCGGTCACCGCCGAGACCAAGCCCCGGCAGGAGGCGGAGATCCTGGCGCTCGTCGAGCACTACCAGGCCGAGCTGGTGGTGCTGGCCCGGTACATGCAGATCCTGTCCGAGGACATGTGCGGCAAGCTGTCCGGGAAGATCATCAACATTCACCACTCGTTCCTGCCGTCGTTCAAGGGCGCCAAGCCCTACCACCAGGCGCACTCACGCGGGGTGAAGCTGATCGGCGCGACCGCCCACTACGTGACGGCCGACCTCGACGAGGGGCCGATCATCGAGCAGGAGGTCGCCCGGGTCAACCACACGCACTCCCCGGAGGACCTGGCGGCGATCGGGCGCGACCTCGAATGCCAGGCGCTGGCCCGGGCCGTACGCTGGCACGCCGAGCGGCGGGTGCTGCTCGACGGCCACAAGACCATCGTCTTCCCGCGCTGACCGCCCGCCTCAGCCGTCCAGGCGCAGGCCCGTGTACCTGGCCAGGAACGCGAGCTGGTCGGCGGCCAGCTCGACGCTCCGGCTCACCGAGCGGGCGCCGTGCCCCACCTCCGTCTCGTTGCGCAGCAGGATCGGCCGCTCGGCCGGGTCCGCCGTCGTGGCGTACTGCAGCGCCGCGCACATCTTGCGCGCGTGCAGCGGGTCGACCCGCGTGTCGGAGTCGAAGACCGTGAACAGCGTCGCCGGGTAGGCCACGCCCTCGCGTACGTGATGGTACGGCGAGTACGCCAGCAGCCAGCGGAACTGCTCGGGGTCGTCGGCCGAGCCGTACTCCACGTTCCACGTGGCGCCCAGGCCGAACCGCTCGTACCGCACCATGTCCAGCAGCGGCGCCGAGCACGCGACCGCGGCGTACAGGTCGGGCCGCTGCGTCAGCGCCGCGCCGACGAGCAGGCCGCCGTTGGAGCCGCCGGAGATGGCGAGCCGGTCCGGGGTCGTCACCCCGGTCGCGATGAGATGCTCGGCGGCCGCGTGGAAGTCGTCGAACACGTTCTGCTTGCGGCCGAGCATCCCGGCCCGATGCCACTCCTCGCCCTCCTCGCCGCCGCCGCGCAGCTGTGCGATGGCGTAGACTCCGCCGGCCTCCGCCCAGGCGAGCACGGACGCGGAGTACGCCGGCCGCATGGAGATGCCGAAGCCCCCGTACCCGTTGAGGATCACCGGGCGCGGCCCCTCGCCGGGCGCGGCGATGAGCAGCATGCGCACCTCGGTGCCGTCCTTCGACCGGTAGACGACCTGCTCGGTGGTCACCTCGGGCACCTCGACCGCACCGGGCGCCGTGGCCCACACGGTGGTGTCGCCGGTGCGGGCGTCGTAGCGATGCACGGCCGGCGGCGTCACGTTGTCGGTGTAGCCGAACCACGCCTCATGGCCGCCCTCCGGGCGGGACACGAGCCCGCCGATCGTGCCGAGGCCCGGCACCGGCACCTCGCCGATCCGCTCGCCGGTCGCGAGATCGTGCACGGTGATCTCGCTGATGGCGTGGCGGGTCCACGACACCAGCAGCACGGAGTCGAGCACGGCGAAACCGGCGAGCACGGCGTCGGGCCGCTCGGGCACGAGGTCGCGCCAATCCGACGGCGCCGCCGGGTCGGCCAGGCAGAGCCGGCCGCGTGGCGCGTCACGGTCGGTGTAGACGTACAGCCGCCCGTCGTGCGCGAAGTGCAGGCCGCTCTGCGCGTCCACCCCTTCCTGTACGGCGACCAGCGCCGGGGCGGCGGCCGGGGTGGCCGACAGGTCGGCGAGCCACAGGTCGTTGCGCGGCGCGGTGCCGAGGGAGGCCGAGACGGTGAGCCAGCGGCCGTCGCGTGACACCCCGACGCCGTAGTAGGTGGTCTTGTCGCGCCCGGCGCCGAAGATCTCGACGTCGTCGTCGGGCGATGAGCCCACGCGGTGCAGGTAGACCCGCCGATGGTACTGCTCCTCGCCGGCGGGCACCTGGTCCGGCGCCAGCCTGCGCACGTAGTAGTACTCCTCGCCGCCGGGCAGCCACGCGACGGGGGAGTAGCGGCAGCGGTCGATGGGTCCCTCGACACGGTCCCCGGTCGCCACGTCCATGACGTACAGGCGTGAGTTCTCGTCGCCGCCCACCGACAACTGGTAGGCCAGCAGCCGGCCCTCCTTGTCGGGCTGCCAGGTGTCCAACGTGGTGAGCCCCGTCGGGTCGATCCGCGACGGGTCGATCAGCGCCCGCTCGGTGTCCCCTTCGGCGACGTACAGCACGGCGTGCTCCTGCTCGGGCGCGCGCCGGGTGAAAAAGCGCCTGTCGCCCCGCCAGACCGGTGCCCCCACCGACCCTGAGCGCAGCAGCTCGGCCACCCGGTCGCGGAACCCGTCCCGGCCCGCGAGCCCGGGCACGACCTGTCTGAACAGGTCGTCTTGCGCCGCGAGCCACTCCTTCGTGGCCGGGTCGTCGCGATCCTCCAACCATCGATACGGATCGGACACTGAGCTACTGTGGAGGACATCCGTAACATTCGTGCGAAGAGCGGGCGGGTACGTTCGCGTCATGATTCGCACCCTACGGGAGGGCGTAAAGAAACGCTGAGGTGGGCATTAGATGGATCAGGTGTCTCTGCCGTCATTTCCGGCTGGTGCGTTATGGGGTGGCGGGGAAACCGGTGCAAGCGCCACACTGGTGGAGGGCGGTGCCGTGGTGACCATCCGCTGGGCCGTCCGGCGGAGGTCCTTGTGACGGAAGCGACAGAACCCGGGACGGGGCCCGAGACAGGGTCCGACACGCTCCCGGGGCCGGCTGGGGAGGCACGGTAATGCGCCAGGTGCTGCTGCTGAACGCCACCTACGAGCCGCTTACCACGCTGTCTCTGCACCGGGCCGTCGTGCTCGTGCTGCGCGAGAAGGCCGACGTGGTGCATCGTGACCGGCGTGGCGCGGTGCTGCGGTCGGCCACGCGGACCCTCGACGTGCCCTCGGTGATCAGGCTACGCCGATACGTCCGCATCCCGTTCCGGTCACGCATCCCGCTGACCCGGGCGGCTCTGATGCGGCGTGACGACTTCCGCTGCGCCTACTGCGGCCAGCGGGCCGAGACCATCGACCACGTGATCCCCCGGTCGCGGGGCGGCCCGCACACGTGGGAGAACTGCGTCGCCTCGTGCATGCCGTGCAACCACCGCAAGGCCGACCGGCTGGTGGAGGAACTCGGCTGGACGTTACGCGTGGCCCCGGTGGTCCCGCGCGGCGCCCACTGGCGGCTCATCGGCGCGCAACTCGACGGTGATCCCCAGTGGGTGCCCTATCTCAACCAGTCGGCCGCCTGACCTGCGAGGGCTTATCCTGGTCTCGTGCCGCGCTATGACTACCGCTGCCGCGCCTGCGGAGCGACGTTCGAAGTGTCCCGTCCCATGTCGGCGTCCAACGACCCGGCCTCCTGCCCGCAGGGTCACGACGACACCGTGAAGCTTCTGTCGACGGTCGCCGTCACCGGCGCAGCGGCCGCCCCCCGCCCGGCGGGAGGCGGCTCGGGAGGCGGCTGCTGCGGCGGAGGCTGCTGCGGCTCCTGACAGGCCCGGGCGCGCCCGCCTGCCAGGTTTGCAGGACAGGCCCGCTGAACGGGCCCGCAGCTGGCCGGACCCGCGCTGGGCGAGGCCCGGCCGGCGCTACGACGGCCCCGCTCGACCGGGTGACCGCGCCTGGAGACGCGCGTCCTAGTGGTGCTGCGCCGGCCGGTGGTGCTGTGCCGGCATGCCGTGGGAGCCACCGGACCGAGCCGAACAGTGCGGCCCGGTCCGGCGCCTTCGGCCCGTGCGGTCGGCCGGTGTGGCCGGCAGGACGGACACCCTCAGGCCGCCGCCCTGCGGCGGCGTCGCTGGAAGGGCAGGAAGCGGTCGGGCATGTGGGGCCGGGCCGGTAGATCGGTCGGCTCGACCGCCAGCAGCCGATCGAAGCGGAAGGCCCGGATCGAGCGGCGCATGCGACACCAGCCCACGAGGTACCAGTGGTCGCGGTGCACCAGGCAGGTGACCGGCTCGACGTCGCGCGTGGTGACCTGGCCACCGGCGTCGGCGTAGCGCAGCCGCACCACGAGCCGGCCGGTGATGGCGCCCGCGATGATCCTGGCGCGGCACGCCACGTCGAAGTCGAGCGGTGTGGTCAGGGTCGCCAGGGTGATGGCGACGTCGACATCGTGGATGTTCAGGTGGGCGAAGACCTGCCGCAGCCCGCGACGCGCGGTCACGGACTGCGGGCCGGCGCCCAGATGGGCGAGCGACAGGGCGAGGGCGGCGATCTCGGCGGGGGTCAGCGGCGTGGCGCCGGGCTCGGGCAGGACGGCGCTGCGCCCGAGCGGCGTGACGGCGCTGTGCTTCGTTGCCATAGGGCAACGATAGCTCCCGGCACCGACATTTCTTCGAACCTGTTATCGGGTCGGACCGCCGTGCCGGCCGCCCGGTCAGCGGCTCAGCTGGGTGAGATCGCGGGACGCTCCGGTGGAGGCCGAGGTCGTCATCGCGGCGTAGGCCTGCAGCGCGGCCGAGACCGGGCGCTGCCGATCGACCGGCCGGTAGCCGTGGCCGGCGAGCAGTTCCTCGCGGCGCGCCGTGAGCTCGGCCTCGGGCACCTTCAGCTCCAGCGAGCGGGCCGGGATGTCGATCTCGATGATGTCGCCGTCGCGCACCAGCGCGATGTCTCCGCCCTCGGCCGCCTCGGGCGAGGCGTGGCCGATGGACAGCCCGCTGGTGCCACCGGAGAAGCGGCCGTCGGTGATCAAGGCGCAGACCTTGCCGAGGCCCCTGCCCTTCAGGAAGCTCGTGGGGTAGAGCATCTCCTGCATGCCCGGGCCGCCCTTGGGGCCTTCGTACCGGATCACCACCACGTCGCCGGCCTTGACCTTGCCGCCGAGAATGCCCTCCACCGCGGCGTCCTGCGACTCGAACACGACCGCCGGGCCGGTGAAACGCCAGATCGACTCGTCGACGCCGGCGGTCTTGACCACCGCGCCGTCACGCGCGATGTTGCCGTACAGGACGGCGAGCCCGCCGTCGGTGGAGTAGGCGTGGTCGAGGTCGCGCACGCAGCCTTCGGCGCGGTCGAGGTCGAGCGTCTGCCAACGGGCCTGCTGGGAGTAGGGCTTGACGGTGCGCCTGTTGCCCGGCGCGGCGTGCCACAGCTCCAGCGCCTCGGGCAGCACCGTCGGCGACTTGGGGTCCCAGGCGGCGATGTAGTCGCCCAGCGTGCGCTGGTGGATCGTGTGGACGTCGCGGTGCAGCAGACCCGCCCGGTCGAGCTCGCCGAGGATGGCGGGGATGCCGCCGGCCCGGTGCACGTCCTCGACGTGGTACTTCGCCGTGGACGGCGCGACCTTGCACAGGCAGGGCACCCGCAGCGACAGCTCGTTGATGTCCTTGAGCCCGAAGTCGACGCCCGCCTCATGGGCGGCGGCGAGCAGGTGCAGGATCGTGTTGGTCGATCCGCCCATCGCCACGTCGAGCGCCATGGCGTTCTCGAACGCGTCGCGCGTGGCGATGCTGCGCGGCAGCACCGACGCGTCGTCGTCTTCGTAGTAGCGCCTGGCCAGCTCGACGATCTGGCGCCCGGCCCGCTCGAACAACCCCTTGCGCGCCACATGGGTGGCCAGCGTGGTGCCGTTGCCGGGCAGCGCGAGGCCGATCGCCTCGGTGAGGCAGTTCATCGAGTTGGCGGTGAACATGCCCGAGCACGAGCCGCAGGTCGGGCAGGCGTTCTCCTCCATCTCCAGCAGCTCGGCGTCGGAGACGTCGTCGTCGGCGGACGCGATCATCGGGTCGATCAGGTCGAGCTTGCGGGCCGGCGCCGACGGGTCGCCGACCTTGCCGGCCTCCATCGGCCCGCCGGAGACGAAGACCGTGGGAATGTTGAGCCGCAGGGCGGCCAGCAGCATGCCCGGAGTGATCTTGTCGCAGTTGGAGACGCACACCAGCGCGTCGGCGCAGTGGGCGTTGACCATGTACTCCACCGCGTCGGCGATCAGCTCACGGCTCGGCAGGGAGTAGAGCATGCCGCCGTGGCCCATCGCGATGCCGTCGTCGACGGCGATCGTGTTGAACTCGCGGGGGATCGCGCCGGCCTCACGGATCGCCTGGGCCACCACGTCGCCGACCTCGCGCAGATGCACGTGACCGGGCACGAACTGGGTGAAGCTGTTGGCCACCGCGATGATCGGCTTGCCGAAGTCGCTGCCGGCTACACCGGTCGCCCGGAGCAGGGCCCGGGCACCGGCCATGTTTCTGCCGTGGGTGACCGTACGAGACCGGAGGGCGGGCATGGCGCTTTCTCCCATCGAAGAGTCGAGTCTTCAAATGGTACGACCGGCTCCACGGACATGAGACATCGGAAGGCCGGTGATCGCGGGGATCACCGGCCGGGCCGGCGGCGTCGCTCCGGCGGGGTTCGGCGGGCAGTCAGTGGTCGGCGTACCGGGAGGGCAGCACCTGCTCGGCCGCCGAGTAGATCTTCTCCATCTCGACGTCGCTCAGCGAGCGCTCGCGCTTGGTGATCCACCTGCGGACCTGGCCGCCGTCGAAGACGTCGACGTCGCGCACGTTGAGGATGCGCCAGGGGATCTTCGGCCCGTAGATGGCCAGCGACGGCACCACGGTGATCTGGCGGTTCAGGCTCTTGCTGATCAGCTCGCTCGCCTGGGCGGCCTCCCAGCGGGCCTCGTCGAGCCGCTCCTTCTGGTTGAACGGGCCGTGGAACAGCTTGCGGTGCGACTGCACGCGCACCGGCAGCCGCTTGTCCCACTTTTCGGAGTCGACGGCGTAGACGCCGGTGGGGCCGATGACCAGGTGGTCGATCTGGGCGTCGCTGCCGGGGATCGCGCGGGCGTGCAGGGTGCGGAAGCCGCTGCGTTCGAGCTTTTTGAGCTGGGCCTCGGTGCGCCGCTCGGCGACCGACGAGCGGCGCCATGCCGGCACCGACGAGGCGCTGCGGGACCGGTGGACCATGTGGGCGATCGCGGCGAGGACGGCCGCGGTGACGCCGAGTCGCCAGCTGCTCAACAGGATGCCCGCGATCACTCCCGTGATCGCGGCGATGGTGACGCGATGCAGCAGATGTCGATATTCCGGCTTTCGGAGCAGGACGGCGAGCGAGGCGCGCTCGACCGGGGCATACGTCGACTTCGGGGCCGCCGGCCGCTCTGTTTCGGGGCGGTCGCTGACCCAAATTGGTGACGTATTGTTACCATCGTCTGGTTCTAGGCCGGAATCCACGTCACTCACGGTAGTCGAAGCGGCAACCCATGCCTAGTGTTGTATAGTTCACACTTTTGTAGCCGTGGTCCCCCGCTTGTCGTCTCTTGAGCGCGGGTATAAAAGTACTTTTCCGCACGGCGAAGTACGGCCCTGATGAGTGCCGGATCGCTCACTGTACCCCAACCGACGCCGGTCCACCATGGCGTGTCCTGCGGCCGGCCGCCGCCGGTGAGGGGCGCCGAACCGTGGGTAGCCACCCTGTGTGACCGGCGCATTCGGCATCATCGCGTGGCTCATCGGTGTCTCCGGCGGCCTGTTCGTCCTGATCGGTCTGCCGGTGCTCGCCGCTGGAGGCATGGGCTCCGGCCGCGGCGCCCGCTCCGGGGAGACGCGGCTGGGCGGGCCCCGCGGCGGCGGGCCGGGCCGCGGCGGGGTGCGCGGCGCCGACTGGGCGGTGCTCGCCGAGACCGCCGAGCCGGGCAGGCGCGTGGGCGGCGCGTCGGCGACATGGTGATGCGGGCCCCCGCGAGGGGTGCGATGGCCGGCCGTGCCGGCGGGCCGAAGGGTGATCGGGGATGGACGGCAGGCACACGCTGTCAGCGCTGGAGACCGACGACATCAAGGTCGCGCTCGCCATGGCCGAGCGCCGCACCCGGCTGCGGTTCGCCCTGTACGTCGGCGCGCCCGAGGGCCCGCGGCGGCATTTCGCCGAGCGCCTGCACGCCGCGCTGGGCGACGACGCGCCGCGTGCCGTGCTGATCTACCTGGACACCGGGGGCCGGGCCCTGGAGCTCGTGACGGGCGAGGTGGCCCGGCGGCTGCTGCCGGACGCGCGGTGCCGTCTCGCCGCCGCCGCCATCGCCACGTCGATGCGCGCCGGCCGGCTCGCCGACGCCGTCCTGCGCGGCGTCGCCCAGCTCTGCTCGGTCGCCCGCTGAGGCACGCGAGAGGCGGCGAGATGCGGCGAGAGCGGCCGCTCAGCCCGCACCCGGCTCCGTGCCGGAGGACGGGCCGGAGGGCAGGCCGGCGAGCAGCGCGACGAGGTGCTCGACGGTGCCCGCCAGCAGGGACGCCGGCTTGATGGGGGCGGCCGCGATCGCCGAGAACAGGCTCGGCAGGCCCGGCAGCGGAAACCCGTCGTCGACGGTGGCCTGATGGCCCACCTCGTCCTTGTCCAGCCGGGCCCGGCTGCGCTCCCACGCCTCCAGCACCTCGTCGGTGGAAGGCACGCCGAAGCCGTGCCCGACCGGGGCCGCGTGCCGCAGCCGCACCAGCGGCGAGTCGGCGAAGGCCCGGGCGACCGTGCAGCGCAGCGCGAGATCGGCCCGGGCCGCCGGCTCGACCCAGTCCATGGCCGTGCAGGGGTGGCGGCATCGGGAGACGCAGGTCGACAGCGCGTCGGCGACCAGGCTGTGCTGCCGGTCGAGGTAGGCCCGCCAGCCGGGCCCGGGCTCGGCCGCGACCCGGAGCGTCCGCTCGGCGGCCGACCGCTCCGCCCGGTTGTGGGCGCACGCGGCGGAGCCGGGCCGAGGGCCCGCCGGCGAGCCGTCCCGGGCGCCGGTGCGGCCGTGCGCGGAGGAATCCGGCACGCCGAACCTGCTGCCCACGGCGCGCAGCCCGGCCGGCCAGCGGGCCGGGTCGCCCGCGTGCCCCAGCACCGGCTCGAACGCCAGCAGCGGCAGGTACTCGGCGGCGATGTGCAGTGCGGCCACCGCCAGGCCCGGCTCCCCGCGCCGCCACCGCACCTCGATCACCTCCAGGAGCAGCCCGTACGCCGGCCGCAGCGAGGCCAGCGCGCCCCGCGGCCGTTCCCGCGGCGTCTGCGGCATGTGGCACGCCCGGGCCTGCCTGCGCAGCTCGGCGGGGACGGCGTCGCCGCCGGTCGCGAAGTCCTCGGCGTCGAGGCTGAGCAGCCGCTGGCCGAACTCGCACACCCTGGTCACCCGCCGCGCCTCGGCCCCGGCGACGAGCGGTGCCAGCACGCCGACGTCGCCGAAGGCGAACCGACGGGCCAGCTCGATGAGCAGTTCGAGAGCGGTGTGCACGTGCCGACCCTCTCACGTGTCGCCGCCGCGCCGCGCACGGCGCGTCCGGCCGAACGGCCGCACCTCGCCGAGGCTGGCAGGGGCGTCGATACGCGGCTCGGCCGTGTCGTCGTAGGTGCCGCCGCTCGGCCGGGCCCTGCGCACGATCTCGATGCCGGTGACCCAGCCCAGCCTGCGCCCGGCGCGGGCGACGACGATGTCGCCCTCGCGCAGCGGCTCGAACGCCGCCTCGGCGATGCCGAGCGCCGTCACGTCGCGGTGCCTGCCGTCGTCGATGGCCACCCAGTAGGCGTACTTCGGGTTGCGGGAGTCGCCACCGGCCCGGCGGCGCCGCAGCCGCACGATCCGGCCCTGCGTCTCGACCGGCGACGTCAGGTCCATGACGGCGTACGCGATGGGCAGCGCGGCGACGGCGCCTCCCGCCAGCAGCGCGGTGGGCGTCCGGAGCGAGTCGGGCCACACGTCGAAGGCCGCCGCCACCACCCCGCCGACCCAGACCCAGAATCCGATCACGGCGCCGGCGGCGAGGCCCCGCAGGACGGCGGTGGCGGGCGGCAGGCCGCGCAGCAGCCGCCGGGGGTAGGTCACGTGCACGCGGTGCCACATGCCGCCGTAGTCCGACCAGGCCCGGTTGTCGTCGGCGGGGGTGCTGATGGGCAGGCCGGTGACGGCCCGCGGCGCGAGGCCGAGCGCGGCGGCGTACGCGAGGTGCCGGCCCCAGATCGTGACCGCCGCGGCCGGCTGCTCGGCGAAGCGCTCGTTGCCGGCCAGATGGGCGCGCACCCCCAGCCAGCGCCCGGCCACCTGGGCGCCGCGCGCGGTGCCCCGCTCGCCGTTCAGCCGCCCCATCAGGGCGAGCAGCGCGCCGAACACCACGATCCCGACGCCGGGCCCGGGGTCCTCGCCCTCGCCCGCCAGCAGGTGCGCCGCGAAACCGGCGACGGCCGCCGGTGGCCCGGCCGCGACCGTGAGCAGCGCGGCCTGCGCGCGGTTCCAGCGCGCCCGCGACAGGCCCTGACGGCGCGCCTCGGCGATGACCTTCCGGCGGAAGCTCCGCCACCATCGACCCAGGTTCCGCGCTCCCTCGGCGAGGGCGCCCGTGGCGACCACGCCGTCGGGGGTGGCGAGCGACCTGACGTGGTCGAGGACCATCCGCTCGTACGGTGTCAGCGGCACGTCGGCGCGGCCGAGCCGCACGAGCGACAGCTCGGGGCCGATCTCCTCGATCCGCACGACTCCCTTGGCGGCCAGGTCGAGCAGGGTGGCCGCCGCGGCCTCCTCGCAGAGGCGCCAGCCTCCGGTGACGAGGTCGACGATCGCCGGGGACTCCGGGCCGAGCTCGGCCGTGGCGGGGGCGGCGGTGATGGCGGGGTCGCGGGTGGCGAACGCGAGCGCGGCGAGCAGGATCAGCCAGAGCGCGACCGCGGCGGCCGCGACGAACACCCAGATCATCAGAACCGGACCTGGACCGGGCCGCGCTCGTCACCATCGGCCGCGAAGTACTCTCCCGGTTCGAACCCGGTCAGGCCGGCGATGATGTTCGTGGGGACGGTGCGGATGGCGTTGTTGTAGGCCAGCACCGCGTCGTTGTAGTACTGCCGCGCGTAGGCGATGCGGTTCTCGGCCGTGGCCAGCTCCTCCTGCAGGGCGGTGAACTGCCGCCCGGCCTGAAGGGCGGGGTACGACTCGGCGACCGCGAGCAGGCCCCGCAGCGCGCCGGTGAGCCGCTCCTCGGCGGCGGCCCGCTCGCGGGGGCCGTGCGCCTCGACGGCCTGCCCCCGGGCCGCCACCACGGCCTCCAGCGTCTGCCGCTCGTGCGCGGCGTACCCCTTGACCGTCTCGACCAGGTTCGGGATCAGGTCATGGCGGCGCTTGAGCTGCACGTCGACCTGGGCCCACGCGTTCTCGACGGCCCCCCTGCCGCGTACGAGACGGTTGTAGACGGACGCGGCAGCGATGACCAACAGGATGAGCAGCAGACCGACGACGGCGAGGGCGATCAAGGGGGCCTCCGGGGGAGAGGGGGTACGTCGCGGGCCCGCGACGAGCGCGCCCGCGACGTACATGACAGCGCGCGGACCTTGCGGACCGCTTGCACGACCGTGAACGGCCGCTTGCCGTCTCCCCCGGGGCGTCAGCCCTGCGTGTCCTGCGCGTCCTTCGCGCGGGCCCGCAGCGCGCGCTCGATGCCGTCGGCGCCCTCGACCAGCAGGCGGCGCAGCGCGTGCGGCGGCTGCGCCGAGGCGATGTGGTCATGGGTCGCCGCGACCGTCTCGGCGGAGATCAGCAGCGCCGGGAAGCAGCCGATGGCGAAGTTCTGCGCCATGTCGGACGTCCACGACTTCCAGATGCGGCCGACCTCTGCGAAGTAGCGGTCGCGGTAGGGCAGCAGCAGGTCCACGTGGTGCGGGTCGACGAAGCCGTGGATCGTCGAGCGCAGCACCGCGCCGCTCAGCTCGCCGCCGACGATCGACGACCAGGCGGCGGCCTTGGCCTCCGCGGTGGGGATCGCCGCGCGGCACAGCGCGGCCGAGCGCTCGCCGGTGGCGGTCGCGTCGCGCTCCAGCTCGGCGGCGATCTCGGCCTCGCCGGCCTCGCCGCCGCTGACCAGGCCGTGCAGCAGGGTCCAGCGCAGGTCGGCGTCGACGGTCAGCCCCTCGGGCACGCCGGTGCCGTCGAGGATCGCGCGCAGGAACGCCAGGTCGCCGGCGGAGGTGGCGACCCCGGCGAACGCGTTGACGTAGGCCAGCTGGTGGTCCGACCCCGGCTCGGCGGCGGCGATGAGCTCGCGCAGCCGGTCGGCCAGCAGCGCCAGGCCCTCGGCCCGCCACGCCGGGTCGGCGTACTGCTGCGTGGCCTGCCTGGCCTGCCGCAGCACGGTCTGCACCACGGTGAGGTCGCGCACCGAGTGGATGTTGGCGATCACCAGCCGCACGTAGTCGCGGGCGCGCATCTCGGCGTCGCGGGTCATGTCCCACGCCGCCGACCAGCACAGCGCGCGCGGCAGCGACGCGTCGAACGCCGCGATGCCGCCGTCGACGAGGGTGCGCAGCGACCGGTCGTCCAGCCGGATCTTCGCGTAGGTGAGGTCGTCGTCGTTGACCAGCACCAGGTCGGGACGGGTCTCGCCGACGAGCGCCGGCACCGCGGTGCGGGCGCCGACGATGTCGAGCTCGACCCGCTTGGTGCGGGTGAGCACGCCGTCGGTCAGGTCGTACAGCCCGATCGCGACGCGGTGCGAGCGCAGCGTGGGGTACTCCGCCGGCGCCTCCTGCAGCACGTCGAACGAGGTGAACCGGTTCTCGGAGTCGACCTCGAACGACGGGCGCAGCGTGTTGACCCACGAGGTCTCCAGCCACTCCTTCGACCACGACGACAGGTCGCGGCCCGAGGTGCGCTCCAGGGCCGACAGCAGGTCCTTCAGCTCGGTGTTGCCCCAGGCGTGCTGGCCGAAGTAGTCGCGCACGCCGGCGAGGAAGTTGTCGAGGCCGACGTACGCCACCAGCTGCTTGAGCACCGAGGCGCCCTTGGCGTAGGTGATGCCGTCGAAGTTGACCTCGACGGCCTGCATGTCGGGGATGTCGGCCGCGATCGGGTGGGTGGAGGGCAGCTGGTCCTGGCGGTACGCCCACGCCTTCTCCACGTTGGCGAACGTGGTCCACGCGCCCTGCCCCCACCGGGTGGCCTCCGACTGGCACAGCACGGACATGTAGGTGGCGAAGGACTCGTTCAGCCACAGGTCGTCCCACCACCGCATGGTGACCAGGTCGCCGAACCACATGTGCGCCATCTCGTGCAGGATCGTCTCGGCGCGGCGTTCCACGAGCGCGTCGGTGACCCGCGACCGGAAGATGTAGTCCTCCAGGAACGTCACCGCTCCGGCGTTCTCCATCGCGCCCGCGTTGAACTCCGGCACGAACAGCTGGTCGTACTTGCCGAACGGGTAGCGCAGCCCGAACACCCGGTGGAAGAAGTCGAAGCCCTGCCGGGTGACCTCCAGGATGTTGTCGGCGTCGAGATGCTCGGCGAGCGAGGCGCGGCAGTAGATGCCGAGCGGGATGCCGTCGTGCTCGTCGCGCACCACGTGGTACGGCCCGGCGATCAGCGCGGTGATGTAGGTCGACATGACCGGCGTCGGCGGGAAGTGCCAGCGCTTTGCGGCCTGGACGGTGCCGTGGCGGCCTGCCTGCTCCGGCAGGTCCTCGACGGTGTCGGCCGCGGCGTTGGAGACGACCTGCCAGTCGGAGGGGGCGAGCACGGTCAGCTCGAACGTCGCCTTCAGATCCGGCTGGTCGAAGCAGGCGTACATGCGGTGCGCGTCGGCCGTCTCGAACTGACTGTGCAGGTAGACCCGCTGGTCGACGGGGTCGACGAAGCGGTGCAGGCCCTCGCCGGTGCGCATGTACGTGCAGTCGGCGTCGACGACCAGCTCGTTGACCGAGCCGGCGGCGATGTGGTCGCCGGGCAGGGGGAGCCGGCCCCGCTCCGCGTCATAGGTGGCGGGGTCGAGGTCGACGCCGTTGAGCGTCGCCTTGCGCAGGTGGGCGTCGGCGAGGTCGATGAAGGTGCCGGTGCCCTGCTCCGCGGCGGTGAACCGGACCGTGGTGACGCTCTCGTACCGTTCGTCGCCCTCGGTCAGGTCCAGTTCGACCGCGTAGGACTGGACGGTCAGCAGCCGTGCCCGCTCTCGGGCTTCGTCACGGGTGAGATTGCCTGCCACATCCGCTCCTCATCGCATCGCCCGCTGCCCCTTCGCAGTGGGGCTTTAAGAATCCTGCCACGCCGGGCAACGGAATGCCCCGCCCGGGAATACCTACCTTGACCGAACGGGTTGCGCAAAGTTGGAAAGACGTGATCGAGGGTGAGGAAGACCGATGTCCGATCGGACCCCTGTGGATTTCTGGTTCGACCCGCTCTGCCCGTGGGCCTGGATGACCTCGCGCTGGGTGCTCGAAGTGGCGCGGCTGCGCCCGATCGAGCCCCGCTGGCACATCATGAGCCTCGCCGTGCTCAACGAGGACAAGGACGTCCCCGACTCGTACCGTCAATTGCTGAAGGAGGCCTGGGGCCCCGTGCGGGTCCTCGCGGCGGCCGCGACCAAGTACGGCGAGCAGGTGCTCGGCCCGCTCTACACCGAGCTCGGAGTCCGCATCCACAATCAGGGCAGGCGCAAGGCAGGTGAGCCGCTGCGTGACATCGTCGCCGACGCCCTCGCCGGCGCGGGCCTCGACACCGCGCTGACCGACGCCATGGACTCCGGCGAGTACGACGAGCAGGTGCGCGCGTCGCACGAGCGGGGCATCGGGCTGGTCGGGCAGGAGGTCGGCACGCCGGTCATCTCGGTCGACGGCGGCGACATCGCCTTCTTCGGCCCCGTCGTCAGCCCCGCGCCCAAGGGCGAGGCGGCGGCCAAGCTGTGGGACGGCGTGCTGCTCGTCGCCGGCACCGACGGCTTCTTCGAGATCAAGCGGTCGCGCACCAGGGAGCCGATCTTCGACTGACCTTGGGCGCCCGATCAGGGCGCCTGCAGCAGCACCTGACGGCGCAGCGCCTTGGGCAGCCGGTCGACGTAGAGCGTGCCGTCGAGGTGGTCGGTCTCGTGCTGGAAGCAGCGGGCGAGGTAGCCGCGCGCCCTGACCTGAATGGGCCGGCCGAGCCGGTCCACCCCTCGCACCGTCACTCCGGCGGCGCGGGGGGTCGCCGCGTAGACGGGGGTGCCGGAGTCGCGCCCGGGGATCGACAGACAGCCCTCGTCTTCCGTCACCTCGGTGGGGTCGTCGATGGTCAGCTCGGGGTTGATCACATGCCCCCTGCGGCCGGCGACCTCGTACACGAACAGCCTGCGCGGCACGCCGATCTGCGGCCCGGCGAGCCCGGCGCCCCGGGCCGCGCGCATGACCTCGTGCATCTCGTCGACCAGGCGGCGCAGGTCGCGGTCGAAATCGGTGACCGGATCGGCCGGGGTGCGCAGGATGGGGTCGCCGATCAGGCGGATCTCACGCAAGGGTGGCTCCTGGTGACAGTCGGGGGCGGCGTCCGTCGTAAGTGTCGGACACCTATTGTGCCCGTTACTCTAGAGGAGCTGTCACACTGGTGCGCGTGCGTGTCTACATCGGTGCCGATCATGCCGGCTATGAGCTGAAGAACCACCTGGTGTCGTGGCTGAAGGACAACGGCCATGAGGCCGTCGACCGCGGGCCGTTCGACTACGACGCCGAAGACGACTACCCGACGTTCGTGCTGCGGGCAGCCGAGGGCGTCGCGGCCGACCCGGGGAGCCTGGGCATCGTGATCGGGGGGTCGGGCAACGGCGAGGCCATCTCGGCCAACAAGGTGCGCGGCGTGCGCGCCGCCCTCGTGTGGAACGAGGACACCGCGCGGCTGGGCAGGCAGCACAACGACGCCAACGTCATCAGCCTGGGCGCCCGCATGCACGGGCTCGACGAGGCGACCAGGTTCGTCGAGGTCTTCCTCGCCACGCCGTTCTCCGGCGACGAGCGGCACGCCCGGCGCATCGCCGAGATCAGGGCGTACGAGGAGACCGGCGAGCTGCCCCCGCTGCCGTAGCCGCCCTGCGCGGCGTCTCGTCGCGCAGCGGGCGCCGGTCGGCGGCCTCCTGCTCCTCGCGGGTCGGGCGCGAGACGTCTCGCGCCCGCATCGCCGTGATCGCGGTGATCTGCAAGCTCTGCAGTGCCATGCCCGCACTCTACGTCAGAAGATGAGGCCCGCCCATGGCTTCGGGTCCCACGACATCGCCGTCGACAGGCTTCTGAGGGCGCCGGAGCGGGCCTCCCGCACCAGCCCGGCCTCGGCCGGCCCGGCCAGCGACCGGCCGCCCAGATAGGCCGCGCCGAGCACGTTCACCGGCAGCGCCAGGTCGGGCGCGGCGCCGGTCCGCTCGAACGACGCGCCGGTGGTGTCGGCGGCGAGCCGCCACCGGCCCTCGTTCCACGGGCACATCGGGTCCTCGACCTCGATCACCACGTCGACCGGAGCGGCGTACTGCCGGGCGGGCATCGCCATGTCCACGTCCACCAGCCGCACCCACAGCTCGTCGGACCAGCCCGCCCGCAGCTCGCGCGGCTCGGCGAGCAGGTACGCGAGCGGGTCGTCGACAGGGCGGTTGCCCGCGACCAGGCGGGTGCACAGATCCCGCTCCAGCAGGCTGCGCCACAGCGCCGCGTACGCCGCGGGGTCGGCGGCGAACAGGTCCGTCACCCGCACCTCGCCGTCGGGCAGGGAGTGCTCGGTCCAGCCCTGCTTGGCCCGGAACAGCGCGTAGCCGCGCGGCCCGGCGTCGTCTTCGGCGATCACACAACGCATGGGGCCGTGCGCCGCCCGGTCGAACTCCTCGTCGGCGAGCAGCAGGTCCCAGCGGCCCGGCGAGCGGGCGTACAGGCCGGGCCGGCCGGTCACGACCTCGCCGAACACCTTCTCGATGTCGTCGCGGGCGGCGGCGGGGGCGGTCACGCGCAGCCGCAGCTTGGGATCGGCCGGTACGTCCGGCCGGAGCCGGGCCTGCCGGGTGGGGATCGTGAAGGACAGGGAGTCGGTGGCGCGCCCGTACCCGAACCGGCCGTAGATGGCGGCCTCGGAGGCGTAGAGCGCCGCCACCGCCTCGCCTCTTTCGTGCAGGTCGTGCAGCTGCCGCGTCATCAGCGACCGCAGGATGCCGCGCCGCCGGTGCGAGGCCAGGACGGCGACGGCCGTGACCCCCGCCACGGGGATCGAGCCGCCCGGCACCGTCATGGTCAGGCTGTAGATCGCGGTGGAGCCGGCGAGCAGACCGCCGTCGAAGGCCCCCAGCGTGCGGTCGAACTCGATGACGGCTCGTTCCCGCTCCGCCACCGCGTCCGGCAGGGCGAGGTTGAAGGCGTCCTGGATCAGGGAGTTGAAGTCGGGCCACTCGGGCTCGGTGATGGGGCGGATCAGCAAGTCGTTCATAATTCGCTTTCGTTCGGCGGCGGGGCAGGCGGCATCTGCCCAACGCTAGAACGGGCAAAGCACTCCTGCTACCCAATATCGCCCGCTAAATGATCAAGGTCTTCGTCAAGTGGGCTGCTCGGACCGGTGCGGGCCGATACAGTCGGGGGCATCATGAATTCCCGTCCGGTGCCGCTCGTACCCCCGCGGCTCCGCGCGCTGCTGGTCCGCGTGCCGCTGCTGGTGCCCATGGTGCGGCTGGCCCGCCGCGTCGCGCGGCGCGAGCGCAGCCTGCTGATCGTGCTGGTCGTCGCGGCACTGGCGATCGGCGGCTTCGCCGCGCGCCTGTCGCCCGAATGGTTCTCGCCCTCGCTGCTGATCCTCATCACCCTCGTGGGCGGCCTGCGGCTGCGTCCGCGCAGCCTGGCGGTGCTGCTCGTCGTGGCGTGCGTGTCCCTCGGCTACATCAGCGCCGTGCGCACCGTGTGGGACGTCGGGCCCGGGCTGCTCGCCACGTTCGGCTTCACCGCCGTGCTCGCCTCGCTGATGTCGCGCACCAGGGCGCAGATCGGCGTGCAGGGCCTGCGGGGCGACGCGATGCTGCTCGAGCTGCGCGACCGGCTCAAGGGGCAGAGCGACCTGCCCCCGCTGCCCAAGGACTGGGGCGGGCGCGTCGTGCTGAAGCAGGCCGGGGGCTCCTCGTTCGGCGGCGACTTCGTGGTGTCGATGCGCGACGGAAACCGGCTGGAGCTGGCCGTGGTCGACGTCTCCGGCAAGGGGGTCGACGCCGGCACCCGGGCGCTGCTGCTGTCGGGCACCTTCGGCGGCCTGCTGGGGTCGGTCGCCGACTTCCTGCCCGCCTGCAACGCCTACCTGCACCGGCAGCGGGAGGGCGAGGGCTTCGTGACCGCCGTGCACCTGACCCTCGATCTGTCCACCGGCGAGTACGTCATCACCTCGGCCGGGCATCCGCCGGTGGTGAAGTTCGACTCCGGCACCGGGATCTGGCACACCTCGACCGCCAAGGGCGTCGTGCTCGGCATCGTCCCCGACCTGCACTGCGAGCCCGACAGGGGTGCGCTGCGCAAGGGCGACGCGCTGATGCTGTTCACCGACGGGCTGATCGAGCAGCCGGGCCGCGACATCGACGCCGGCCTCGACCGGCTGCTCGGCGAGGCCGACCGCCTGCTGTCCTCGGGCTACCGCGACGGCGCGCGGCAGCTCGTGAACGCCATGGCCGCCGGCCACAACGACGATTGCGCCCTGGTCCTGATCTGGCGGCCGTAGACTCGGAATCGGCGAAGGGGGAGGCGTACATGAGCTGGCTGGCCGGGTTTCTGATCTTCTTTCTGGGCCTGATCGTCTCCATCGGGCTGCACGAGATCGGGCACCTGGTGCCGGCCAAGCTCTTCAAGGTGCGGGTGACGCAGTACATGGTGGGCTTCGGCCCCACGATGTGGTCCAGGCGCCGGGGGGAGACCGAGTACGGCATCAAGTGGATCCCGCTCGGCGGCTACATCCGCATGATCGGCATGCTGCCCCCGCGGCCCAGCGACGATCCCGGCAAGCTGCGGCGCATCTCCACCGGCCCCTGGCGCACCCTGATCGACAGCGCCCGTGAGGCCGCCCTCGAAGAGGTGCGGCCCGGCGACCGCGACCGCGTCTTCTACCGCAAACCCTGGTGGCAGAAGGCCATCATCATGTCCGGCGGGCCGGCGATGAACTTCGTGCTGGCCTTCGTGCTGTTCGCGGTCGTCATGATGGGCTTCGGCGTGACGACCCAGACGCTGGTCATCGCCGAGGTGCCCAAGTGCGTCAAGACCGCCGAGCAGTTCGCCGAGAACCCCGAGTGCGGTGCCGGCGACAAGGCGAGCCCCGCCGCGTCGGCCGGGCTGCTGCCCGGCGACCGCATCGTCTCCATCGGCGGCGTGCGCATGACCGACTGGGATCAGGCGACCGAGGCCATCCGCAGCCACGGCGCGGGCCCGGTCGAGATCGGCATCGAGCGCGCAGGCGAGGCCCGCACCGTCCACGCGGACCTGATCGCCCAGGATCGGCCCGACCTCGACGACCCGTCCAAGATCGACAAGGGGGTCGGGTACCTCGGCGTCAGCCCCCAGAGCGTCGTCGAACACAAGGGCCCCGGCTACGTGGTCGCCCGGATGTGGGACATGACCGAGCGCACCGCCGTCGCCCTGAGCCACTTCCCCCAGCGCATGGTCGGCGTCTGGCAGGCCGCCTTCGGCGGCGCCGAGCGCGACCTGAACAGCCCGGTGAGCGTCGTCGGGGCCGGCCGCATCGGTGGCGAGATCGCCGCCGCGCGGCTGCCCGTCGACGACAAGATCGCCATATTCATCTCGCTCGTCGCGGGGTTCAACCTGGCGATCGGCATGTTCAACCTGATCCCGCTGCTGCCCCTCGACGGCGGCCACATCGCCGGCGCCCTGTGGGAAGGGCTCAAACGCGCCTACGCGCGGGCCCGCCGCCGTCCCCTCCCCGGCTACGTCGACATCGCCAAGGCGCTGCCGCTCACCTACGCCATGGCCGCCGTGCTGCTCGTCATGGGCGGCCTGCTGATCTACGCCGACCTCGTCAACCCCGTACGGCTGACCGGATAGGTAGCCTTGCGCCTGTGGAAGCGACGACGCACGGCGCCAGGATCGACACCGCGCTCTTCCGGCTGCGCCGCATCTGGTCCCGATCGTTCCGCACCAGACGGCCCAGCGGGTCCCAGCCCGCGGTCCACATGTCGAACGTGCTGGTGGTGCACGCCGTCGTCCGCCTGAGCGCCGAATGCGCCGAGGTGACCGTCGGCGCGGTGGCCGAGCACCTCGGCATCGACCCCTCGACCGCCAGCCGCTTCGTCAACGACGCGATCTGCGCGGGTCTCGTCGAGCGCCGCGCCTCCGAGGTCGACGCCCGGCGGGTCCGGCTGCTGCTGACCGACCGCGGCCGGCGTGTCCTCGACGTCGTCACCCGCTATCGCCGCGACTACATCGACGGCCTGGTGGCCGACTGGTCCGAACGCGACCGCGAGACCCTGGCCCGTCTCCTGACCCGCCTGGCCGACGCCACACGGCGCACCCCCATCGATCTGTCCGGCCTCGACTCGCTGGTCGCCGCGGCCATCCGGGACGGCCGCGGCCGACCCGGATAGCCGCCGGGCACCCGCGCCGGTCCCGGGACCGGCGTGTCAGCGGGTCACCGGGCCGTGCCGAAGAGCTTGGCCAGGTAGCGGATCTGCGCGGCCTTCTGGTAGCTGGCGCCGCCTTCGTGGCCGTTGTAGTGCCACACCTCGATCTCCTTGTCGCTGCCGGCGTAGTGGTTGTACGCGGCGAAGACGGTGGAGGGCGGGCACACCGCGTCCATCAGCGCCACCGAGAACAGGACGGGGGCCGAGGCGCGGGCGGCGAAGTTGACGCCGTCGAAGTAGCGCAGCGTGTCGAAGACCTGATCCACGTGGTCCCGATGCGACTTGCAGTAGCGGCTGAGCTCGGCGTACGGGTTCTCGTCGGTGATCTCGGTGGCCCGCCGGTAGTGGCACAGGAACGGCACGTCGGGCATGGCGGCCGCCAGGCCCTCGACCAGCCCCGACACCGCGAGGGTGATGCCGCCGCCCTGGCTGGCCCCGGCGGCGACGATCCGGTCGGGGTCGACGCGCGGGTGGGACCTGGCGGCCTCGACCGCCATGACCGCGTCGGTGAACACCCGGCGGTAGTAGTAGCCCTTTGGGTCGAGGATCCCCCTGGTCATGAACCCGCCCACCTGCGGCTGCCCGCCCGGGTCCGGGTCGGCGGTGTCGCCGCTGCTCCACCCGCTGCCCTGGCCGCGGGTGTCCATCACCAGGTGCGCGTACCCCGCAGAGCTCCAGGTGAGCCAGTCGTGCGGCATGCCGCGCCCGCCGCCGTACCCGATGAACTCCACCACGCAGGGCAGCCGCCCGCTCGACCCGCGCGGCAACAGGAACCAGCCCCGGACGGGTTGACCGGCGAACCCGGAGAACGTCACGTCGTACACCTCGACCGTCATCAGCCCGGAGTCGTAGGGCGTGAAACGCGCGGGGGTGGCGGCGGCCCTGGCCTGCTCGATCGTGGAGGTCCAGAACTCATCGAAGTCTGCGGGCTCGTCCCGGTCGGGCAGGTAGTCACGGAGACGGTCCAGGGGCCAGTCGACGAGCATGCGCTCTCCTTCGGTCGACGAAATCCTCTCGAATTAGTACATCGAGATGTGTACGTGGTCAAAGTGGTTGGCGGTGATGCCGCCTCGGTCCTCCATCGCCCGCCAGCCCGGGGCGCCGATGTTGTAGATCCGCTGCCGGTAGATCACGTACTTGACGCCCAGCCGGTTCGCGTTCGCGATCGCCCAGGCGGCGATCTCGTGGCCGAGCCGCACCTGGTCGGCCGACGGCATCGTGCCACCCGAGCTGAGCATGTAGTCGCACGCGCGCCCGAGCGGATGCTCGCCGCTGCTTCCTGCGCGGAAGCAGCCGATCGGGAACTTCAGCGGGAAACGCTTTTTGATCTCCTCGCGGATCAGCCGGGTACGCTGCGTGATGTTGTCGCTTCCGCTGGGCAGCTCCGGCGCCCAGCCGCCGGCCCGCTTGCCCGGGGCCGTCGGCACCGGCCGCTGTTTCGGGGCGGGCGGCGCCAGCCGGTCGAGCCGGTCCTTGATCCGCTCGATCAGCCGCTCGGCCCTCTCCCGGCGCGCCTTGACGTCATCGGCCTGCTCGCGGATGTCCTTGGTCAGCTTGGCGGCCTCGCGCGCGGCCGCGCGTCGCGCGTCGCGCGCCTCGGCGTACGCGTCGAGCTCCGCGGCCCGCTCGGCCGCCATCTGCTCCAGCACGGCGGCTCCGTCGAGCCCGCCGATGCCCGCGCCGCCCCCACCGGGCCCGGCCATCAGGGCGGGCAGGTCGAGCCCGGTCGACTGGTAGTTCAGGCTGGCCAGGCGCACCACCTGCCGCTGGGCCGCGACGTACGCGGAGTCGGCGGAGCGGAGGCGCTCCCGCGCCGCCTTCTCCCGCTTCTGGGCGTCGCGCAGCGCCACCCGCTTGGCGTTGTAGGTGGCGATCAGCGAGTCGACCTGGTGGCGCAGGGTCGCCAGCTGCGCCTTCAGCTCCTTCTCCGTCGGCTTGGGCTCGGCGCTGCCGGGGAGCGCGGGGCCGAGCACGAGGGCGGCCGCGGCGGTCAGTGCGAGGTAGCGATGCCTGAGGCGCAGGACCTTCTCCTTTCCCTCAACACGGGACGAATCGCCTATTAAGGCTGAAGTCCGGCGATGTTGAAGGATGGTAGTGGTAAAGGAGAGGTCACCGCGACCTAAACTCGAAACCAAGTAGAGATTGTTTCGTTATCTCCCTTCGTTCGGTTCCGAGGTCCCTGGCACGTCCCCGGCCTCGCGCAGCAGCCGGGCGGCCTCCTCCGGCGCCACGTCGTTGATGAACGCCCCCATGGCCGACTCCGACCCCGCCAGATACTTCAGCTTGCCCGGCGCCCGCCTGATCGTGAACAGCTCCAGCCGCAGATGGGCGAGGTCCCTGTCGCGCCGCGCCGGGGCCTGATGCCACGCCGCGATGTACGGCATCGACACCCCGAACACCCCGTCCAGCCGCCGCAGCAGGTCGGTGTAGAGAGGACCGAACGCCGCCCGCTCCTGCCGGTCGAGCGCGGTCAGGTCCGGCGCCTGCCGGTTGAGGTAGACGTGCACCTCGAACGGCCAGCGGGCCGCCTCCGGCACGAACGCCGTCCAGTACCGGTTCTCCGCCACCAGCCGCACCTTCGCCTCCCGCTCGGCGGAGAGCACGTCGGCGAACAGGTTCCCGCCCGTGCGTTCCCGATGCCGCCGCGCCGACTCCAGCACCCGCCGCGTGCGCGGCGTGACGTACGGATAGCCGTAGATCTGGCCGTGCGGATGGGTCAGCGTGATGCCGATCTCGGCGCCGCGGTTCTCGAAACAGAACACCTGCTCCACGTCCGCCATGGCCGACAGCTCCGCCGTACGGTCCGCCCACGCGGCCATGACCAGCTCGACCCGGTCGGGCGACAGCGCCGAGAACGACGAGTCGTGGTCGGAGGTGAAGCACATCACCTCACACCGTCCGTTGCCCGGGCCGAACGACGGGAACCGGTTCTCGAACACGGCCACCTCGTAGTCGGGCGCCGGGATCTCCGTGGGCCGGCCGGGCGCCGACGGGCACAACGGGCACTGATCGGTCGGCGGCAGGAACGTGCGGTGCTGGCGGTGCCCGGCGATCGCGATCCACTCGTCGGTCAGCGGGTCGTGGCGCAGCTCGGACGCCGGCGGACGCGGCGGCAGGTCCCTGGTGTCGGGGAAGTCACGATCGGCCGCGGGGTCCCGGTCGAAGTAGATCAGCTCCCGGCCGTCCGCCAGCCGTGTGCGGGTGCGCCGCACCTCCATGGGCGCGGTCCCCGTCACGCCCGCACGCCCCCCTGCCGGTTCCCCGCCCGCCGTCGCCGGGTCCGAAGAGTCGCTCCATTCGCTCACTGTGCCGTCAGCTCCATGCGAGAGGTGGTGGCGTCGGCCAGGATCAGCTCGACCGAGTGCTCGGCCAGCGCCTCCCGGGCCTCCTCGGCGAGCCCGGTGTCGGACACGACCACGTCGGCCTCGGCGAGCGCGGCGATGGTACTGATGCCGATCATGCCCCACTTCGTGTGGTCGGCCAGCACCACCAGCCGCTGCGCCGCGCTCACCAGCGCCCGGTCGGTCTCGGCCTCCAGCAGGTTCGGCGTGGAGAAGCCGGCCCGGGAGCTCATGCCGTGCACGCCGAGGAACAGCGTGTCGACGTTGAGCGTGCGGATGGCGGACACCGCGACCGGCCCCACCAGCGCGTCCGAGGGCGTGCGCACCCCGCCGGTCAGCACCACCGTCTGGTCGGCGCGGCCCGACCGGTGGAAGACGTCGGCCACCCGCACCGAGTTGGTGATGATCGTCAGACCCGGCACGTTGAGCAGCTGATGGGCGAACGTCCACGTCGTGGTGCCCGCCGAGAGCGCGACGGCCGAGCCGGGACGGGCGAGCGGCACCGCGCGCTGCGCGATCGCCTCCTTCTCCGCCTGCTGCCGCACCGACTTGGCGGCGAACCCCGGCTCCTCCGTCGAGCCCGGGCCGGTGATCGTGGCGCCCCCGTGGACCTTCTCGACCAGGCCCCGCTCCGCGAGCACCTCCAGGTCGCGGCGGATCGTCATGTCGGAGACCCCGAGGTCGCGCACGAGGTCGGCGACCCGCACGCCGCCATCTCTGCGCACCCGCTCCAGGATCGCCTGCTGCCGTTGCTGGGCCAGCATCACACCTCTCCCTGCCCCATCCACGTTCAACATTTTTCAACAAATTAATGCTACAGGAACCGACGAGTATTGTTTGATCGTGGTGGGAGGGGTGGTCTCCTCGTGCGGAACCGTGTTGTATGAGAGTGGTGCGCGAGGCGCGCGACAGTTGCGTCCGGAGCACGTGCGAGGCCGAGAGGAGCCCGGCGATGGCCAAAGGATCGCGCAAGAGCAAGGCCCGCAAGAAGAAGAAGGCGAACCACGGCAAGCGGCCGCACGCCCGATAGGAGCGGCGGTCAGCGGTCCACCGGCGGCATCCGCTGCTCCGCCCAGACCACCTTGCCCGCCGCGGTGCGGCGCGTGCCCCACCGGTACGCCAGCCGGTTGACCAGCTGGAGCCCGCGCCCGCCGTCATCGTCCAGCCCGGGCGCCCGGCCCACCGGCGTCTCGAACGAGCCATCGGTGACCTCGATCACCAGCGACCGGCCGCGCAGCAGCCGGACCTCGATCGGCGCCCGGGCATGGCTCACCGCGTTCGTCAGCAGCTCGCTCACGATCAGCTCGCTGTTGTCGCGCATCGTCGGCAGGTCCCAGTCGGCCAGCGCGAGGCGCACCAGCCGCCGCGCCTCGCGCACCATCGACGGCTCCGCAGGGAACGTCCACGCCCGCGTCTGCGCCGGGGTCAGCGCACGCACCCGGGCCAGCAGCAGCGCGATGTCGTCACGCTCGTCGCCACGCCGCTGCGCATTGATCGTCGCGTCGCAGATGTCCTCCAGGTCGCGCAACCGCACCGACAGCAGGTTGCGCAGCGTGCCGATGCCCACGTCGATGTCCCGGTCGCGGCTCTCCACCAGCCCGTCGGTGTAGAGGGCGAGGACACCGTCGACCGGCAGGGTCAGCTCCTTCATCTGGAACGGCTCGCTGCCGATGCCGAGAGGCAGCCCGGCCGGCAGCTCGATGATCTCCGTCGTGCCGTCCGGGTGCAGCAGGATCGGCGGCACGTGACCGGCGCGGGCGATGGCGCACTTGCGGGTCACCGGGTCGTACACCGCGTAGACGCACGTGGCGATCTGGGTGGCGTCGAGGTCCTGGCTCATGCGGCTGAGCTGCAGCAGCACCTCGTCGGGGGTGAGATCGAGGGCCGCCAGGGTGCGCACCGCCGTGCGCAGCTGACCCATGGTCGCCGCGGCGCGGGTGCCGTGCCCCATCACGTCGCCCACCACCAGCGCCACCCGGCAGCCGGCCAGCGGAATCGTGTCGTACCAGTCGCCGCCCACCCCGGTCAGGTCGCTCGCCGGCAGGTACCTCGTGGCGATCTCCACCCCGGGCGGCTGATACACCTCGGCCGGCAGCAGGCTGCTCTGCAGCGCGAGGGCCGTGCCGCGCTCCCGGTCGTAGAGCAGGGCGTTGTCGATGCACAGCGCCGTGCGGCCCACGAGCTCCTCGCCCAGCGCGACGTCCTCCTCCTCGAACGGCGGGCTCGCCGGACGCCGGGTGAACATCGTGACGCCGAGCACGCGGCCCCGGGCCTGCAGCGGCACCAGCAGGATCGAGGCGCGGTCGAGCAGCCGGTCGGCGCCCGCACGCCCGATGTACTGGCCGAGCTCGGCCGCCATCTCGGAGTCGGCGACCGTGAACATGATCGGCCGCGCGGTCGCCATGCAGCGGGCGTACGGAGTCCAGGCCGGATACGTCGTGCTCGCGCCGACCGGGAACATGCTCGCGTAGTCGTCCGGCCCGGCCTCGTCCTCCGCGTCGGCGCGCGCCACCGCCATCGCGATGCGGCGCACCGGCCCGACGTCGTCGCCGCCGGACCGGTGCGCCGCCTCCCCGTCTCCCAGCAGGCGGTCCTGCACCATCAGCGCGGAGGCGTCAGCGAACCGCGGCACCACCACGTCCATGAGCTCGCGGGCGGTCTCGCGCATGTCGAGGGTGCTGCCGATGCGGCGGCTCGCCTCGTTGAGGAACGTCAGTTGCTCGTGCACCGTCGCCGGGCTGCCCAGGCGGGCCTCGTCCGGGGACGATCCCTTGATGACGAATTGCCGATCCATGTGCCGAGTGGCTCCACTCCGTGATGATCGTGCCGACGATAGTAGAGAAAAAGCGGCTACATGGTCGGCAAGACGATCAGATCGCCGGGAGCCTCGCAAGAGCCTCGTCGATGCGCTCCTGCGTGAGCGTGAAGTCGGACATCTCCCCAGACAGATAGCGTTCGTAGGCGGACAGGTCGAAGTGCCCATGCCCGCACACAGCGGTCAAAATGACCTTTTCCTCGCCCGTCTCCCGGCAGCGCAGCGCCTCACTGATCGTCTCGGCGAGCGCATGCGTCGGCTCCGGCGCCGGCACGATGCCCTCGGTCCTGGCGAACCGCACGCCCGCCTCGAAGCACTCCGACTGCGACCTCGCCACCGCCTCGAACAGCCCGAGCTCGTGAATGTGCGAAAGCAGCGGCGACATGCCGTGGTAGCGCAGGCCGCCGGCGTGAATCGGATCGGGCACGAAGTCGTGGCCCAGTGTGTGCATCTTCAGCAGCGGAGTCAGCCCCGCGGTGTCGCCGAAGTCGTAGGCGTACGCGCCGCGGGTGAACGACGGGCACGCCTCGGGCTCCACCGCGCGCAGCGTGGGATCGATCCGCCCCGCCAGCTTCTCGCGCAGGAAGGGGAACACCAGGCCGGCGAAGTTGGACCCCCCGCCCGTGCAGCCCACGATCACATCAGGCGTCTCGCCGAACGCCGCGAGCTGCCGCAACGCCTCCTCGCCGATCACCGTCTGGTGGGTCAGCACGTGGTTGAGCACCGAGCCGAGGGCGTACCTGGTGTCCTCACGGCTCGCGGCGGCCTCGACCGCCTCGCTGATCGCGATGCCGAGCGAGCCCGGCGAGCCGGGCGAGCGGGCCAGCACCTCGGTGCCGGCCGCGGTGACGGGGGAAGGGCTCGCGTGCACGGTGGCGCCCCACACGCGCATCATGCTGCTGCGATAGGGCTTCTGGTCGTACGAGGCCCGCACCATCCACACCTCGCACTCCAGGCCGAACTGGGCGCAGGCGAACGCCAGGGCCGACCCCCACTGCCCCGCCCCGGTCTCGGTGGTGAGCCGGCGCACCCCCTCACGGGCGTTGTAGTAGGCCTGCGGCACGGCGGTGTTGGGCTTGTGCGACCCGGCCGGCGACACGCCCTCGTACTTGTAGTAGATGCGGGCGGGGGTGCCGAGCGAGCGCTCCAGGCGGCGGGCCCGCACGAGCGGAGTCGGCCGCCACAGCCGATAGACGTCGCGCACGTCGTCGGGGATCGGGATGAACCGCTCGGTGCTGACCTCCTGCGCGATCAGCTCCATGGGGAACAGCGGCGCCAGGTCGTCGGGCCCGACGGGCTGCCGAGTGCCCGGATGCAGCGGGGGAGGCGGCGGCGCCGGCAGGTCGGCGACGATGTTGTACCAGGAGTCGGGAATCTGAGATTCGTCGAGAAGGATCTTGCTGGGCGTGTCCACGGCGTCTCCCACCTGAACTCGTGCTGTTGAGATCGCGGACCGTACGGTCGCCGGTGCGGCTTGGGGCGTCGGAGGCCGCGGATCCGGGCCGGGACCGGATCGGGCGGGCGCCGGAGAAGGGAGCGGACGACGGGAATCGAACCCGCGTAGCCAGTTTGGAAGACTGGGGCTCTACCATTGAGCTACGTCCGCGAGCGGTCCGGTGGCGGTCTGGTCTAGACTTCTTCCGGCCGTCAGGGCGTAAGCGTACCGGAGATTCCGAGTGCACAAGCTCTCCGGCGTACGGGGCGTAGCGCAGCTTGGTAGCGCGCTTGCTTTGGGTGCAAGATGTCGTCGGTTCAAATCCGGCCGCCCCGACCCAGGCCTTCGCCTCCGGGCGGGGCTCAGACCTCGGTGCGAAACAGCGCCCAGACGGCCTTGCCGCCGTGGGCGAGCGGCTCCCAGCCCCAGCGCTGGCTGTAGGTCTCCACGATGTAAAGGCCCCGCCCGTGCTCGGAGATGGAGTCGGGCTCCTTCGGGAGCGGGATCGCCTCGCTCCGGTCGGCCACCGCGAGCAGCAGATGGGTCGGGAAGGGCGCGAGCAGCAAGGTGATGGGGAAGTCGACGTCGTCGGCTAACTGGCCCATGTGACTGTTATGTCGGTATTGCTGGCCGCTGGTGTAACGTACCGCGTTGGTGACCAGCTCCGAGACCACGAGCGCGGCGTCGTCTCCGAGGTATGACAGCCGCAGGTCGTGAAGTGCGGCGCGCGTCACGTCTCGGGCCAGCTTCACCGAATCGGCCTGCGGCCGGAGGGGGCATATCGTACTGCCCGGACGGCCCGGCGAACGGAGGAGGGTGTCGAAGCCCAACCCGTGGGTTAACTCCAAGGGCTGGGCAGTGGACACCGGCTCTCCCACCATCCTGCCTGTACCTCCCGCCGTTACCGTCCGTGTCCGCGGCGGCGCGCCGCATTTATCGTCCAATGCACCATTAGCCCAAAATGTGTGCCAAGCCATCATCCGCCACTGGTACGTGCGTCTGCAAGACCCAAATGCACGTGCAATTGACGCGTGCAACCGGCTGTGTCCACTGTGACACGGGAGTACTAGTGTCGGATGTCCGAAACCGCACACAAGGCGTTAGTGCGGCTACATCCGCCACGGCCCTTGTCAGCGGACCGAGAAGTAGTGAAACTGTGTTGGCTGGCCCCTGAGTGTGTGAGAGGACGAGGAACCGTGTCGCAGGCCCTACCGGGATCCGGTCCCACGGCGCTTCGCATCCTCCTCGGCTCGCAGCTGCGCCGGCTTCGCGAGGCCAAGGGCGTCTCGCGGGAGGAGGCCGGCCATCGCATTCGCGGCTCGGAATCCAAGATCAGCCGCATGGAGCTCGGCCGGGTCGGTTTCAAGGAGCGCGACGTCGCGGACCTTCTCACCCTCTATGGCGTTGAGGACGAGGAGGCGCGAGCCGCCGTGATGGACCTCGTGGAGAAGGCCAACGAGCCCGGCTGGTGGCACCGCTTCAGCGACTTGTTACCGTCCTGGTTCCAGGCCTACGTCGGCCTGGAGGAGGCGGCGGCCCGCATCCGCACCTACGAGGTGCAGTTCATCCCGGGCCTGCTGCAGACCAAGGAGTACGCCAGGGCCGTCATCACCGCAGGCGCCGCGGGTATCGGCGCCGACGAGATCGCCCGGCGTGTCGACCTGCGCCTCGAGCGCCAGCGCATCCTCGACCGGCCCGACGGACCGGTCTTCTGGGCGGTCATCGACGAAGCGGCGCTGCGGCGCCCGATCGGTGGCGCCGACGTGATGCGCGCCCAGCTGCAACACCTGATCGACCTGATGCGCCAGCAGCACATCACGATTCAGGTCATGCCCTTCGACTTCGGCGGCCACAGCGCCGAGGGCGGCGCCTTCAGCATCCTGCGCTTCCATGACCCCGACCTGCCCGACGTGGTCTACGTCGAGCAGCTGGCCAGCGCGCTATATCTGGATAAACGCGAAGAAGTCGACAGATATACCGAGGTAATGGAACGGCTGTGCGCCGTCAGCACCACGCCCGATGAGACCGTCGAGCTTCTGCAAAGGGTCATGCGGAAGATCTGATCTCGCATCTCATCCCGCCGTGGATGACGCCTTCGCCGCCCGACTGCCCTAGACTGGCGGACGGCGCTGGACACCCGCCACATCGGATCATGCTCGGGTGCCGCCGGGCGGCGCGGATTCGACCGGTAAGCACGGCACCGACGCGCCTCACTAGAAGCTTGATCAAGGAGACCACCCCGTGAAGACCGCTGTCGAGGAGCTCAGCCCGACCAGGGTTAAGCTCACCGTCGAGGTGCCGTTCGAGGAGCTCGAAACGAGCATGAAGGCGGCGTACAAGAAGGTCGCGCAGCAGGTGCGCGTGCCTGGCTTCCGCCCGGGCAAGGTACCGGCCCGCATCATCGAGCAGCGGTTCGGCCGGGCGGTGGTGCTGGAGGAGACCCTCAACGACGCCCTGCCGAAGCTCTACGGCCAGGCCGTCGACGAAAGCGACGTGTTCCCGGTCAGCCAGCCCGAGATCGAGGTCACCAAGATCGACGATGGCAAGGAGGTCGAGTTCACCGCCGAGGTCGACATCCGGCCGGCGTTCGACCTGCCGCCGTACGAAGGCCTGGAGGTCACCGTCCCCAGCGCCGAGGTGACCGACGCCGACATCGACGAGCAGATCGACGCGCTGCGGCAGCGGTTCGCGACGCTGACCGGCGTCGACCGCCCGGCGCAGAACCGCGATTTCGTGGTCATGGACCTCGCCGCCGCGATCGACGGCAAGAACATCGAGGAGCAGCAGGCGAGCGACGTCTCCTACGAGGTGGGCGCCGGCTCGGTGCTCGAGGGCCTCGACGACGCGCTCGTGGGCATGTCGGCCGGCGACACCAAGACCTTCACCACCACCCTCGTGGGCGGCGAGAACGCCGGCGAGGAGGCCGAGGTCACCATCAACGTCAAGAGCGTCAAGGAGAAGGTCCTGCCCGAGCTCGACGACGAGTTCGCCCAGCTCGCCAGCGAGTTCGACACGCTGGAGGAGCTGCGCGAGAGCATCCGGCAGCAGGCCCACCGCAACAAGCTCATCGACCAGGTGACGCAGGCGAGGGAGAACGCCCTCGACGCCGTGCTGGCCCAGATCGACATCCCGCTGCCCGAGAGCGCCCTCAACGCCGAGATCGAGGCCCGCAAGCACAACCTCGAGCACCAGGTGGCCGAGAGCGGCCTGAGCCGCGAGGCGTACTTCCGCCTCTACCAGACCACCGAGGAGGAGCGCTTCAGGGAGTTCGAGGAGGCCTCCCGCAAGGCGCTCAAGACCGGGTTCGTGCTCGACAAGATCGTCAAGCAGGAGGACCTCGGCGTCGCCGAGCAGGAGCTGACCAACTTCGTGGTGCGCCGCGCCATGGAGATGGGCGTCGCGCCCAACACCCTGGCCAAGCACCTCGCCGACAACGACCAGCTGACCCTCGCGATGGTCGAGATCGTCCGCGAGAAGGCCAAGACGGTCATCGGCGACGCCGCGAAGGTCACCGACGACAAGGGCCAGGCGGTCGACCTCAAGGCGATCTACGCCGAGCTGGCCGGCCCGCAGGACTCCGACGCCGCCGCGCAGACCGAGGGGGGGCCGGCCGCCCAGTAGGCGCCCGGCCCCGGCGACCCCACCGTGCCGCGCACGGTGGGGTTTTCGGCTTGCGGGGGCACCTGCGCCGTCAGCGAACAGCGCGCCAACGCGGCATGACCGGTCGGCGAGTCGGGTTAGGGTCACAAGCAAAGCCCATCGTTTACGACGCATCGGAAGGTGACGCTGTGACCAGCCCGCCGACCTTCTATCAGCCCTCTGGCTTCGAGCCGGACTCCCGGGGCCGTGAGAACGGCAGCTCGTTCCGGCTCGAGGACCAGCTCTACCAGCGGCTTCTGCGCGAGCGCATCATTGTTCTGGGCACCCAGGTCAATGACGAGGTCGCCAACCGCATTTGTGCGGAGCTGCTGCTCCTTGCGGCTGACGATGCCGACAGGGACATCTGGCTCTACATCAACTCGCCTGGTGGTTCGGTCACCTCCGGCATGGCCATTTACGACATGATGGAGTACGTCCCCAATGACGTGTGCACGGTCGCCATGGGCCTGGCCGCGTCGATGGGACAGTTCCTGCTCTGCGCCGGAGCGGTGGGCAAGCGTTACGCCCTGCCCCACGCCCGCATCATGATGCATCAGCCGTCCGGTGGCATCGGCGGCACCGCGGCCGACATCGCGATCCAGGCCGAGCAGATGCTGTATGTGAAGAAGACGCTGGCCGAGCGCATCGCCTCCCACACCGGGCAGCCGCTCGAGCAGATCGAGAAGGACTCCGACAGAGACCGCTGGTTCACGGCCGAGGAGGCCAAGGACTACGGCTTCATCGATCACGTGGTGCGCAGTGCCCGGCAGGTGCCCTCTCACGGCGCCGTCTCCTAAGAGGAGCTAATCGTGACTGAGCTGATCCGGCCGGGAGACATCAACGGCCGCTACGTCCTTCCGTCGTTCGTCGAGCGCACGACGTACGGCGTGAAGGAGATGACCCCCTACAACAAGCTGTTCGAGGATCGCATCATCTTCCTCGGCGTGCAGATCGACGACGCGTCGGCCAACGACGTGATGGCGCAGCTGCTGACGCTGGAGTCACTCGACCCCGACCGCGACATCAGCATGTACATCAACTCGCCGGGCGGGTCGTTCACGGCCATGACGGCGATCTACGACACCATGCAGTTCGTCCGTCCCGAGATCCAGACGGTCTGCCTGGGCCAGGCGGCTTCCGCGGCGGCGATCCTGCTCGCGGGCGGCACCCCCGGCAAGCGGTTCGCGCTGCCCAACGCGCGCATGCTGATCCACCAGCCCTCCACCGAGGGCGGCGGCCAGGGCAGCGACATCGAGATCCAGGCGCGTGAGATCCTGCGCATGCGGTCGCTGATGGAGGAGATCATCGCCAGGCACTCGGGCCGCACCGCCGAGCAGGTGCGAGCCGACGTCGAGCGCGACAAGATCCTCACCGCCGAGGAGGCCAAGGACTACGGCCTCATCGACGACATCATCCCGACCCGCAAGAAGCAGGCCGCGGCGCTCGCTTCCTGAAGTCGAACGACGGCGGAGCGCACCAGACCGGTGCCCATTTAGGCACGTTCTGGTGCGACTCGCCGCTAGGGGGCTCACTGCGGGCCGAGAAGACGGTAACGTCAAGACGTGAGTGAGCGAAGCGAGCGAGCCAAGGGGCACGGCGGTGAGCCAAGCGAGCGAGCCGGCGGGCGCGGCGGCCAGTGAGCTCGGCGAGCGAACCAAGCACACAGCAGTGGTTCGCTCATGAAGCGCCCAGCGGGGCGTTCATGGGCGAGATGACTTTTCCGGACCGGGTCCGCAGCTTCGGATCGCGGACACGACGCGGTTCCACGCAAAGGAGTATCTGGGGTGGCACGCATCGGCGACGGGGGAGACCTGCTGAAGTGCTCGTTTTGCGGAAAAAGCCAGAAGCAGGTCAAGAAGCTCATTGCCGGACCAGGCGTCTACATCTGCGATGAGTGCATCGATCTCTGTAACGAGATCATCGAGGAGGAGCTCTCCGAATCCTCCGAGCTGAAGTGGGACAACCTGCCCAAGCCACGGGAGATCTACGAGTTCCTCGACGCCTATGTCATCGGCCAGGACAAGGCGAAACGGGCGCTCTCGGTGGCGGTCTACAACCACTACAAGCGGGTGCAGTCGGGCGAGCGGGCACGCGACGACGGGGTAGAGCTGGGCAAGTCCAACATCCTGCTCCTCGGCCCCACCGGATCGGGCAAGACCCTGCTGGCGCAGACCCTGGCGAAGATGCTGAACGTCCCGTTCGCCATCGCCGACGCCACGGCGCTCACCGAGGCGGGCTACGTCGGCGAAGACGTCGAGAACATCCTGCTGAAGCTCATCCAGGCCGCCGACTACGACGTCAAGAAGGCCGAGACCGGCATCATCTACATCGACGAGGTCGACAAGATCGCCCGCAAGAGCGAGAACCCGTCGATCACCCGCGACGTGTCGGGCGAGGGCGTGCAGCAGGCCCTGCTGAAGATCCTCGAAGGCACGACCGCGTCGGTGCCGCCCCAGGGCGGCCGCAAGCACCCGCACCAGGAGTTCATCCAGATCGACACCACCAACGTGCTGTTCATCTGCGGCGGCGCGTTCGCCGGCCTGGAGAAGATCATCGAGTCGCGGGTCGGCAAGAAGGGCATCGGCTTCAACGCCGTCATCCACTCCAAGGACGAGCTCGACGGCCCCGACATCTTCGCCGACGTGATGCCCGAGGACCTGCTGAAGTTCGGCATGATCCCCGAGTTCGTCGGCCGATTGCCGATCATCACGAGCGTGCACAACCTCGACCGCGAGGCACTGATCCTCATCCTCACCGAGCCGCGCAACGCCCTGGTCAAGCAGTACCGCCGCCTGTTCGAGCTCGACAACGTGGAGCTGGAGTTCACCGACGACGCGCTGGAGGCCATCGCCGACCAGGCGATCCTGCGCGGCACCGGTGCCCGCGGGCTGCGCGCCATCATGGAGGAGGTCCTCCTCTCGGTGATGTACGAAGTGCCGAGCCGCGAGGACGTCGCCCGGGTCGTCATCACCCGTGAGGCCGTGCTGGAGCACGTCAACCCCACTCTCGTGCCCCGCGATCAGCTCACCGCCAAGCAGCAGCGCACGCCACGCGAGAAGAGCGCATAAAGCGGTCCTCGCACCTCCCTAGAATTGGGGATCGTGACGACGCCAGAGCTGCCCAGCCAGTACACGCCCGCAGATGTCGAGACCCGCAGCTACGAGCGGTGGGTAGCGGAAGGTTATTTCACCCCCGACGCCGGCAGCGGGCGGCCGACCTACTCCATCGTCCTGCCTCCGCCCAACGTGACGGGTTCCCTGCACGTCGGGCACGCGCTGGACCACTCGATCCAAGACGCCCTGACCCGCCGGGCCCGCATGCGAGGGCTGGAGACCCTGTGGCTGCCCGGCATGGACCACGCCGGCATCGCGACCCAGAACGTCGTGGAGCGCGAGCTCGCCAAGGAAGGGCTGTCACGGCACGACCTCGGGCGCGAGGAGTTCGTGCGCCGGGTCTGGCAGTGGAAGGAGGAGTCCGGCGGGCGCATCCTCGGCCAGATGAAGAAGCTCGGCGACGGCGTCGACTGGTCCCGTGAGCGCTTCACCATGGACGAAGGCCTGTCCCGGGCCGTCCAGACCATCTTCAAGCGGCTGTTCGACGACGGGCTCATCTATCGCGCCGAGCGCATCATCAACTGGTGCCCGCGCTGCCTCACCGCCCTCTCCGACATCGAGGTCGAGCATTCCGACGACGAGGGCGAGCTCGTCTCCATCCGCTACGGCTCCCTCGACGACGGCATCGTGGTCGCCACCACCCGGGCCGAGACCATGCTCGGCGACACGGCGGTGGCCGTCCACCCCGACGACGAGCGCTACAGCCACCTCGTCGGCACCATGGTCGAGCTGCCCCTGACCGACAGGTCGATCCCGATCGTGGCCGACGAGCACGTCGACCCCGAGTTCGGCACCGGCGCCGTCAAGGTCACCCCCGCTCACGACCCGAACGACTTCGAGATCGGCCGGCGGCACTCGCTGCCCACCATGACGATCATGGACGAGCGCGGCGTGATCACCGCCCACGGCCCGTTCGAAGGGCTCGACCGGTTCGAGGCCCGTCCCGCCGTGGTCGCCGCCCTTCGCCAGCAGGGACGCATCGTCGCCGAGACCCGGCCCTACATGCACTCGGTCGGCCACTGCTCCCGCTGCAAGACGGTGGTGGAGCCGAGGCTGTCGCTGCAGTGGTTCGTCAACGTCTCGCCGCTGGCCAAGGCCGCTGGCGACGCGGTCCGCGACGGCCGCACCCGCATCCACCCGCCCGAGCTCGCCAAGCGCTACTTCGACTGGGTCGACGACATGCACGACTGGTGCATCTCGCGTCAGCTGTGGTGGGGCCACCGCATCCCCGTCTGGTACGGCCCGGACGGCCAGGTGGTCTGCGTGGGCCCCGACGAGCAGGCGCCCGAGGGCTACGTCCAGGACCCCGACGTGCTCGACACGTGGTTCTCCTCGGGCCTGTGGCCGTTCTCCACCCTGGGCTGGCCCGACCAGACGACCGACCTGGCCCGCTTCTACCCGACGACCGTGCTGGTCACCGGCTACGACATCCTGTTCTTCTGGGTCGCCCGCATGATGATGTTCGGCCTCTACGCGATGAACGGCGAGCCGCCGTTCCGCACGGTGGCCCTGCACGGCATGGTGCGCGACCAGCACGGCAAGAAGATGTCCAAGTCGTTCGGCAACGTCGTCGACCCCCTAGACTGGATCGACCGGTTCGGCGCCGACGCCACCCGCTTCACGCTGCTGCGCGGCGCGAACCCCGGCTCCGACGTCGCCATCAGCGAAGACTGGGCGGCCGGCTCGCGCAACTTCTGCAACAAGATCTGGAACGCCACCCGGTTCGCCCTGATGAACGGCGCCACCGTCGACGGAGCGCCGCCCGCCTCGGCCGACCTCACCACGGCGGACCGCTGGATCCTGTCCCGCCTCGCGTCGGTGACGGCGGCGGTCGACGAGTCGTTCGACGACTTCGAATTCGCCAAGGTCTCCGACACCCTCTACCACTTCGCCTGGGACGAGGTGTGCGACTGGTACGTCGAGCTCGCGAAGATCCAGCTCACCGCGGGCGGCGAAACGGCCGACCGCACCAGGCTGGTGCTCGGCCACGTCTTCGACGCCCTGCTCCGGCTCCTGCACCCCCTCGTGCCCTTCGTGACCGAAGAGCTGTGGCGCGCCCTGACCGGGCGTCCCTCCGTCGTCATCGCGCCCTGGCCGGCACCCGACCCGGCCCGACTCGACCCCGCGGCCGAGGCCGACCTCGCGGCGCTGCGCGAGCTCGTCACCGAGGTGCGCCGGTTCCGCTCCGATCAAGGACTCAAGCCCGGCCAGCGCGTCGCCGCGCGGCTGTCGTTCACGAAGGGCCCGCTCGCGGCCCACGAGACCGCGATCCGCACCCTGCTGCGGCTGACCGAGCCCACGCCGGCGTTCTCCGCGACGGCCCGCCTCGTCATCGGAGACGTCACCGTCGAGCTCGACACGGCCGGGACCATCGACGTGGCCGCCGAGCGCAAGCGCCTGGAGAAGGACCTGGCCGCGGCCCGCAAGGAGGCCGCCCAGGCCGCGGGCAAGCTCGGCAACGCCCAGTTCATCGCCAAGGCCCCGGAAGACGTCGTGGCGAAGGTCCGCTCCCGGGCCACCCAGGCCGAAGCCGACATCACCCGTCTGGAGGCTCAGCTGGCGGCCCTGCCCGCCGGCTAGGGCCTGTTTCAAAGCCTGGTGAGCCAGTCGTCTATCGCGGTTATGTGGACG
>JBIQJI010000096.1:0-19695 GCA_044507605.1 Actinomycetales bacterium | reverse complement strand
CACGCTGCAGGCGCGCGCCTGCCGGGTCGACTTCGTGCTGGGCGGCGCGAGCGCCGACCACGTCTTCGGCGCGCTGCGCGCCCGCCGCATCGGCGAGACCACGACGCTCACGACCGAGGACGGCTCGCTCGGCGTGCGCGGCAAGATCACCGACGTGCTGCCCTCGGTGATCGCCGACACCAGGGCCGACGTGGTGTACGCCTGCGGCCCGCTGCCGGTGCTGCGCGGCGTCGCGGCCGTGGCCATCGAGTTCGACATCCCCGTGCAGGTCGCCACCGAGACGGCCATGGTGTGCGGGGTGGGCGTGTGCATGACCTGCGTGCTGCCGGTGATCGGCGACGACGGCGTGACCCGCATGGTGCGCTCCTGCGTGGAGGGCCCGGTGTTCCGCGGCGAGCGGGTGCGCTTCGAGGACGTCGGCACCATCCCCTTCGACGCCCTCGGCGCGCCGGGCGCCGCGGGCGCTCACGGCACGTCCGGGGCACGGGGCGGGGCCCGCGATGCCGGTTGACATGCGGACCTACCTCGCGCACGTCGAGCTGGCCAACCCGATCACCACGGCGGCCGGCTGCGCCGGCTCGGGCCGGGAGCTGTCCCAGTTCTTCGACCTGCACCGGCTCGGCGCCGTGGTCACGCGCTCGATCACGATGGCACCGCGCTCGGGCCGGCCCACGCCCCGCACCGCCGAGACCCCCTCGGGCCTGCTCAACGCCATCGGCCTGCAGGGGCCGGGCATCGACGCCTTCCTCGACCGCGAGCTGCCCTGGCTGGCCGAGCGCGGCATCACCACGATCGTGTCCATCGGGGGCGGCAGCGTCGCGGAGTACAGCACGCTGGCCCGCCGGCTGGCCGACGCGCCGGGCGTCACGGCCATCGAGGTCAACCTGTCGTGCCCGAACGTCGAGGACCGCGGCCGGGTCTTCGCCCGCGACGGCGGCGCGGCGGCCGAGGTGATCTCCTCGGTGCGGGCGTCGAGCCGCTACGACGTGCCGGTGATCGCCAAGCTGTCACCCGACGTGGCGGACGTGGTCGGCGTGGCCCGGGCCTGCGTGGACGGCGGGGCCGACGCCCTGTCGATGATCAACACGCCGATGGGCATGAGCATCGACGTCGACGCCATGCGCCCGTCGCTGGCCGCCGGCACGGGCGGCCTGTCGGGCCCGGCCGTGCGGCCGCTGGCCGTACGCTGCCTGTGGCAGGTGCACGCGGCGCTGCCCGGCGTGCCCATCGTCGGCATGGGCGGCGTCGAGACCGGCCGCGACGCGCTGGAGCTCATCTTGGCCGGCGCCTGCGTGGTGGCCGTCGGCACCGCGCTGTTTCGCGACCCCTACGCCTGCCCGCGCATCCTGCGCGAGCTGGAGGACCTGCTGCACAAACGAGGCTTCGAACGGCTCGCCGATGCCGTCGGCCTCGCGCACCGCCCGCCGGGGTCCGGCCCCCGGCATCGTATCGACCTTGAGGAGAGTTCCCTTTGACGACGCCCGCTCCCATCGCCGTCGCCCTCGACGCGCCCGACCTGGAGACCGCGGCTCGCTGGGCGGGCCTGGTGACCCCGCACGTGAGCACCGTGAAGGTCGGACTTGAACTCTACCTCCGATACGGCCCCGATGTGATCGATTCTGTGCGGGGCGCGAGCGGGGTCGAGGTCTTCCTCGACCTGAAATTGCACGACATCCCGAACACCGTCGCCGCCGCCGCCCGCGCCGTGGCCCGGCTGAAGCCCGGCTTCCTCACGGTGCACGCCACCGGGGGCACCACGATGATGCGGGCGGCCCTGGAGTCGGCTCCGCAGACCCGCATCGCCGCCGTGACGGTCCTGACGTCGCTCTCAGCGGCCGACCTCGGCCGGCTCGGCATCGCGGGACCACCCGCGGACGCCGTGCGGCGTCTGGCCGCCCTGGCGGTCGGCGCGGGGGTCCCCGCGCTCGTGTGCTCCCCGCGCGAGGTGGCCGCGGTGCGGGCGGAGGTCGGCCCCGACGTGACATTGATCACGCCGGGCGTGCGGCCGGCCGGATCCGACGCGCAGGACCAGGCCCGCGTGGCCACTCCGGAGGAGGCGCTCGCCGACGGCGCGGACCTTCTGGTGATCGGCCGGCCGATCACCGCGTCACCCGATCCGGGAGCGGCCGCGGCCGCCATCGCCGCCGCGCTCCGCCGGAAGGCCGCGCACCACGGCACCGGGTGGTGAGGGCACTTTTCATCGACGGAGAGTGTCGACGCAATTACACAGAGATATAAGGTAGATTTTTCCTGGACGGAAAACGGGCTTGACGTTGCTAGAAGCCCCAAGACCAGCTAGTTTCCCCTCCCGTCCGAGTACATCGACAGAAATTCGAGGTGACCCGGCGTGGCTCTTCCTCCTCTGACCCCCGAGCAGCGCGCCGCAGCCCTTGAGAAGGCTGCCAAGGCCCGCCGAGAGCGTGCCGAGGTCAAGAACCGTCTCAAGCACGGCGCGGTTTCTCTGGCCGAGGTGCTCAACGATGGGCAGGCCGACGACGTCATCGGCAAGATGAAAGTGTCGGCGCTGTTGGAGTCGCTCCCCGGAGTGGGCAAGGTGCGTGCCAAGCAGCTCATGGAGAAGCTCGGGATCGCTGAATCCCGGCGCGTCCGTGGGCTGGGCGCGAACCAGCGCTCCGCTCTGGAGCGCGAGTTCGGCGGAGCCGAGGCCTGATCGGCTACGGCCGAGGGTCGTCCCCCGCGCCAGCGGGGGTGGCCCGGTCCCGGTTGACTCCGCGTGAGCGGGGATGATCCTACGGGGGGATGGAGTGACCGGCATGCACTGGTCCGGCGAAGGCCTGACCTGCGGAGCCCGACCGATGGGGGCCCCGGGGGCCGCTTCGAGCGGGCCCGGCACACGTGACGGTGGCTCCACGCCCCACCTGGGGGCCCCTGTGGGAAACCGTCTGACGGTGCTGTCCGGGCCGTCGGGCGTCGGCAAGTCCACGGTCGTCGCCGAGCTCCGGCGGGCACACCCCGAGGTGTGGCTGTCGGTCTCGGTGACCACCCGCCGGCCTCGCCCCGGCGAGGTGCACGGCGTGGAGTACTACTTCGTGGACGATGACAGGTTCGACCGTCTCGTGGCCGAGGGCGAGCTGCTGGAGTGGGCCGAGTTCGCCGGCAACCGCTACGGCACCCCGCGCGGCCCGCTGCTCGCGAGGCTCGCCGAGGGAGTCCCCACGCTCCTGGAGATCGACCTCCAGGGGGCCAGGCAGGTCCGGGCGGCGATGCCCGACGCCCTGCTCGTCTTCCTGGCGCCGCCGAGCTGGAAGGTGCTCGAGAGCCGCCTGCGCGGCCGGGGCACCGAGCCCGAGGACGTGATCGCGCGCCGGCTCGCGGCCGGGCGCGTGGAGCTGGCGGCCGAGCCGGAGTTCGACGTGACCCTGGTCAACACATCGGTCCAGGAAGTGTGCGATCGGCTGATAGCCTTGATGTCGGTGAACACCGTCTCGTAGCCGTGCGCGTCGCAGTGAGCGCCCGCGAGACGCGCTCACCTCATCGACGGGCCCGCCGCGGGCCGGTCCGCACCGACGACACATCACGTCTAGCACAGGGGACATTCACGTGGCAGGCAATGCCCCGATAGCCGAAGGCATCACCAACCCGCCGATCGACCAGCTGCTCGAAGCCGTCGACAGCAAGTACAGCCTGGTCATCATGGGCGCGAAGCGGGCGCGCCAGATCAACGCCTACTACTCCCAGCTCGGCGAGGGCCTGCTGGAGTACGTCGGGCCCCTCGTCGAGACCCACGCCCAGGAGAAGCCGCTGTCCATCGCCCTGCGCGAGGTCAGCGAGGGCCTGCTCACGGCCGAGCCCGTCGAGGGCTGACCGGCATGGTCCACCCCGGGGCCCGGCCGGCGGCCCGTCCGCACGTGGTCCTCGGGGTCGGCGGCGGCATCGCCGCCTACAAGGCGTGCGAGCTGCTGCGGCTGTTCACCGAGTCGGGCCACGACGTGCGGGTCGTGCCGACCCCCGACGCGCTGCGGTTCGTCGGCGAGCCCACCTGGGCGGCGCTGTCGGGCGCTCCCGTCGCCACCGAGGTCTGGCACGACGTCCACGAGGTGCCGCACGTCCGCATCGGGCGGCACGCCGATCTGCTGGTCGTCGCGCCGGCCACCGCCGACCTGCTCGCCAAGGCCGCCCACGGCATGGCCGGCGACCTGCTGGGCGCGACCCTGCTCACCGCCCGCTGCCCGGTGGTGTTCGCCCCGGCCATGCACACCGAGATGTGGGAGCACCCCGCCACCGTCGCCAACGTCGCGACCCTGCGCGAGCGCGGCGCGATCGTCCTCGACCCGGCGGTCGGCCGGCTCACCGGCCCCGACACCGGCCGGGGGCGGCTGCCCGACCCGGAGGAGATCTTCGCGGTCTGCCGGCGCGTGCTGCGGGCCGCGGCGCGCGGCGCGGCGGCCGACCTCGCGGGGCGGCGGGTGGTCGTCTCGGCGGGCGGCACCCGCGAGGCCATCGACCCGGTGCGGTTCATCGGCAACCGGTCCTCCGGGCTCCAGGGCTACGCGCTCGCCCGCACCGCCGCCGCCCGCGGCGCCCGGGTCACTCTGGTGTCCGCCAACGTGGCGCTGCCCGACCCCGCCGGCGCCGAGGTCGTGCGGGTCGAGTCGGCGCTCGAACTGCGCGACGCGGTGACGGCCGCCGCCGAGGGCGCCGACGCGGTCGTGATGGCCGCCGCGGTCGCCGACTTCCGCCCGGCCGACCGCGCCGAGCTCAAGATCAAGAAAACCGGCGCGGACCCCGCCCCCATCGCCCTCGTCGAGAATCCCGACATCCTGGCCGGGCTGTGCGAGGCGCGCCGCTCCGGGCGCGGCCCGGCCCCGGCGGTGATCGCGGGCTTCGCCGCCGAGACCGACGACGTCCTGGCGAACGGCCGCGCCAAGCTGGAGCGCAAGGGCTGCGACCTGCTCGTGGTCAACCAGGTGGGCGAGCACCTCGCGTTCGGCACGCCCGACAACGCCGCCGTGGTGCTGGTCGCCGGCGGCGAGCCGGTCGAGATTCCGCGCGGCCCCAAGGAGGACCTCGCCGACGTAGTCTGGGACCTGGTGGCCGCCCGCCTGCCGAACGGGCCGCGCGCGGTTTAGATCGTGACATGTCCCGGGTGGACGGCCCGGGTTTCGCCGTGTCAAGGTCGATAGGGCTACACTCGGCATGCGCTGTGCGCGCCCCGCCCAAGCCCAGACGTCAGCAGCCGCTGCATGAGGAGCCACTGAGTTGTCCCGTCGCCTCTTCACCTCCGAGTCGGTCACCGAAGGCCACCCGGACAAGATCGCCGACCAGATCAGTGACGCGATTCTCGACACCATGCTCAAGGACGACCCGCGCAGCCGCGTCGCGGTCGAGACCATGATCACCACCGGCCAGGTCCATGTGGCGGGCGAGGTGACCACCGAGACGTACGTCGACATTCCCGGAGTGATTCGCGAAAAGATTCTGGAGATCGGCTACGACGCCTCCCACAAGGGCTTCGACGGCGCATCGTGCGGCGTGTCGGTGTCCATCGGCGCGCAGTCGCCCGACATCGCGCAGGGCGTCGACGACGCCTTCGAGCACCGCGAGGGCGAGGGCACCGACGACCTCGACCGGCAGGGCGCCGGCGACCAGGGCCTGATGTTCGGCTACGCCTGCCGTGAGACCCCCGAGCTGATGCCGCTGCCGATCATGCTGGCGCACCGCATGGCGCGCAAGCTGGCCGAGGCCCGCAAGACCGGCAAGATCCCCTACCTGCGCCCCGACGGCAAGACCCAGGTGACCATCGAGTACGACGGCGACAGGCCGATCCGGCTCGACACGGTGGTGGTGTCGAGCCAGCACGCGCCCGAGATCGACCTCAAGGAGATGCTGGCGCCCGACGTGCGCGAGCACGTGGTCGAGCCGGTGCTGACCGAGCTCGACATCGAGACGACCGGTTACCGCCTGCTGGTCAACCCGACCGGCCGGTTCGAGGTCGGCGGCCCGATGGGCGACGCGGGGCTCACCGGCCGCAAGATCATCATCGACACCTACGGCGGCATGGCCCGCCACGGCGGCGGCGCCTTCTCCGGCAAGGACCCCTCCAAGGTCGACCGGTCCGCCGCCTACGCCATGCGCTGGGTGGCCAAGAACGTCGTCGCCGCCGAGCTCGCCGACCGGTGCGAGGTCCAGGTGGCCTACGCGATCGGCAAGGCGCAGCCGGTGGGCCTGTTCGTCGAGTGCTTCGGCACCGAGAAGATCCCGGTGACCCGCATCCAGGAGGCCGTGCTCGAGGTCTTCGACCTGCGCCCGGCCGCGATCATCCGCGACCTCGACCTGCTGCGCCCGATCTTCTCCCAGACCGCCGCCTACGGGCACTTCGGCCGTGAAGAGCCCAACTTCTCCTGGGAGCTGACCGACCGCGCCGCCGCCCTGCGCGAGGCCGCGCGCGCCTAGCGGCCGGCGTTCGCCGTCATACCGCCCGCAGACGGGGCGCCCTTGGGGGTGTCCCGTCTGCGGTGTGCCCGCGTACCTGAGCACCTGTCATCTTTTGTGGCAAAAGAGGCACATGAGGGCGGGGGGAAGGGTTACCGTCTTTGCTGGCTCGCGAAGAGTGCCGGAATTCGTTCACCGGCTCGGTGAGTGCCGTTACGAAACTGGTGATGCGATGTGATGACCCGGGAGGGTCGGGGGCGCCGGGGGGCGTCCGGCGACAGGCGCCGCGGCGGCGCGGCTCCCGGGCGCGTTGGCGTGGATCACGGGGGATGAGCGGCTGCATGCGCGGCTCTGACCAGCGACTCCGTGAGGTGGGTGCACCATGAGATCCGGCTTACCCGAGGTACGCAACATCGGTCCCGCGTGGCTGACGGCGGGGCTCGACCGGGTACGCAGGCTCGACTGGCCGTCGCATCGGGCGCTGCACGGGGAGATCCCGCTGCTGTCGCTGGGCGAGCTGATCATGCTGGCCGAGGCCGGCGACCTGCGCGGCCGGGGCGGCGCGGGGTTCCCCTTCGCCCGCAAGGTCATGGCGGTCGCCGAGTCGGCCAACCGCAGACGCAGCGAGGTCGTGGTCGTCGTCAACGGCACCGAGGGCGAGCCCGGCAGCTTCAAGGACAAGGTGCTGCTCACCCGCGCCCCGCACCTCATGCTCGACGGCGCGGTGCTGGCCGCCACCGCGCTGCGCGCCAGGGAGGTCGTGGTCGGCGTCACCGACGCCGAGGCGCAGGTCTCGGTCGAGAGCGCCATCGCCGAGCGCGGCCTCACCGGGCTCGCCCGCGTCGTGCGGCTGCCCGAGCGGTTCGTCAGCGGCGAGGGCGGCGCGCTGGTGCGCGGCATCAACGGGCTCAAGCCCATCCCGCCGGGCCGCAAGGTGCGGGCCAGCGACATGGGCGTGTCCGGGGTGCCGACCCTGCTGTCCAACACCGAGACCTACAGCCAGCTCGCCATGCTCGCCGCGCTCGGCGCCGACGGCTACCGCACCGCCGGCACCACCGACGAGCCGGGCACCGTGCTGCTCACCGTGCCCGGGTCGGCCCGGGCGCCGGCCGTCGTCGAGGCCCCGGCGGGCATCCCGCTGCGGGTCGTGCTGGAGATGTGCGACGCCGACCCCGGTGACGGTGTCGTCGTCGGCGGCTACCACGGCAAGGCCATCTCGCGCGAGGCGGCGATGCGGGCCGAGCTGTCGCGCAGCGGCATGAAGGCCGTCGGGGGCGCGCTGGGCGCGGGCATCATCCTGCCGCTCGGCCCGGCCACCTGCCCGCTCGGCGAGATCGCCCGCGTCACCCGGTACATGGCCGGCGAGTCGGCCGGCCAGTGCGGTCCCTGCTATCTCGGGCTGCCCGTGCTCGCCGACGCCATGGAGGCGCTCGCCGAAGGCCGCGGCGGGTCCATCACGCTGGAGACGGTCAAGCGCGCCGCCCAGGCCGTGCCCGGCCGGGGCGCCTGCGCCCACCCCGACGGCCTGTCCAGGTTCGTGCTGTCGGCCCTGGACGCCTTCGCCGACGACGTGCAGGCCCACGTGCTCAACGGCAGCTGCGGCCGCCGGGTGGCGGGGGTGCTGCCGATCCACTCGGAGGACGAGGCCGACCAGCCGGGCGTGGGCCGGCTCGTCGTCGACTGGAGCCGCTGCGACGGGCACGGGCTGTGCGCCCTGCTCATCCCCGGCCACGTCACGCTGGACGTCCACGGCTATCCGGTGATCCCCAACACCCCGCTCCCGGCCCGCCTGGAGCGCAACGCCGAGAAGGCGATCAAGATGTGCCCGGCCCTCGCGCTCCGGCTCGAACGCACCGGCTCCGGCCACTGATCGCGGCGCGGCCGGGCGCCGGTCCGCAGGGCCCCCGATCTGGTAGGACAGGGGCATGACCTCCGCCTCCGACCGTCCGCAGGCTCCGGCGCGGGCCCGGGAAGGGGCGACCGGCCCCGCCACGCCGCCCGCCCGGGCGGCCCGCGAGACGGGCGGCGGGCCGCGTGGCCGCCGGCCGGCCGCGACAGGGCGGCCCGGGGCCAGGGGAGTGCCCGAGCGGGCGCGGGTCCGCCCGATCGCCCGGGTCGTGGTCGACATGCCGCAGCCGCACCTGGACCGGCCGTTCGACTACCTGGTGCCGGCGGCCATGGACGCCGAGGCCGTGCCGGGGTGCAGGGTGCGGGTCCGGTTCGCGGGTCGGCTCACCAACGGCTTCCTGCTCGACCGGGCCGACACCAGCGACCACGAGGGCAGGCTGGCCTGGCTCGATCGCGTGATCTCGCCCGAGCCGGTGCTCACCCCCGAGATCGCCGGGCTCGCCCGCGCCGTGGCCGACCGCTACGCCGGCACCCTGCCCGACGTGCTCCGGCTGGCCGTGCCGCCCCGGCATGCCAGGGTCGAGCGGGAGCGACCCGCCACGGCCGCCCCACCGTCCGGCCCGGAAGGCGCCGCGGAGCAGAGCCCGGTCGACCGCGCGCCGCACGCCGCCGGCGGGGCCGGCACCGCCCCTCGGGGGCCGGAGGCACTGCTGGGCGAGGCGGGGGCGGCCTGGGCCGGTTATCCGGCGGCCGGCTACTTTCTCGCCGCCGTCGCCGACGGGCGGGCGCCGCGGGCCGTGTGGACCGCGCCGCCCGGCAGCGGGGCCGGCGGCCCGCGCTGGCCCGGGTGTGTGGCGGCGGCCGTGCGGGTGGCGGCGGCGGCCGGGCAGGGGGCGCTGGTCGTGGTGCCCGACGGCAAGGACGTCGCGCTCGTCGACCGGGCGCTCGACCGGGAGCTCGGCGGCGTGCCGCACGTGGCGCTCACCGCCGACCTCGGCCCGGCCGAGCGGTACCGGCGCTGGCTGAGGGTGCTGCGCGGCCAGGTGCGCGTCGTCGTCGGCACCAGGGCGGCGGCGTTCGCGCCCGTGCGCGGCCTCGGCCTGGCCGTCGTCTGGGACGATGGCGACGACCTGCACGCCGAGCGGCTGGCGCCGTATCCGCACGTGCGGGAGGTGCTGGTCATGCGGGCCCACCGGGAGAACGCCGGGCTGCTGATCGGCGGCCACGCCCGCACGGCCGAGGCGCAGCTGCTCGTCGCCACCGGCTGGGCGCGGCCGGTCGAGCCGGCCCGCGAGGCGGTGCGCGCCGTGGCCCCCAAAGTGCGCACGGCGGGCGAGGACGCCGAGCTGGCCCGCGACGACGCGGCGCGGGCGGCCAGGCTGCCCAGCGTGGCCTGGCGGGCGCTCAGGCAGGGGCTGGAGTCCGGCCCCGTGCTGGTGCAGGTGCCGCGCCGGGGCTACCTGCCGGCGCTGGCCTGTCAGCGCTGCCGCGCCCCGGCGCGCTGCCCGCACTGCTCGGGCCCGCTGGCGCTGCGCGGCGGCCACGCCATGCCCTACTGCCGCTGGTGCGGCAGGGTGGCCGGTGGCTGGAGGTGCGGCGCGTGCGGAGGGGCGCGGGTGCGCGCGGTGGTCGTCGGGGCCCGGCGCACCGCCGAGGAGCTGGGCCGGGCGTTCCCGTCGGTGCCGGTGCGCACCTCGGGGCGCGACGGCGTGCTCGCCGCGGTCGGCGCGGAGCAGGCGCTGGTCGTGGCGACTCCGGGGGCCGAGCCGGTGGCCGAGGGCGGGTACGCCGCGGGGGTGCTGCTCGACGGGTGGGCGCTGCTCGGCCGGCCGGACCTGCGGGCCGCGGAGGAGGCGCTGCGCCGCTGGATGAACGCCGCCGCGCTGCTGCGCCCGGCGGCCGAGCTGGTCGTCATGGCCGACGCGGGCCTGCCGGCGGTGCGGGCGCTGCTGCGCTGGGACCCCGCCTCGTTCGCGGGCCGCGAACTCGCCGACCGGGCCGAGCTGGGTTTCCCCCCGGCCGTCCGGATGGTCACGCTCACCGGGCCGGGGGCGGCGGTGCGGCGGCTCGCGGAAACGCTGGAGCCGCCGCCGGGCACCGGCGTGCTCGGCCCGGTGCCGGTCGACGCCGATCGGGAGCGGGTGCTGCTGCGGGTGCGGCGGGCGGACGGCGCGGCGCTGGCCAGAGCGGTCAAGGCCGCGGCGGCGATACGTTCGGCCCGAAAATCGCCCGATCTCATCCTGGTATGTGTCGATCCGTTAGACCTTGTCTGACCTTCAGCGGTGCGACGGATGTACCGGTTTGGGGTGTTTGGTCGATTCGCGATGCTGACAGTGAGCCGTTAGTTTCTCCCTGTGTCGATCGAATGGGTTAACCGGGCCGTCGAGGACATGCGCTCGTGGGGGCAGGCTCGCCACGCCTCCCTCGACATCGACGAGATGCGGCTCCTGTGCGACTACGCGAGCGACTATCTGGAGGTCAAGAGGCTCAGCGACTTCACTCCGGGCACGTTCGAGCGGCTGCTGCTCGACATCTACCCGCGCAAGGTCATCGCCCCGCCCGAGAGCGCCGCGGAGACCATCGCGGCGGCCCGGGCCCTGGTCGACTTCCTGCAGGACACCGGCGAGGTCGGCGAGGCGGCCGCGAGGCGCATGCGCGAGCGGCTGGACGAGATCGAACCCGAGATGCCGGTCGCGCTCGCCGACACCACGCTGTTCGGCATGGCCAAGAGCATCTTCAGCGCCATCGACGCCGACTCGCTCGACCTGCCCCAGCCCGAGACCCGCGCCGCGCCCGGCGCGCCCGGCGGGGGAGACGCCGCCGCGCTGATCACCAGGCTGCTGGGCGGGCCGCCGCCGGAGGAGGCCGACCGCGCCATCGACCGATGGCTGGAGCAGCGCGACGCGGCCCAGGCCGCCGCCGAGCTGCTCGCCGCCGTGTCGGGCACGCCCGCCGTCGTGCGCGGCATCGGCATCACCATCGTCGACCGGCTCGGCCCCGAGGCGCAGGAGGCCGTCCGGGGCGTCCTCGACGACCCGGAGCTGCGGCCCCACGCCATCCACTGGCTGTCGTCGCGCGGCCTCGCCGCCCCGGCGCTCACCCCCGCCGAAGGGCTGTGGATGAGCGTCGACATGCTCGCCCTGGCGCTGCCGGCGGCCGAGCAGGACCCCGCGTCGTTCGCCGAGAACATGGCCGCCTCCGGCCCGTCGGCCCAGGTGATCGAGGAGATGTGGCAGGTCGATCACCCCGACGTGGTCGAGGTGCTGGAGCTGCTCGGCCGCACCCTCGCCGACCCGGCGTCGGCCAAGGCGGCGCGTAAGGCCGCGTTCAAAGCCCGGTCCCGGGGCATTGGATAGCCGTACTCTTCTGGTGGCGGTGTGGAGTAAGTTGCGGGAATGGCCAACAGTGGAAGCATGGGCGACGTCATCGAGCTCAGTGAGCTGCGCAGGCCGGCCGATCCGTCCGGCGGGCCGGTGTCGCCGGAGGGGATGCCGGGTGACCATGGCGCGTGCGAGTGCCCCGACTGCGGTGGCGACGTGCTGACCTTCCCGCCGGTGGAGCTGCTGCCGGCCGACGAGCTGGCCGCGCGGGTTCCCGCGGTGCCGCTGGTCCGCGACGTGCGGCGGCTGGCCGACTGGACCGGGGTGCGCGACGTCACCGTCGACGGCTTCCCCCTGCCCGCCGACGCCGCCGAGGCCGCCGCCGAGCTCGGCGTGCCGGCCGACCGGCTGCGCCTGCTGTGGATCGTGGCCGTCAACACCGGCCTGGTGCAGATCACCCGCAGCGGCGCCTCGCCGGGGCGTGGCTTCCCCGACGACATGCTGGAGTTCTGGGACGGCGTCGTGATGGACGTGCTCGACCGCACCGACGAAGGGCTGACCGGCTCGCCCGTCGTCGACGAGCACGTCACCGAGATGCTCGCGACCATGTACGCCATGAGCGAGGGCATCACGCTGCCCGCGCTCGCCGAGGGCATGCTGCAGGCCCACGAGATCGGCTGCGAGGCCGACCCCGGGCAGATGCGGCGGCTGCGCACCGAGCTGCCGCGCGACCTGCGGGCGGCGGCCGAGCTGCTCGAGTACTGCGGGCTGTTCGAGCGCCACGCGGGCGGCGTGCGGCTCACCCCGCTCGGCGTGTGGGCGGTGCGGCAGGACCTGCTGCGCGAGGGCCACGACGCGCCGCTGCTGGCCGACGTCGCGGGCTACGCGCACCTGCCGGCGGCCGAGCTGGTCGACGCGATGCTGTCGGGCGAGGCGCCGTCGAGCGCGGCCACGCTGTGGCTCGACCTGCGCGAGCCCGACGACGCCGCCCGCGAGCTGATCAAGGTCGCCGCCTCCGGCACCGCCGGGCAGCGCGGCGTCGTCGGCACCCTGCTCGAAGAGCTCGGCCCCGAGGCCGAGCCGGCCGTGCGCGAGGCCCTCGCCGAGCCCATGATGCGGCGGCACGCGGCGGTGTGGCTCGGCGTACGCGACCTGCCGGCCCCGGCGCTGAGCGAAGACGACAGCACCTGGCTCGCGGTCGACACCCTGGCCACGCTGCTCCACATCGACGACGTGCCGGCCGCCATGGACCAGTTCGAGGCCCTGGAGGTGGGCGAGGGCCTGCTGCGGCTGATCGACGCGATGGGCGGCAGCGATCATCCTGACGCCCTCGGCGTCCTCGACCTGCTCGGCGGCCACCATCCCGACGCCGGTGTCGCCAAGGCCGCCCGCAAAGCCGCCATGAAGGCCCGATCCCGCTGAGCCCGTAGACTGGGCCGACCGACAGTCACGGGGAAACGGAGCTCTCAGGTGGCCATTCAGCCGATCCGACTTTTCGGCGACCCGGTGTTGCGCACCCCGGCCGAGCCGGTGGTCGACTTCGACAAGGAGCTGCGCCGCTTGGTCAAGGACCTCACCGACACGATGATGGACGCGCCGGGCGCGGGCCTCGCCGCCCCGCAGATCGGCGTCGGCCTGCGCGTGTTCACCTACTACGTCGACGAGCAGCTGGGGCACCTGGTCAACCCCGTCCTCGACCTGGGCGATGAGATCGACGAGGAGGGCGAGGAGGGCTGCCTGTCCTTCCCCGGCCTGACGTTCCCCACGCCCCGGGCCGTGCGCGCGGTGGCCAAGGGCTTCGACATGTACGGCGAGCCCGTCACGATCGAGGGCAGCGACCTGATGGCCCGCTGTCTCCAGCACGAGACCGATCACCTCGACGGCGTGCTGTTCATCGACCGCATGGACCCCGCGCAGCGCAAGCTCGCCATGAAGGCCATCCGTGAGGCCGAGTGGAGCGGCCTCGCGGCGCCCGTGGTCAAGTTCTCGCCGCACGCCACCGGCGGCCGGGCCAGCTGAGCCCCGCCGGGGTCACGACAGCGCGGCCGCGGGGCCGCGTGGCACAGAAAGGCACGCACACCTTGCGTCTGGTCTTCGCCGGAACCCCGGAAACCGCCCTGCCGTCGCTGCGGGCCCTGCTGGGCTCCCCACGGCATCAGGTGGCGGCCGTCGTCACGCGCCCCGACGCCCGGTCGGGCCGGGGGCGTGCGGTCCGGCCGAGTCCGCTCGCCGAGCTCGCCGCCGAGGCCGGGGTCGAGGTGCTCAAGCCGGCCCGGCCCGGCGACCCCGAGTTCCTCGACCGGCTGGCCGCGATCGCCCCCGACTGCTGCCCTGTGGTGGCGTACGGCGCGCTGCTGCCCGAGCGCACGCTCGCCGTGCCCCGCTTCGGCTGGGTCAACCTGCACTTCTCGCTGCTGCCGGCCTGGCGTGGGGCCGCGCCCGTGCAGCACGCCCTGCTGCACGGCGACGAGATCACCGGGGCCACGACGTTCCGGATCGTCAAGGAGCTCGACGCCGGGCCGGTGTTCGGCGTGGTCACCGAGCCGATCCGCCCCCGCGACACCAGCGGCGAGCTGCTGGCCCGGCTCGCCGAGTCGGGTGCCGGGCTGCTGCTCGCGACCCTCGACGGCATCGAGGACGGCACGCTGGAGGCCCGGCCGCAGCCCGCCGAGGGCGTCAGCGTCGCCCCCAAGATCGGCGTCGACGACGCCCGTGTCGACTGGACGGCGCCCGCCCTGCACGTCGACCGCCTGGTGCGCGCCTGCACGCCGGCGCCGGGCGCCTGGACCGAGTTCCGGGGGGCGCGGCTCAAGCTCGGCCCGGTGTGCCCCGAGCCCGCGTTCGCCGCGGCGCGGGGCCAGGGCGGCGGCGAGACGCCGAAGCTCGCGCCCGGCGAGCTGGCGGTGTCGAAGTCGGCGGTGCTGGTGGGCACCGGCAGCGGTCCGGTCGAGCTGGGCGAGGTCCAGCCGCCAGGCAAGCGGCCCATGGCGGCCGCCGAATGGGCCAGGGGCGTGCGCCCCGCGGCGGGGGAGCGGCTGATCTAGTGGCCCGGCCCCGCACCGCCCGGCCGGCCCGGCGTCGTCCCGCCCGGCCCAGGCGCGACGACGCCCGCAACGCCGCCTTCGACCTCCTGCGCGCCGTCGACGAGCGCGACGCCTACGCCAACCTGCTCCTGCCCCGGCTGCTGCGCGAGCGCGGCATCGCCGGGCGCGACGCCGCCCTCGCCACCGAGCTCGGCTACGGCACGCTGCGCGGCCTCGGCACCTACGACGAGATCATCGCCGCGTGCGGCGACCGCGCCCCCGAGGACCTCGACCCGCCCCTGCTCGACGCGCTGCGCCTCGGCGCCCACCAGCTGCTGCGCACCCGCATCCCGGCGCACGCCGCGGTCAGCGCCACCGTCGACCTGGTGCGCCTGCGCGTCGGGCCCGGGCCGTCCCGCTACGCCAACGCGGTGCTGCGCCGCATCGCGACGCGCGACCTGGACCAGTGGCTGCACATCGTCGCCCCCGACCCCGACACCGACCCTGTGGGTCACCTGGCGGTCGTGCACAGCCACCCCCGCTGGATCGTCAGCGCCCTGCGCGACAGCGTCGGCGGCGACATCGCCGAGACCGGCGCGCTGCTCGCCGCCGACAACGAACGCCCCCGCGTCACCCTGGTGGCCCGGCCGGGCCGCGCGGAGGTCGGCGAGCTGCTCGCCGCCGGCGCCGAGCGCGCCCGGTTCTCCCCGTACGGCGCGTACCTGACCGAGGGCGACCCCACGTCGCTGCCCGCCGTGGGCGAGGCGCGCGCCGGCGTGCAGGACGAAGCGAGCCAGCTCGTCGCCCTGGCGCTCGCCCGTGCGCCGCTGACCGGCCGCGACACGCGGTGGCTGGACGTGTGCGCGGGTCCTGGCGGCAAGGCGGGCCTGCTCGACGCGCTCGCCACCGAGGCGGGCGCCCGGCTGCTCGCCGCCGACCTGCAGTACCACCGGGCCCGGCTGGTGCGGCAGGCCACCGCCCACGCAGGGGTGATCGCCGCAGACGGCACCGTGCCGGCCTGGCGGCCGGAGACGTTCGACAGGGTGCTGGTCGACGCCCCGTGCACCGGCCTCGGGGCGCTGCGCCGCCGCACGGAGGCCCGCTGGCGGCGCGACCCCGCGAGCCTGCCCGAGCTGACCGCCCTGCAGCGGCATCTGCTGTCGGCCGCCGCCGACGCCGTGCGCCCGGGCGGGGTGGTGGCGTACGTGACCTGCTCTCCGCATCTCGCGGAGACCACCGTGGTCGTCGGCGACGTGGTGAAGCGCCGAGCCGATCTGGAGGTCCTCGACGCCCGCGCGAGCCTGCCCGAGGTGCCCGGCCTCGGCGACGGCCCGCACGCCCGCTTCTGGCCGCACCGTCACGGCACCGACGCGATGTTCCTGGCCCTGCTGCGCAGGACCTGAGCGGTCGCCGCCCGGCAGGGCGCGATCTGGGGCGGGCCGGCACCCCCTAGACTCGGGGGCATCATGGCAGTGAAGATCTCACCCAGCATCCTGTCCGCCGACTTCGCGCGGCTCGCCGACGAGGCGGCGCGGGTCGAGGGGACCGCCGACTGGCTGCACGTCGACGTGATGGACAACCACTTCGTGCCCAACCTGACGCTGGGGCTGCCCGTCGTCGCCGCGCTGCTGAAGGCCACGTCGATTCCCATCGACTGCCATCTGATGATCGAGGACCCCGACCGCTGGGCGGTCGGCTACGCCGAGGCGGGGGCCGGCAGTGTCACGGTGCACGCCGAGGCGGCCAAGGCGCCGGTGCGCACCCTGCGGGCGATCCGGGCGGCCGGGGCGCGGGCCGGTTTCGCGCTCAACCCGGCGACGGCCGTGGAGCCGTACGAGGATCTGCTCGGCGAGATCGACATGCTGCTGCTGATGACGGTCGAGCCGGGGTTCGGCGGCCAGTCGTTCCTCGACGTGGTGCTGCCGAAGATCCGCCGCGCCCGGGAGCTGATCCGCAAGCGGGGCGGCGAGGTGTGGCTGCAGGTCGACGGCGGCGTCTCCGAGGCCACCATCGGGCGCTGCGCCGAGGCGGGCGCCGACGTGTTCGTCGCCGGCAACGCCGTCTACGGCTCGGACGATCCCGCACAGGCGGTGCGGGCCCTGCGCGCCCGGGCCGAGTCGGCGCTGCGCTGACCGGCGCGCCGCGACCGGCCCCGGCAGCGTGTGAGGGGCCGGTCTGCGTCATCCGGGAGGGCGGCGCGTGTCCCCGTGGTGCTCCCTGCGGTTTCTTTCCCGTCCCTTGACCCGACACGAAGACTTGCATCATTCATTGTCTTGAACAGTTCGTGTTTAGGGCATAGGTTGTCCGGCATGACCGTGTCCCGGACTCCTACCACCGCTGACGAGCTGCGCGGCGCCGGCCTGAGGGTGACGGCGGCCCGCGTGGCGCTGCTCGAGACCGTCCGGGACGGTGACCATCTCGGCGTCGAGGCCATCGCCTCCAGGGTGCGTGACCGGGTGGGGCACATCTCCTTGCAGGCCGTCTACGAGGGTCTGTACGCGCTCGCCGCGGCGGGGCTCATCCGCCGCATCGAGCCGGCCGGCAGCCCGGCGAGGTTCGAGGGGCGCGTCGGCGACAACCACCACCATCTGGTGTGCCGGTCGTGCGGTGTCGTCGCCGACGTCGACTGCGCGGTCGGCGAGGCGCCCTGCCTGGCGGCGTCCGACGCCAAGGGCTTCGTGATCGACGAAGCCGAGGTCATCTACTGGGGCCTGTGCCCCGGCTGTTCCACCGCCCACGGTTCCTGACCGCCGTGGCCCGCCTAGTCCGGAAGGATTCCATGTCTGAGAATTTGCCTGAGAACCCAGACGCGATCGTCGCAGACGCGAAGACCGAGGGCGCCGGTGGCTGTCCCGTCGCGCACGTGCGCGCCCCGCACCCGACCCAGGGCGGCGGAAACCACCAATGGTGGCCGGAGCGGCTCAACCTGCGGATCCTCGCCAAGAACCCCGCCGTGCGCAATCCGCTCGGCGCGGACTTCGACTACGCCAAGGCGTTCTCCTCCCTCGACCTGCCGGCCGTGAAGCGCGACATCGCCGAGGTGCTGACCACCTCGCAGGACTGGTGGCCGGCCGACTTCGGCCACTACGGCCCGCTGATCATCCGCATGGCGTGGCACAGCGCGGGCACCTACCGCATCCACGACGGCCGCGGGGGCGCCGGCTCCGGCCAGCAGCGCTTCGCCCCGCTCAACAGCTGGCCCGACAACGCCGGCCTCGACAAGGCCCGCAGGCTCCTGTGGCCGGTCAAGAAGAAGTACGGCAGGAGCCTCTCGTGGGCCGACCTGATGATCCTCGCCGGCAACGTCGCCCTCGAGACGATGGGCTTCAAGACCTTCGGCTTCGGCGGCGGCCGCGTGGACGCCTGGGAGGCCGACGAGGACGTCTACTGGGGCCCCGAGACCACCTGGCTCGGCGACGAGCGCTACACCGGCGACCGGGAGCTGGAGACCCCGCTCGCCGCGGTGCAGATGGGGCTCATCTACGTCAACCCCGAGGGCCCGAACGGCAACCCGGACCCGCTCGCGGCGGCCCGCGACATCCGGGAGACGTTCCGCCGCATGGCGATGAACGACGAGGAGACCCTCGCGCTGATCGCCGGCGGTCACACCTTCGGCAAGACCCACGGTGCCGGCCCCGCCGACCTGGTCGGCCCCGCCCCCGAGGCCGCCCCGCTCGAACAGCAGGGCCTGGGCTGGAAGAACGGCTACGGCAGCGGCAAGGCCGGCGACCAGATCACCAGCGGCCTGGAGGGCATCTGGACCCCCACCCCGACCAAATGGGACAACAGCTTCCTCGAGACCCTGTTCGCGTACGAGTGGGAGCTGTTCAAGAGCCCGGCGGGGGCGTACCAGTGGCGGCCGAAGGACGGTGCCGCGGCGGGCACCGTCGTCGACGCCCACGACCCGTCGAAGCGCCACGCGCCGACGATGCTGACCACCGACCTCGCGCTGCGCATGGACCCGATCTACGAGCCCATCGCACGGCGATTCCTGGAGCACCCCGACGAGTTCGCCGACGCCTTCGCGCGGGCGTGGTTCAAGCTGACCCACCGCGACATGGGCCCGATCACGCGCTACCTCGGCCCGGAGGTGCCTTCCGAGACGCTGCTGTGGCAGGACCCCATCCCGCCGGTGACGCACGAGCTCGTCGACGCCGATGACATCGCCGCGCTGAAGGCGCGGGTGCTCGCCTCGGGCCTGTCGGTGCCGGACCTGGTGCGCACCGCGTGGGCCGCGGCTTCGTCCTTCCGCGGCAGCGACAAGCGCGGCGGCGCCAACGGCGCGCGCATCCGCCTGGAGCCGCAGCGCGACTGGGAGGTCAACGAGCCCGACCGGCTGGCCACGGTGCTGCGGACCCTGGAGGGCGTCCAGGAGGCCTTCAACGCCGCCCAGACCGGCGGCAAGCGGGTCTCGCTGGCCGACCTGATCGTGCTCGCCGGCTGCGCGGGCGTCGAGAAGGCCGCCAAGGACGCCGGCTTCGACGTGGTGGTGCCCTTCACGCCGGGCCGGGGCGACGCGACTCAGGAGCAGACCGACGTGGAGTCGTTCGCGGCGCTGGAGCCCACCCACGACGGATTCCGCAACTACCTGGGCAAGGGCAACCGGCTGCCGGCCGAGTTCCTGCTGATCGACCGGGCGAACCTGCTCAACCTGAGCGTGCCCGAGATGACGGTCCTGGTCGGCGGCCTGCGCGTCCTCGGGGCGAACTACCGGCAGACGCCGCTCGGCGTCTTCACCGACACCCCGGGCGTCCTCACCAACGACTTCTTCGTCAACCTGCTCGACCTGGGCACGACGTGGCGGCCGACGTCCGACGACGCGACCACGTTCGAGGCGCTCGACGACTCGGGCGAGGTCAAGTGGACCGGCAGCCGCGTCGACCTCGTCTTCGGCTCGAACTCCGAGCTGCGCGCGGTCGCCGAGGTCTACGCCAGCGACGACGCGAAGGAGAAGTTCGTGAGCGACTTCGTCGCCGCGTGGGACAAGGTGATGAACCTCGACCGGTTCGACCTCTCCTGATCCACCGCCCGGACGCCCGGCGCGCATCGGCGGCGGCGTCCGGTACGGCGTCCGGGCCGGCCCCCTCGGCCAGCCCGGACGCCCCGGGTCA
>JBIQJI010000148.1:0-2897 GCA_044507605.1 Actinomycetales bacterium | reverse complement strand
GACGCGCCGGTCACGTCCAGGCACCGGCCCGACCCCACACCCTTCAGGGCGCTCGCGTCCCCCGGAGGCGTCGGAGTCGGTGACGGCCCGGAAGAGTCGGGGGGCAGCAGCGTGATGGTGAAGGAGTCGTTGGCGTCGGTGTGCGACAGGTGCACCGTCGTCCCGTTGCCCGATAGCGTCACCACCGAGTTCTGCACGGTGACCGGCCCGGAGACGGCGCCTCCGTTGTTGTACGGGATGCGCTCGGCCACCACACGGACCTGGTTGTCGTGCACGATGCCGCTGGTGGCGTCGAGCCGCTTCAGGTCGACCGCGATGTCACCGGTCGTGCCGCCTCCGCCGACCAGGATCTTCGCCTCTCCGTCCGCCTTGGTCGCGAACGCGTCATAGGCGGCGCTGGGCGTGGTCGAGACGATCTGGCCGGTCTGCGAGCCGTAGAACCGGTAGACCCACCATTCGCCCTTGGGCCGGTACTGCCCGGAGGAGTCGCGGATGAGCAGGTTGGCCAGGTCGTTGTGCAGGTTGTTGCCTCCGGCCCAGTTGGCGCGCAGGCCGTCGGCGCCGGCCCGCTCCAGCCGCGCGATGTACCAGGACCCGTCGCCGGGGTTCTGCTCGTTCGACGCCCCGTACTCGTTGATCTGGTACGGACGCGAGTGGGCGATTCCGCGGGAGTCGAGGGTGGCGTCGGCGGTGGCGACGTTCGCGACGGGGTCGCCGGGCAGGGAGTGCCAGCTGATGATGTCGGGGACGACGTTGTTGGCCTTGACGAAGTCGAGGTACTGGGTCCACCAGCCGCTGGTGGACGGCACACCCGCGAGGCTGGGCCCCACGATCAGATGGGACGGGAAGGCGGCGCGGATGCGCTGGTAGGCGCGGCGCCACATCGTGAAGTACTGCGACTGGGGACGGTTCCAGAACAGCGTGATGTTGGGCTCGTTCCACAGGTCCCACTCGACCGGCGCGCCGGTGGCCCGCACGTCGTCGATCAGGCGGGTGAGGAAGGCGTCGAAGTCGCTCCAGTCGCCGTTGTCACCGGGGAAACGGGAGATCGGGTAGCCGTCGGCGCCCCACAGGTCGTGCACCAGCAGCACGAAGTCGCCGCCCAGCGACCGGGTGCGCAGCAGCTGCGCCCGGGTGGCGTTCCACCGGCGGTCGTACTTGCCCGACACCCAGCCGCCCGGGCTGTCCAGCTGCGCGCCGCCGGCCCGCATGTAGCGGAATTTCACGTCGGTGAAGAAGTGGTCGGGGGGATTGGCGGCGTCCTCCGTCATGCCGTAGATCCAGCCGGAGGCCCGATAGGTCGGGGTGCCGTGGGTGACGGAGAAGTCCACGCTGATCGACTCGTTCGCGGCCTGGGCGGACGTCCCTGTCGCGAGGACGGTACCGGCGACGAGCGCGCCGAGGGCGAACAGGGCGGCGATCCTTCGGCGGCCGGTTCGCCGCCTGGTGTGTTTCATGTCCACTGATGACTCCTTGGACAAGGGGGGTGGGAATGACGCCCGCCAGGGCCGGGCCGCCGGGATCGGCCGGTCCGCCGTCCCGGCACCTCTGATTGTCGAATCGATTCGCATGGAGCGTAGATCTCCTCGTCGAGAGCTGTCAATGACCGGTGTCGGCTCGCGCCGCCGCCGGCGGAAAGATCGATCTCTTGACGAGCCGGGGAGAGTTGGAATAGCGTTCACGAAATTTGAGAGCGCAGGTCTGGAAACTTTCGGTCCAGTGGACCGCTACGACGATTGCGGCGGAGCATTGGTGTCAGAGCAGACGAATGCCGGGGGACCCGCCTCACGCATCAACGTGACGATCCCGCATCCTGCCCGGATATACGACTATCTCCTGGGCGGTAAGGATCATTTCCCGGCGGACCGCGAGGCCGCCGAGAATCTCGTCAAATTCGCGCCGGGCACACGTGAGGGCGTCAGGGCCCACCGCGCCTTCCTCCGCAGGGCGGTGCACTACCTCGCCGCGGAGGCGGGCATCAAGCAGTACCTGGACATCGGCACGGGGATCCCCACCCAGGGAAACGTTCACGAGGTCGCCCAAGCGGTCGACCCCGAGGCCCGGGTGGCCTACGTGGACAACGACCCGATCGTTCTCGTGCACGGCCGCGCCCTCCTGACGAGCAACCCCGCCGGGGCGACCACCGTCATCGAAGCCGATCTGCGGGAGCCGGAAAAGATTCTGTCCGACCCCGAGCTGCTCGAAGTGATCGACTTCGACCGTCCGGTGGCGATCGTCCTGGCAGGTGTCCTGCATTTCATCACCGAGGAGGAGGATCCGTACGCGGCGGTCGAGCGGTACAAGGCCGCGGTGCCCTCCGGCAGCCACCTGCTCCTGTCGCACATCACGCTCGACTTCGCCCCCGACGTCGACCGGGAAGAGTTCGGCAAGCCCTACGACAACAGCACCGCGCCGATGGTGCCCCGCACGCTCGACCAGGTGCTGCGCTTCTTCGAAGGCTGGGACGTGATCGAGCCGGGTGTGGTCGAGGTGGTGCACTGGCGGCCCGACGAGGACGAGTACCAGGAGCCGATCCCGGGCGGGCACGCCTGGGCGTACGGCGCCGTCGGCGTCAAGCCCTGACCACCACCGGCTCTGACACCGGTCGGGCCTGACACCGACCGGACAGGACGCCGGTCGGCGCCGCTACCGATGGCGCTGATATCTGTCGGCGCCGAGTTCGACCGGTCCCGGCTCCGGACGGCCTGATACCGAGCCCCGGCCGCGGCGTGTTTCCGCTGCGGCCGGGGCTCGGCGGCCTCATCAGGGTGAGCGCTCCCGAGAGGCACCTCGGCCATCTGCCGGCACCGCCGGCAGGTCATGGCCGTGGCCGGTCAGCCGGTGAAGGTCCACTTCTGGTTGTCGCCGCCCCAGCAGGTGTAGATCTGCAGCTTGGT
>JBIQJI010000017.1:0-91150 GCA_044507605.1 Actinomycetales bacterium | reverse complement strand
GGGCCGGGCAGTGCCGCCACGTGGCGAGGATCGGCGCGGCGGCGGCGTCCTCGGCCCGCGCGCGTGCCCCTTCCAGCAGCGCGGTGACCCGCTGGGCGGACAGGCCGAGCACCGTGCCCGCCTCGGCCGTGCTCAGTCCGTGCCGGACCATCAGGTCGAGCGACTCGCGCTCGGCGCGGCCGAGCCGGGCGAGCGCGCCGCGCACGAGCGCGGGCGGCACCGGGCCGCCTGGTCCGCCCGCGCGCGTCTCCCCGAGGCCGGGCGCGTTGCCGTCGAGGGCGTCGGGGTCGTCGAGGGGGTCGAGGGCGTCGAGGTCCTCGGGATCGTCGAGGTCGACGGCCTCGGTCCTGGCCCGCGTTCTGGCGCGTCTCCACGCGCGTGCCAGGGCGGTCGCCGTGCCCCGGGCCGCGCATCGCGCCCTGGTCCGGGCGTACAGCCAGGCCCGGAGCCCGTCCGGCGCGGGGAGCCGGGCCGGGTCGCCGCACGTCGCCACGATCACGTCCCGCACGACCCGGGCCGCCGCGTCGCGGTCGCGGAGCAGGGTGACGGCGTAGTCGTTCAGCCGGTCGGCGTACGCGTCGTAGAGCGCCGCCGGAGCGCCGGGGGCCTTGCCGCGTAACGCCTCGACGAGCTCGCGCTCGCCTTCGTGGCCGACTTCGGGCCAGGGCACGGTCTGTTCCTCCCCACGGCTTCAGGACACCCGACAGGGGATAGGACGCCGCCGCGCGATGCCCGGTTGACGGTCGGCCGAATCATGCTTTTGCGGCATGACCTGCACGGACGGTGACGCGTGTGGTTGCCGTGATGCGAGGGAACGGCCCCGGTGGGCGCGGCTCCGGGAGGCCGGCCTACTCGCCGCTCTGCGAGCAGGTGGGCGCGCAGAGCCTGCGGGAGATGCCCTCCAGGAACACCTTGCGGATCTCCAGGGGGGTGCGCGGGAAGAACGCCGCGCCCTCGGTGGCCGCCGCGATCTGCTGCATCTGCCGGCGGCCCGCCGGGTCCGTCGCCCCCAGAGCGATGATGATGACGCTGATCGGCTGCGACTTGTCGTACTCGGCGCGCAGCTTGCGCAGGATCTCCGTGTTGGAGATGCCCCCCTCAGGGTCGTCGTTGCCGACTCCGTCGGTGAAGACCAGGATCGTGTTGACCTTGTCGGGCTCGTACTCCGCCTTCATCTTGTCGTAGGCGGCGGCGAGGGTGTCGTTCAGCCCGGTGTCGCCGGTGGGCAGGGCCTTGAGGTTCTCCAGGTACCTGCGGATCGCCTCGCGCCGGGTGATCCCGTCGATCTTCGCGCTCAGCGGGCCGATGGGGATCTCCTGTTTCCAGTCGACGCCCTTGCCGTTCAGGTTCGTGGAGAAGCTCCACGTGCCGAGCTCGGCGCTGTCGGGCCACAGTTTCAGGCCTTCGATGCCCGACTGGGCGACGAGCTGCAGGCGGGTCAGTTGGCTGCCGGCCGGCTTGACCGCCATGGTGCCGGAGATATCGGTGAGAGAGAGGATGCGGGCGCCGAGCTTGAGCCGGGCCCACGCCTGCGAGAGCTTGGTCACGGTCGCGGCGTCGGGCATCGCGAGCGACTTCACCGCCTCCCGCGACACACCGTGGTCGGCGTCCAGCGCGGGGCCGCCCTTTCCGTCGGGCGTACGGAAACCGTGGGCGTGCAGGGTCTGCCGCGAGGAGGCGGAGGACAGCTCGCGCGCGAAGGCCTTGGCGGCCCGGGACACTCGATCATCTTTGGCCGTGACGATTATCGGATAGTCGAGATTTATCGTGCCCTCATCCGGATACAGCGCTACCGCCGGGTTTTCTGGATGATTCTTCTCGTTGAACGCCCAAACGGATTGTTCGGAGGCGATGCCGATCGGGGCTTTGGCCGAGCGTTCGGTCATGCTCGCGAAGACCGCCGTGGGCGACTTGACCGCCGACTGCGAGAGCCCGCGCAGCACGCCGGCGAGCTGCGCGTCGGTCGACCCCGCCGCCCGCGCCACGCCCGCCCCGGCGAGCAGCGCGCTCAGGCCGGCGGCGTTCGCCGTCGGATCGAGGGCGAGGACGCGCACCTTCTTGGCCGCGCCACTCGGGTCGGTGACGTTGGCGGCGGTCATCAGGCCGCCCCAGCCGACCTGGCCGAACGCCGACCGGAGGGCGGGCACGACCGACTTCGGCGCGGTGAGCACCACCGGCGAGCGCGCGGCGGACCCGGAGGCCGCGAGCGGGGGCGAGCCGGCCTGCTCGGCCTGCTTCGCCTCGGCCTTCAGCCGGGTCACCCACAGGCTGGAGTCCGGGATCCACAGGTCGGAGGCGGCGCCCGCCCGGTTCGTGGCCTGCTTCTTCGCGGCGTTCCCGGCTCCGGCGGCACCGGAGAGGGCCGCGGCCACGGCCGATGAGTCGGCCGCCTGCACCACCGTCGTCACGCACCGGCCGTCGACCCGCACGCCCGACCGGTCGAACCGGCCGGCGATCGCGGCGATGGCCGGCCGGATGTCCGGGGACGCGGTGACGTGCAGGGTGATCTTGTCGTCGCCGCAGCCCCGCACCCGGTCCTTGGTGACGATCACATAGGCGCCCACTCCGGCGAGCACGGCGAGGCCGACGGCGCCCGCCAAGGGGGCGAGGACTCTGCCTTTGCCCGCCTTGCGGCGCCTGGGATATTCGTCATAGGAGGAGAAGCCGCCTTCGGCATCTGTACGGTGCCGTCCGCCCACCGTGAACCTCTTCCGGGTATCGATGTGCTACCCGACGGTACGCGCCCTCGTTCCGCGATATCGGGATATTCCACTTAATGGTGTAGATGCACCCGAACTGTACTTGGTGCCCCCGGTGCGGCAAAACCGCGGCCCCCGTTAACGATCACTGAGAGTGACGTCGCGGCCGGAGGGTGGGGCGGAGTCGCGATACATCTTGACGTTCGGTACCGGCGATGTATCGTACCTATTCAGTTCGCGATATGTCGCATCTGACAGGGTTGGGGGGAGTACGCATGTCCATGGTCATGGCGGTCGCCGAACCGCGCGATGCCCGGCCCGGCCGTCCGGCCCGGCAGCCCTGCGACCTGATCGTGCTGGAGCTCCCCGAATCCGCGCCGGTGCGGCGCGCCCTGCGCGCCCTCGACTGCGTGCGCTCCGTCGTGATCAAAGACGGGGAGTGCCGCGTCTGGGCCGACCCGGGCTCCGCCCCCGCCGTGACCGCGGCCCTCCGGGCGCAGGGCGTCGCGCTGGCCGTCGTCACCCTGCCCTGGTCGCGCCGGGCCTGCGGGCCGATCGACCGTCCGCGCACCGGGCGCCGGCTCACGGGCACGCTGACCAGGATGATCGTCATCACCGCCGCGCCGTGCACCGTCGCGACGGCCCGATGGCCCGCCGGCATCGGGGGAGCATAGGCTGGGCCGGTGCCCGTCGTACCGATCCGCGACCCCGCCGACCCGCGCATCGCCGATTACACCCGGCTCACCGACGTCGCGCTGCGCCGCAGCCTCGAGGTGGAGCGCGGGCTGTTCATGGCGGAAGGCGAGAAGGTGATCAGGCGGGCGATCGCCGCCGGGCATCCGGTGCGTTCGATCCTGCTGACCGCCAAGTGGCTGGGCTCGCTCGGCGACGTGATCGCCCGGCTCGACGCCCCGGTCTATGTCGCCGAGGACGAGGTGCTGACCGGCATCACCGGCTTCGCCGTCCACCGCGGCGCGCTCGCGGCGATGGGGCGGCTGCCGCCGCTCGATGCCGGCGATCTGCTCGCGGGCGGGCCCGGCGGTCCGCCACGGCGCGTCGTCGTGCTGGAGGACCTCGTCGACCATGGCAACGTCGGCGCGATCTTCCGTTGCGCGGCCGCGCTGGGCGTCGACGCGGTGATCTTGTCGCCGCGCTGCGCCGACCCCCTCTACCGGCGTTCGGTCAAGGTGTCGATGGGCGCCGTCTTCGCCATCCCGTACGCCCGCATGACCAACTGGCATGCCGGCATCGCCCTGCTGCGCGAGACGGGGTTCCAGACGCTCGCGCTCACTCCCGACCAGTCGGCCACCCCGATAGGGGAGGTGCGCATGGCCGATCGCGTCGCGCTGCTCCTCGGCTCGGAGGGCGACGGCCTGTCGTCGCGCTGGCTGCGCGAGGCCGATCAACCCGTGTGCATCCCGATGAGCCCGGTCGCGACGGGCCGCGGCGTCGACTCGCTCAACGTGGTCGCGGCGGCGGCCATCGCCTGCCACGACCTGGTGCGCGGATCCGGCACGAGGTGAGCGTACGCGGGCCCGCCGCGGTGGCCGGCGCGGATCCGGCGATGATCGGGCACCGGCGGGCGGTGCCGATCGCGTGAGGACGGCCGCGCCGGAACGCTGCGGGTCAGGCGGCGAGGGCCAGCAGGTGGGTGGCGGTGCGCAGGCGCCGGCTGTCGCTGGTCTCGCCGAGGATCGTGCCGACGAGGAGGTGGCCGCCGGTGTCGGCGGCGAACATGAGGCAGAAGCCGGCGGCGCGCGTGTAGCCGGTCTTCAGGCCGAGGGCGCCGGGCTGGGCCGCGAGCAGCTTGTTGGTGGTGCGCCAGGTGTGGGCGCGGTGCGAGCCGGTGCGGCCGACGTGGTGCCGCTGGGTGTGGGCGATGACTCTGATCACCGGGTCGTGCAGCACGACTTGGGCGAGCGCCGTCTGGTCGCGGGCGGTCGAGTAGCCGCCCGGCGGCGACGGCATGCCGTCGGGGTTGACGTAGTGGGTGCGGGTGAGGCCGAGCCGCCGCGCCGCGGCGTTCATCTTGTCGACGAACGCCGCCCGGCCGGGCCCGTAGGTGCGGGCCAGGGCGGCCGCCGCGTCGGCGGCGGAGGGCAGCATCAGGGCGTAGAGCAGGTCGCGGACGGTGAACCGCTCGCCAGCTTTCAGGCCGCCGTTGCTGGCGCCGTTGCCGCCGTGGCGCACATCGCGCCGGGTGATCGTGATGACGTCGTCGAGGCCGCCCTCGTGGCGCACGACGTACGCGGTCATGACCTTGGTCAGGCTGGCGATGGGCAGGCGGCGGTCGGGGCGCTTCTTGTAGATCGTCTCGCCGGTCGTCAGATCGGCCAGGTATGCGGCGCGTGCGGTCACCGTGATCGCCGCCGCCCGATCGGCCTGGACGGCGCGGCGCGAGCCGGCGACGGCGGGCGCGGTCAGACCGATGATCAGCAGGGCCCCGCAGAGGAGGCCGGCCACGAGGCCGGTACGGCCCCACAGGTGCGCGCGATCAAGCATCCGGCAATCATGGCACGTCAGGCGCCGATTCCTCCCGCGACCTGCCGGAACATGATCGGAAGGCTTCTCCAGCCCGATCCTTCTCCCTGACTTATCGCACGATATAGGCCACCCTTACCTAATTCGTCGCTATTGGGGTAGGTCCTCCTTACTCGTCGAGTTCGACCTGATCAGGACAGGCGACAGAGCGCCGCAAGCAGGCGGTAAGTGGCGCTCAACCTTCGGGGTGTACCCCAAAAGCGGGCGAAAGGGGACGTGGCGATGCGGACGCGAAGCTGGCGGGCAACCGGCACCTCTACCGCGGGCAAGCTTCTCGTCGCCGGCCTCACCTTCACCAGCGTCTACCTGGGCGTCTCGGCGGCGTATTCCGCCGCCCACCGCCCGGCCGGACCGATGACCCTGAAGGTCCAAGCCGGCACGCGCGGCGCCGGCTCCGCGCACCGGCGCGCCGGTACGCACTCCGAGACGGCGGTCACCACGCGGCAGGCCGGGTCGGACGAGATGGGCGAGATGGGCGAGGTCACGGTGAGCAGCGTCACCGTGCGTTCGGCGGCCCGGGCGCCGGGCCGGTGCGACCGCGCGTTCGTGGCGCGTGGCGTCGTCCGCGGCGGAGAGGGGGCCGCCGCGGGCGACGCCGTCAGCTACGGCTGGCGGCTGCTGCGCTGGAGCGACGCGTCCAAGCAATGGCGGCCGTACCTCAGCGAGCAGGGCGGGTTCGCGGGGGAGACCCGGGCCGTCGAGTGGCACCCGCACATCGTGAACAACCCCGGCTGGTACCGCGTCGACCTGGAGACCGACTCCGGCACCGTCTACCGGTCGACGCGGTTCCACGTCGCCTGCTGAGACCGTGGACCATCGCCGGTTTCCCGTGGGGTGGGACATCCGTACCGGCGATGCCGGCGGGGTCAGCCGAGGGCCTTGCGCGCCGCCGTCACCCACCGGGACACGCCGACCCGCTCGGCGACGGCCAGCGCCTTCTCGTAATGGGCGCGGGCGGCCTCCGGCCGGTCCAGGTGGGCCGCGAGGTCGCCGAGGGTCTGCGCCACCGGCCACAGCGCCACCACGCCGGTGCCCGCGCCGGCGATGCGGTCGGCGAACGGCGTCAGCGTGTCGTACGCCTCCTGCATGCGGCCCCGGTCGCCGAGCAGCATGCCGGCGAGGGCCCGCCAGGTCATGGTGAGCTCGTACAGGAAGTCGGGACGCACAGGGGGACGCACGGCGGCGATGGCCTCGGCGTCCTTCATGTGCCCGGCGGAGGCGAGCGCCACGGCGTAGGCGTCCAGGGTCCACTTGGCGCCCCGCTGGTGCGCCTCGGCCAGCGGCTCGGCCATCTCGGCCGCCCGGCCGTCGACCAGGTGCAGGCAGAACGCCGTGATCATGGGCAGGTCCTGGCGGCCCTCCAGCATGCCGGCCCGGGCGGTCAGCCGGGCGGCGTTGCGGTAGGCCCGCTCGGCGCCCGCATAGTCGCCGGCGATCATCAGGCGCTGCCCGGCGTACCAGGCGGCGATCGCGGCGGGCGCCGGCAGCTCGTAGCGGCGGGCGAGCCGCTCGGCGGCGGCGATCTGCCGGTCGGCCTCGGCGAAGTCGCCGCGCGCCGCCGCGCACTCCATCAGCACCAGATGCGCCAGCGCCTGCACCGCGATCTGCCCGGAGGCCTGCCCGACCTCCACCAGTTCGCGGCCGATCGCCTCACGCTCCCCGACGGCGGGGATGCCGTACGACTGGCGCAGCCGGCCGCTCAGCGCCATCGCCAGCAGCGCCGGGTCGCCGCTCTGCCTGGCCAGCTCCTCGGCCTCCAGTGATGCCTGATGGCCGCGCCCGGTGTCGGAGCCCTCCAGTTCGAGCGCGAGGGTGGCCAGCAGGCTCGCCCGCAGCGACTGCTCGCCGGGCGGCAGCTCGACCAGCGCCTTCTCGGTGACGTCGACGATCTCCCAGGCGGTGCGGGTGAAGTCGCGGGCCATGCCCTTGTGCGGCACGGCGAGCGACGCCGCGACCCGCGCGGTCAGCTCCAGGTCGCCGAGCGGCAGCGCGGCGTCCATCGCCTGCCGGCGGTGGGCGCGGGCGGCGGCCATGTCGCCGCACAGCGCCAGTGCCTTGATCAGCCGGAGCTGGAGCAGCAGCCGGTCCTTGGGCGGGCCGCCGTCGGGGTGCGCCCGGTCGAAGGCCGTGATCGCCTGCTGCCACAGCGACGCGGCCTCCCGGTGCGCGAAGCGCCGCTCGGCCTGCTCGGCGGCGAGGCCGGCGTACCGGACGGCCTTGGCGGCCGTCTCGACGGTGCCGGCGGCGTCGTAGTGGTGGGCGAGGGCGGCGACGTCGCTGGGCGAGCGCTCCTCGATCACCGAGGCGACGGCGGCGTGCAGCCGCGACCGGCGCAGCCGCGAGGCGTCCGAATAGAGCGTGTCGCGGACCAGGTCGTGGTCGAACCGCAGCAGCCCCGGGCCGGGCTCGGTGACCAGGCCGGCGAGCAGCCCGGCCTCGACGGCGTCGACCACGGCGTCCTCGTCACCGGACACGTCGATGAGCACGTCGACGTCGACCTCGCGGCCGATGACGGCCGCCTGCAGCAGGATCTGCTGGGCGGTCGCCGGCAGCCGGGTGATGCGGCGGCGCAGCACGTCGCGCACCCCCGACGGCACCCCGGACATCACCTCGGCGGCCGTGGCGCTGCCGCCGACCGACTCGGCCTCCAGCAGCCGCGCGGTCTCGCGGACGAAGAACGGGTTGCCGCCCGTGCGCTCGACGATCGCGTTCACGGCCTCCTCGTCGACCTCGCGCACGCACGTGGCGCGGACCAGCTCGGCCACCGCCTGCTGGTCGAGCCCGCCGAGGCCCACCCGGAGCGGCCCGAGCCGGGCCAGCGCCGCCAGCACCTCGGCCTGCTGGCCGTTCAGCTCACTGTCGCGGGACGTCACGACCAGCAGCACGCGGCTCGCGGCGAGCAGGCTCGGCAGGGCCCGCAGCAGCGCCAGCGTCTGGTCGTCGGCCCAGTGCAGGTCCTCCAGCGTGATCAGCAGCGGCGCTTCGCGGGCGACGGCCGCGAGATAGCCGCCGACGGCGCGGTGCAGCCGGAAGCCGCCGCTGACCTGGTCGTCGTCGTCGCTCGGCGGGGCGTCATCGAGCATCGGGGCCAGCAGGGGACCGTACTCGCCGGGCCCGGTGCGCGCGATCAGCGCGCGCAGCACCTCCACCCACGCCCACCCGGGCGGTGTGGCGGTGCTGTCGGGGCAGCCGCCGGACGCGGTGATCCAGCCGTCGGCGGCCAGGCGGGCGGCGAGCTGCCGCACCAGGGTGGTCTTGCCGGCGCCCGGGTCGCCGTCGACCAGGGCCACCGTGAACCGGCCGGCGAGCGCCTTCGGGGCGGCGGTGATCAGCGCGGCCAGCTCGGCGTCGCGGCCCACGAACGGCTCGGGCTCCAGGGGCGGCACGGCCTGCGTGGCGCCGGTCGCCAGCGCCGCCTCGGCCGGGCGGGGCGGCCAGGTCGCGGACAGGTCGGCGGTGCGCCTCGGCGGCGGGGTGAGGTCCAGGCCGGGGTCCTGCGACAGGATGTCGCGCTCCAGCTTGCGCAGCGCGGGGCCCGGGTCGATGCCGAGCTCGTCGGCGAGGATGGCACGGGCGCGGCGCAGCGCGGCCAGCGCGTCGCCCTGCCGTCCGGCGCGATAGAGGCCGAGGGCGAGCAGCCGCCAGCCCTCCTCGCGCAGCGGGTGCTCGGTGGTGAGCGCCTCCAGGTCGGGCACCACCTCGGCGGGCAGCCCGAGCCGCAGCCCGGCGTCGGCGTGCCGCTCCCGGGCGACCAGCCGCAGCTCGGTGAGCCTGGCCACCTCGGCCTCGGCCCACGGCTGCTCGGCGAACTCGGAGTACGGCGTGCCGCGCCACAGCCCGAGCGCGGTTTCGAGGCCGGCCCTGGCGGCGTGCGGGTTCTCGCCGTCGAGGCGCTCGCCGGCGACGCGCACCATGGCCTCGAACCGCAGCGCGTCGACCTGCTCGGGGGCGGCGCGCAGCGCGTAGCCGGAGGCGACGGTCACCAGCAGGCGGTTGGGGCCGCCGCGCGGGCGGCCGGGTTCGAGGACGCGGCGCAGCCGCGAGATGTAGACCTGCAGGCCCGACTGGGCGGCCTTGACGGCGTCGTCCGCCCACAGGTCGTAGATCAGGGTGTCGACGGGGACGACCTGCCCGCGTGCGACAAGTAACCGGGCGAGCACGGCGCGTTGCCGTAGACCCCCGAGATCGAGCTCGTGCTCGTCTTCGTGGGCCTCGACGGGACCGAGGACCCGGAACGCCACCATGTCAGCCGCCACGCTATGCGCGCCCGGGAAGCACGCACAAGGTATTCGACATGGCCGACCTGCCTATCGTGTTGTCTATCTTTCAGTCCCCCTTGTGTGGCATCAGGCTATCAATAGCGGGATCTCCACTTGATTGAAGTTCTATTGACGTCCTGCCCGCGAGTTTCGCCGGGTTTCCGTCAGCGTGTCGCCTCGCCGGGCCCGCTCAGCTCCGGCCCAGGGACCTGCGCGCCGGTCTCGGCGGGGACCGCGCGGGCCGGCGCGGATTCGGCTGCGCCCGCCTCGGCTTCGCCGGTCTCGCCCGGCTCGCCCCGGTCGCCCCTGCGCGTCCCGCCGCTCCCGCCCTCGCGGCGGCGCAGCAGCGACCACGCGCCGAGGGCGAGGCCCCCCGCCGGGATCTCGATGGTGTAGGTCCAGAAGCCGAACAGCAGCGCCGCCGCCGTCGCCGGGCCCGCCGGCTGGCCGAACGCGATCACCAGCGCCGCCGTGCCGCCCTCCATGATGCCCGCGCCGCTCGGCGTCACCACGGCGCTGGTCAGCACCCTGCTCAGCGCGAACACCGCGACCGTCTCGGCCACGCCCGGGTAGGCGCCGGTCGCGACCAGGCAGGCGGCCATGATCAGGCACTGAAAGCCCAGGAACGCCACCATGCCGAGCGACAGCCCGAGCCAGTGCTCCCGCACCACCCCGGCCGTCTCGCCGCGCAGCCGGGCGATCGCCTGCGACGCCCAGTGGTCCGCCGGGCGGAACCGGCGCGGCAGCAGCCGCACCACCAGGTCGAGGAAGCGGCCGAGGGCGCGGCCCGCGCGGTCCCAGTACAGTGCGGCGGCCACCACGGCGACCAGGGCCAGGATCGACAGCACCCCCACCCAGGTCGCCCTGGCGACGACGGGGTTCGGCACCTCGCCGGCGGCCAGCAGCGCGATGAGCCCCACCGCCGGCAGGATGAACCGGAACAGGGTGTTCCAGATGCCGCTGACCACGGTGGACACCACGACCGAGCGCACCAGGAAGCCCCAGCCCTTGGTCATCGCGAACGTCATCGCGACCCCGGCCGCTCCCCCGAACGGCAGCAGGTTGCTGATCGCGCTGCCGCCGGCGTTGAGCGTCAGCGCCTGCAGGTGGGTCAGGCCGGGCAGCGACGAGGTGAGCACGAACGTGTAGGACCACAGGCTGGCCAGCCACAGCGCCGTCATCAGCAGCACCATGGCCGGGCTCATCTGCTCGAACCGGGCGCCGATCTCGGCCCAGCTCACCGTCGCGCCGGTGAGCGCGTGCACGATCTGCGGCAGGTAGACCACCAGCGTGACGGCCAGCAGCAGTGACACGACGGACAGGCCGGCGCGCGGCCATCTGCTCTTCATGTCGCCTGGTCCCCTCCGGTCCGTGCGGTGCCCCGCCCCAGTCTGCCCGCTCATCGGCGCGAGGATGCTCATCCTGCCGGAGGAGCGGCCCCCTACGGGTTGTCGAACGGGTGCCGCAGCCGCGTGCCCGGGGGCACATCGCGGCGTACGTACCATTCGGTGCCGAACACCAGGCGATACAGCGGGCCCGGAACCTTCAGCATGACCCCTAGGGTGCGGTCGCCGTCGCCGCCGGTCGCCTGCGTGGCGTGCGCCGCCATGCTCGCCCGCTTGGCCCGGGAGAACCGGCGCACGTTGACGCGGTGCGTGATGTCGCGGCCGGGGGAGTAGGCGCTCTCGAAGGCGCGCACGTCGAACTCGGGCGGGAAGCGGTAGAAGCGCTGCGCGAGGCGCAGCAGCCGGAGCAGCGGGTCGCGGTTGACGGTGGCCTCCAGCACGATGGGCGTGCCGGCGATCTCGGCGGCGCGTCTGCCCACCCGGTGCACCTGGACGTGGTCGGGGTGACCGTAGCCGCCGGCCGGGTCATAGATGGTCACGAGGTCGGCGTTCTCCTCGGTGAGGATCTTCGCCAGCCGCCGCGCGGCCTCCTCGCTGTCGGCGTCGATGAACGCGTTGACGGGGCGATCGTCGGCGGTGCCGTGGCCGTCGCCGAGCCCGGAGTCGGCGTAGCCGAGGCGCACGACGCGGGAGACGCCGAGCCCGGCGGCCGACTTGTACAGCTCGGTCATGCGGGTCTCGCCGAGCGCGTCGCCTTTGGGCAGGTCGGCCAGGCCGAGCTCGCCCGCGGTCGCGACGACGAGGACCACTCGATGCCCTTCGGCCGCCAGCATGGCCATGGTCCCGGCGGTCAGCAGCGCTTCGTCGTCGGGGTGAGCGTGGAAGAAGACCGCTGTGCGTGACACCGTCCCATGATTCCACGTGCCCGATGCCACGTTCGCGCCGCGTGCCCCGAACGAACGCGCACTAGTCTGGTGCCGGTGAAAATCCTCCACATCAGCGACTGCTACCTGCCACGTCTGGGCGGCATCGAGGTGCAGGTGGCCGATCTGGTGCGTGCCCAGCGCGCCGCCGGGCATTCGGTGGAGGTCGCCACGGCGACGCGCGGCGATCGCATCGACGGTGTGCACCGCCTCACCGCCAGGCTGCCCTTCGACCTGCCCGTCCATCCCCGGGGCACCGGCCTGCTGGGCCGTCTGCTGGCCGCCCGGCGGCCCGACGTCGTGCACGTGCACACCGGCGCGGTGTCGCCGTTCGCCTGGATGGGGGTGCGGGCGGCCGCGCGGGCCCGGCTGCCGATGGTGGTGACCGTGCACAGCATGTGGGACCCCGTCACGCAGCAGGTCTACCGCGCGCTGCGGCTGCTGTTCGGCTGGCAGCGGTGGGGCATCGTGGGCACGGCCGTCAGCGAGGCCGCCGCCCGCCCGATCAGGCGCGTCGCCGGGCGAGGGGTGCCGGTGCGCGTCGTCTCCAACGGCCTCGACGTGTCGGCGTGGCGTCCCTCGGCTCCGCCGCGCCGCCCGGCCGAGGGCGAGCCGGTGCACGTGGTGGCGGTGGGGAGGCTGGCGCCGCGCAAACAGCCGGTGCGGCTGCTGCGGCTGCTGGAGGAGGCCCGTAGCCGGGTGCCGGCCGGCATCGAAATGCGCGCCACGGTCGTCGGCGACGGCCCGGCGCGGCCGGCGATGGAGCGGCACCTGCGCGCGCGAGGCCTGCACTGGGTGTCGCTGCCCGGCAGATACACCCGCGACCAGATCCGCGACCTGCTCGCCTCGGCCGATGTGTTCGTGGCCCCGGCGCCCCGCGAGTCGTTCGGCCTGGCCGCGCTGGAGGCCCGGGCGGCGGGCGTGCCGGTGGTCGCGCGGGCCGAGAGCGGTGTCGCCGATTTCGTCCGCCCCGGCAAGGAGGGCCTGCTCGGCAGCACCTTCACCGATCTGGCCGCCTCGATCGCCCGGCTGGCGAACGATCCCGCCCTCCGCGCGGCGATAGCCGACCACAACCACGCCACCCAGCCGGTGAAGTGCTCGTGGCCCAGCGTCCTGTCGGGCTTCGACGGCTGCTACGACCTGGCCCGGGGCGGAACGGCCGGCGGCCGGCCCGGGTGACGGGCCGGGTGAAACGGTCTGCTCAGTGCTGCCGGGCGCCGGCGGCCCGGCACGACGGGCCGGGGGGTGAGGACCGGCCAGACGGACCGGCTAGAAGGGGAGTGGCCTGCCGGAGGGGGTGCGCAGGTCAAGGGGGGCGATCGGCTTGCGAGGACGGGGCCGCTGGATGATTCTTACCCTTCTCATGGCGTCCATCTCCTCTCGTTGATCTTCTCCTTCCCCTGACAACGATCAACCAACACATCTTTCGCGGTGTTTTCGCAATATCGAGCCGGACGCCGGATCAGGGGCGGCGGGCGCCGTGGCCGGCGGGCACCGGCGGGGTGAGCGAGCGCGCGACCCGCTCGGCCTGGCCGAGGATGGCGTCGGCGCGGGTGCGGTCGCCGCGCTGGCGGGCCGCGTCGGCGAGGTCGTGGATGATCGCGAGCAGTCCCGAGGCGATGTTCTCGAGCCGTGTGTGCGCCCCCGATTTCCACTGCGGGTCCAGCGGGTCGAGCCCGAGAATGCCGAGCATGGCGCGCACCGCGCGATAATTATGGCGGAGCCGCGCGTCGTCGGCGGTGGCCAGTGCGGCATTGCCTTCGGCCACCCGGGAATGGATGACGGTGAGCGCCCTGGGGACTCCCAGATCGTCGTTCATGGCCGCCGTGAATTCTTCCGGGATTTCACCCGGAGTTATGTTCGGACCGATTCGGTGGGCCGCGCTGTGCACGAATCTTTCGATGCGGCGATAGGCTCTGGCGGCGTCGTCGAGCGCGGCCATGGAGAATTCCAGGGCCGACCGATAATGCGGGGCGGCGAGGTAGTAACGCAGCTCGGCCGGCCGCACCCGGGTGAGCAGGGCGGTCACCGAGAGCGGGTTGCGCTGGGACTTGCGGATCTTCTCGCCGCCCCAGGTGACCGGCCCGTTGTGGATCCAGAACCCTGCGGAGGCGTGCCCGAGGGCGCGCGACTGGGCCATCTCGTTCTCGTGGTGCGGGAACACCAGGTTGGCGCCGCCGCCGTGGATGTCGAACGCCTCGCCGAGGTACTTGTGCGCCATCGCCGAGCATTCGACGTGCCAGCCCGGCCGGCCCGGCCCCCATGGGGTGTGCCAGTACGGCTCGCCCGGCCGGGCGCGCTTCCACAGCGCGAAGTCGCGCGGGTCGCGCTTGCCGGTCGCGGGCCCCTCGACGCCGCGGATGTGCTCCACGCGCTGCCGCGACAGCCGCCCGTACTCCGGGAACGAGGCGATGGAGAAGTAGACGTTGCCGTCGGCCTCGTAGGCGTTCCCGCTGGCCAGCAGGCGCTCGATCATCTCGATCATCTCGGGGATGTGGCCGGTGGCGCGCGGCTCGACGCTCGGCGGCAGGCAGCCCAGCGTCTCGTACAGGGAGAAGAAGACGCGGTAGCTCGGCTCGGTGATGCGCCACCAGGGGGTGTCTTCGCGGATCGACCGCTCGATGATCGTGTCCTCGATGTCGGTGACATTTCGGCAGAGCGTCACCTGGTAATTCTGGTGGTGCAGCCAGCGGTGCAGAATGTCGAAACTCAGTTGCGACCGGGCCTGCCCGATATGTGGTGGGGTGACCACCGTCGGCCCGCACACGTAGATGGAGACCGCGCCGGGCCGTCGTGGCGTGAATTCACGAATAGAATGGCGCAGGGTGTCGTACAGGCGCAGCGTCATCTGGGCAAGCCTAAAGGACCTGAGGGCGGCTTGTCGACAGATTCGGCAGGCAACCCGCAAGCGTGGCGGAGGCGTTCTGGTAAGCTGCGTTTCCGATTTGTAAACGACGCGTGAACCAGCGGGATGTATGCCGGAGGCTACCTCCGGACGACGTGTAGGACGCTCGCGATGCGCTCGGCGGCCGTGACGATGTCGGAGGCGTGGCCGATGCGGCCGGCCCAGGACAGCCAGAACCACCACTCTCCGTCGGCGGAGTCCGCCGCGAGGACGTCCTCGGTGACCGAGGGCGCCAGGGGGTTGATCACGTGCAACCGGGGGTAGTGCCCCGGGCGGGTCGACAGTCGCACGGTGAAGGCGTGCGCCTCCAACTGCGTGGCGAGCCGTTCCAGATGGTCACGAGCCTCGTCCGCGGTGCTCCTTACGTCTGTGGTCATGGTCGCTCCGAAGTGGGACGTTGGAGACCGTTCTCGGGCCAGGGTGAACCCGCGCCGCTGCTCCCTGCAATCGGAGCTAGTCCGCGAAATCGTGGAAAAAGTAGGTCATCGCGCGGCAAATAAGTGGAACAGGCGCGGAAGTCCGGCGTCGTGCCGTCGGTCGGCTGGGTGACAGGGGTGTCTCGCGTTAACCTGGACGAAACATCCGTAATGCCCGGGGGTGGCCCGTAAGACGTACCGGGATGGGCGGAGGGGTGGGACATGGCGCGTGGTGAGCATTCGCCTGCGTGCGCGCGCAGGTGGCGCCAGCAGGCCGAGGCCCGGCAGTGGACCCTGTGGCAGACCGCGCAGGCCATCCACGGCTGCTGCGGAGTGAGCCTGCTCAAGGCGCATCGGCTGGCCCGGGGCTGGTCCGCGCGACAGGTGGTGCAGGAGCTCGAATACCTGTGCGAGGCCCACGGGCTCGGGCTGCCGCGGGCGAGCATCGACCTGCTCAACGCCTGGGAGAACAACCGGGCCCGGCCACGGCCGCAGACCATCGACCATCTGGCCCGGCTGTACAAGGCGAACGCCGTACGGCTCGGCCTCGCCGCCGACTACTGCGAGGAAGGCGGCACCGAGAAGATCGTGGTGGTCGGCGCGCCGCAGGACGAGAGCGGCCAGATCCACACGATCAGCGACGACTCCGACGGCGACGACGCGGACCTCGACAGCCGCGCCGTCTTCCACCACATGGTGCTCGCCGGCGGCCCCACCGCCGGCGGCCGGTTCTTCGCCGAGATCGACAAGAGCCGGCACGACCTCGACCGCACCCTCGCCGCGGGGTCCGTCACCGACGACCAGCTCGACCGCCTCGACGAGCAGATCCTGCGCTACCGGCGCGAGTACCTCACCACGGCGCCGGTGCCCATGCTCAGCCGCGTCATGCTGGAGATCGGCGACGTGCGGCGGCTCGTCGCCGTGCGCCAGCCGGCCGCCGTGCAACGCCGGCTGCTGCACGCCACCACCATGCTCGCGCTGATCGTCGCCGACGCGCTGATGAAGCTCGGCGACACCTGGCAGTCGCACTCCTGGTACGGCACCGCGCGCACGGCCTCCGACGACATCGGCGACCCCCGCCTGCGCGCCCTGGTGCGCGCCCAGGAGACGATGCTCCCGTACTACTACGGCGACCTCACCGAGACCGTGCGGCTGGCGCGCGAGGCGCGCACCCTGGCCGGCAACGCCCCCAGCTCGCCTGCGGCGCTCGCCGCCGCCGCCGAGGCGCGGGCCCTGGCCCGCATGGGCGACCGCAAGGGCGCCAAGACCGCGCTCGGCCAGGCCGAGCAGATCTTCGCCCGCATGCGCGGCGGCTCGCAGGACGAGCTGGCGTTCGTGTTCACCGAGCGGCGCATGCAGTTCTACCGCACGGGCGTGCTGATCGAGCTGGGCGAGCTCGACCGGGCGGCCGACGAGGCCCTGGACCTCACCCGGCCGGCCGCCTTCTCCAGCATCGACCCGGCGCTCATCCTCCTGGACCAGGCCGGGCACCTGGCGCGCGAGGGCAACACCAGGCAGGCGTGCCTGCTGGCCGAGCGGGCGCTCACCCACGTGCCGCCCGACCAGCGCACCTCCATCGTGATCGGGCGGGTGAACGCGCTGCTGGCCGCCATCCCGCCGGGCGACGCGGACCTGCGCCCGGTGCGGCGCCTCGGCGAACTGCTCGCCGGAGCGGCGCCCGCCGCGATGCCCGTCGGCATGCCCGGCGCGACGATGCCCGGCGCCGGCGGCGCTTCCGGCACGGCGACCGGGGCCGCGCGGCGTTACGTGCTGGACCGCACATGACCGCTCGACCGCAGCCGAGCGGGCGGCCCCTGGCCGAGGCCGCCTTCGCCGTGCTGCGGGACGCCTGCGGGCAGGTGGGGCTGGACGCCGAAGGCGCGCGGCTGCTGCGGCTGCGCAGCAACGCGGTGTTCAAACTGCGCTCCGAGATCGTGGTGCGCGTCGGCGCCCGCACCGCCGAGGAACGCGGCCGCGTGCCGGCGGTGCTCGCGGTGGTGCGCTGGCTGGCCGACCGGGGCTTCCCCGCGGTGCGGCCCGCCGACGAGATCCCCGGGCAGCCGCTGATCGCGGGCGGCCGGGCCGTGACGTTCTGGCGCTACGTGCGGGCCCGGGGCAGCCCCACCACCTCCCAGCTCGGCCGCGTGCTGCGCCGCCTGCACCGCGAGCCGGTGCCGCCGTTCCCGCTGAAACGTCTCGCCGACCCGCTCGCCGAGGTGCGCCGCGCCGTCGGCGGCTCGCAGGTGCTGGCCCGGCAGCAGCGCGCCTGGCTGCGGGCCCGCGTCGACGAGCTGACCGACCGCTGGGCCGCGCTGGAGGTCACCGGCCCGCCGGTGCTGCTGCACGGCGACGCGTGGATCGACAACCTGCTGCGCCGCCACGACGGCCGGGCCGTGCTGTGCGACTGGGACGGCGTCGCCGTCGGCCCCCGCGAATGGGACCTCGTGCACACCTACCACGGCCAGCGCAGATTCGGCCTCACCTGCGCCGACGTCGACGACTTCGCCGGGGCCTACGGCTGCGACCTGCGCCGGTGGCCCGGCTACGGCACCCTGATGGAGATCAGGGACCTCTACGCGGTCGGCATCCACATCCGCAACGCCGCCGGCGATCCCTTCTCCCGGCGCGAGCTGCCGCGCCGGCTCGACTCGCTGACCAGGGGCGACGGCCACGCCCGCTGGTACATGGCCGAGCCCGCCTGACCACCGCCCGCGGAGCCCGTCCGGCCGCACCCGCCTCCCACTTCCGGGCCGGTCCCACGTACGCTGCCTCGCATGAGGCCGCCAACGGTGACGGGCAAGGTGATGGCGATTCTCCGGGCGTTCGAGCCCGGCGACGTGCGGCTGACGCTCACCGAGATCTGCCGCCGGTCGGGGCTGCCGCTGGCCACCGGCCATCGCCTCATCGGCGAACTGGTCGCCGGGGGGTTCCTGGAGCGGCTGCCCGACGCGTCGTACCGCACCGGCACACGGCTGTGGCGCATCGGTGTGCAGGCCGCCGTGCCCCGTGAGCTGCGCGAGCTGGCGCTGCCGTACATGATGGACCTCTACGCCGACACCAGGGAGAACATTCAGCTCGCGGTGCTGCGCGATGTCCGGGTGCTGTATCTCGAACGGCTGCGCGGCCCCAAGTCGGTGCCGGTGATGACGCGGGTCGGGGCCGAGCTGCCGCCGCACGCCACCGGGGTCGGCAAGGCGCTGCTGGCGTTCGCCCGGCCCGAGGTGCTCGACCGGGTGCTGCGCGCCGGCCTCACCGCGCACACCCCCCACACGGTCACCGACCCGATCCGGCTGCGCGGCGAGCTGGCCGAGGTGCGCCGCACCGGGCTCGCGTACACCTACGAGGAGATGTCGGTCGGCACCTGCTCGGTCGCGGCGCCCGTCGAATGCGACGGCGGCCCGCCCGTGGCCGCGCTGTCGGTGGTGGCCTGGCGGCACAGCGCCGACGTCAAACGGCTCGGCGTCGCCGTGAAAGCCGCGGCGCGCTCACTCGCCAAAGATCTCAACTTCCGCTGAACGGAAGCGTTGGCGACCCCGGCCCGCCGGCTGCACGACGATCGGACTATGCGAACCCAAGTAGGCATCGTCGGCGCGGGTCCTGCGGGGCTGCTGCTGTCTCATCTGCTCCATCTGCGCGGCATCGAATCGGTGGTGCTGGAGCTGCGGAGCAGAGAATACTGCGAGCGGCGCGTGCGGGCCGGGGTGCTCGAACAGGGCACCGTCGACGTGCTCAACGCCTCAGGGGTCGGCGACCGCATGCGGCGCGAAGGGATGCCGCACCATGGCATCGAGCTCAGGTACGGCGGCGCGAGGCACCGCATCGCGTTCGAGAAGCTCGTGCCCGGCCGGGCCATCACCGTGTACGGCCAGCAGGAGGTGGTCAAGGACCTGATCGCCGCCCGGCTCGCCGCGGGCGGCGAGATCCTGTTCGAGGTCCCCGACGTCGAACTGCACGACATCGACACCGCCACGCCGTCCATCACCTTCGGCGGCGGGCGGCGGCTGGAATGCGACTTCATCGCCGGTTGCGACGGCTTCCACGGCGTGTCGCGGCCCGCGATCCCGCCCGAGGCGCTCACGGTGTTCGACCGGGAGTATCCCTTCGCGTGGCTCGGCATCCTGGCGCGGGTGGCCCCGTCGTCGGAGGAGCTCATCTACTCCCGCAACGACCGGGGCTTCGCGCTGCACAGCATGCGCTCGCCCGAGATCAGCCGGTTCTATCTGCAGGTGCCGCCCGACACGCCCCTGGACGACTGGCCCGACGAGCGCATCTGGGCCGAGCTGAAGGCCCGCCTGGAGACCGTGCCGGGCTTCGAGCTCACCACCGGGCCCATCCTGGAGAAGGGCGTGACCCCGATGCGCAGCTTCGTGGCCGAGCCCATGCGGTACGGCCGCCTGTTCCTCGCCGGCGACGCCGCCCACATCGTGCCTCCCACGGGCGCCAAGGGCCTCAACCTGGCCGTGGCCGACGTGCGGATCCTCGCCGAGGCCCTCGCCCACAGGTACGCGACCGGGTCCGACGAGCTGCTCGACGCCTACTCGCAGGCGTGTCTCACGCGGGTGTGGCGGGCCCAGCACTTCTCCTGGTGGATGACGACCCTGTTGCACACCTTCGACAGCGACGACGCCTACGGACGGAGGCTGCAGCTGTCCTACCTCGACTATGTGACGAGCTCGGAGGCAGCGGCGACCACGCTGGCCGAGAACTACGTCGGCATGCCCTTCGCACCTTTTGGAGCACTTGATGCGTGAAGATCCCCACCCGCCGTATCTCTACCCGGACTACAAGAGCACGGCGCTGCGCGCCCCCGCGAAGCCGCTCGTCGTGCCCAAGCTCGACCCCGAAGCCGTCGAGCTGACCGACCCGGTGTACGGCCACACCCCCGTCGGCGAGCTCGACCACGACCTCACCCGCCAGCACGCCGACGAGCCGCAGGGGCAGCGCATCATCGTCACCGGCGTGGTGCGCGACTCGGACGGCCGGCCCGTGCCGAACGCCCTCGTGGAGGTCTGGCAGGCCAACGCGGCCGGCCGCTACGCCCACCAGGTCGACCAGCACCCCGCCCCGCTCGACCCCAACTTCACCGGCGCCGGCCGCTGCCTCACCGACGCCGACGGGCGCTACCGGTTCGTCACGATCCAGCCCGGCGCGTACCCCTGGCGCAACCATCCCAACGCCTGGCGCCCGGCGCACATCCACTTCTCCGTGTTCGGCACGGCGTTCACGCAGCGGCTCGTCACCCAGATGTACTTCCCGGGCGACCCGCTGTTCCCGTTCGACCCGATCTTCCAGTCCGTCCCCGACGCCAAGGCCCGCGAGCGGCTGATCTGCAGGTTCGACCCCGATACGACCGTGCCCGAGTGGGCACTGGGCTACCAGTGGGACATCGTGCTGCGCGGCCCCGAAGGCACCGTCTTCGGTGATGACAGGTGACGGACGGCGAGCGACGACGAGCGACGGCGAACGCCGCCGACCGCACCCTGACGACCGGCCGACGCCGCTGCGGCGCGCACCACTGACGAGACGAGCAGGAAACACGACATGAGCACCGAAACGATCAGCGGCGGCGAGGCGCCCCTCCCGCTCACCCCGTCCCAGACCGTCGGGCCGTTCTTCGGCTACGCCCTGCCGTACGACGAAGGCCCCTACGTCGTGCCGGCCGACCACCCGCAGGCGATCCGGCTGCGGGGCGTGGTGACCGACGGCGCCGGCGAGCCCATCCCCGACGCCCTCCTGGAGATCTGCCTGGCCGACGGCTCCTTCGGCCGCTGCCCCACCGGCGACGACGGCGGCTACGAGTTCCGCCTGCCCCGGCCGGACACGTACATCGCGATGCTGATCTTCATGCGCGGCCTGCTCAAGCCGGTCCGCACCCGCGTCCACCTCGCCGACGACCCCGACGACCCGCTCCTCGCCTCCCTCGACCCCGCCCGGCGCGCCACCCTCATCGCCACCCGCGAGGACGACGACCTGTACCGCTTCGACATCCACATGCAGGGCGACCGGGAGACCGTCTTCCTTGCCATCTGAGCCCGCCGGCCCGCCCGCGCCGCCGCCCGGCACTCCGGAACCGCCCGGAGCGCCGCCGCACCCTGCGGAGGCCGGGCCCGAAACCCCGCGCCCGGGCGACGCTCCGCGAGGAACGCCGCCCGGCTCGCCGCGCGGAGACGACGGCCCGCCGCCCGACGCCGGGCTGCTCTCCCCGGTGCGGGCCGGCACCGCCGTCGAGGAAGCGACCGGCGACCCGTCGATCGTCGCGGCGATGCTCCGCGCCGAGGCGGCGCTGGCCAAGGCGCAGGCGCGCCTCGGGCTCGTGCCGCCGGACGCCGCCGACGCCGTCGCCGCCGCCTGCGGCACCCTGCGGGTCGACGTGGCCGCGCTCGCCAGGCGGGCCAGAGGCGCCGGCAACCCGCTGGTGCCGCTGCTCGCCGAGCTGCGCCGCGCCCTCCCCGGGCACGCCGCGTACGTGCACAAGGGGGCCACCAGCCAGGACATCGTCGACACCGGGCTCATGCTCGTCGCCACACGAGCCCGCGCGATCATCCTGCGCGACCTCGGTCGCGTGGCCGCCGCCCTCGCGGCCCTGGCCGGCACCCACCGGGGCACCGTCATGGCCGGGCGCACCCTCGGCCGGCAGGCCGTGCCGGTGACCCTGGGCGGCAAGGCCGCGGGCTGGCTGCTCGGCGTGCTGCACGCCCGGTCGGCGCTGCGCGACGCGCGGCTGCCGGCCCAGCTCGGCGGCGCGGCAGGCACCCTGGCCGGGCTCGGCCCGGCCGAGCTGATCGACGCCTACGCCGACGAGACCGGCCTGGCCCGCCCCGCCGCCCCCTGGCACACCGACCGGACCCCGGTGGCGGCCCTCGGCGCGGCCCTGGCCGCCGTGACCGGCGCCCTCGGCAAGATCGCTACCGACGTGGTGCTGCTGGCCCAGAACGAGGTCGGCGAGCTGGCCGAGCCCGCCGCCCCCGGCCGGGGTGGCTCCTCCGCCATGGCCCACAAGCGCAACCCGATTTTGTCGATCATGATCCGCTCAGCCGCCCTCCAGGTGCCGGCGTACGCCCAGATCCTCCACGCGTCCCTGCTGTCGGAGCAGGAACGGGCCATCGGCGCCTGGCACGCCGAATGGCAGCCGCTACGCGAATGCCTCCGCCTGACCGGCGGCGCCGCAGAGACCGCCGCCGAACTCGTCGCAGGCCTCGCGGCCCACCCGGACCGCATGCGCGCCAACCTCACCGAGGCCCTCTCCGACCCCGATGCCCGGCTCGGCGCCACCTCCGCCCTCATCGACCGCGCCCTGGCCGCCTACGCGGAGACGAACGATTGACCGGCCACACCCTCCGGCACACGGCCACGGCGGGTGACCACGTCGCCGGCCCGCGGCGGCCGAAGGGCCGTCCCGACGTCCGCCCCGAGGCCGAAGCCCGGGCCCGGCATCGGGGCCGTCCCGCTGCATTCGCCGTCCGCCCCGGGACGAAGGCGCGCCAGAGCCCGGCCGGGCGGCCCCGGGCTTCCCGTCCCGCCGGCCTGACGGCAGCCTGGTTCTCATCGGGCGGCGAGCACCCTCACCCCGTCCCGCGGCACCGTGCCGCGCCTCCGCCCGGAGGCGGGGCCCTCGCACCATAAGGAGTTCGCGATGCATCTCAACGTCAGGCTCGACGGTCCGGCCGGCGCGCCGCTGCTGATCCTCGGACCCTCCCTCGGCACGAGTCTGGACGTCTGGGAGCCGTGCCTCGGCGCGCTGGCACAGTCATGGCGCGTGCTGCGCTACGACCTGCCCGGCCACGGCGGCTCCCCGGCCGTCGACGAGCCGATCACGATCGACGACATCGCTGCCGCCGTCCTGACCGCGGCCGACGACGTCGCCCCCGGCGGCCGCTTCGTCGCCGGCGGCATCTCCATCGGCGGGGCGATCGCCCTCACGCTCGCCCTCGCCGCACCCGACAGGGTGTCCGGCCTGCTGCTCTGCTGCACCTCGGCCAAATTCGGCGAGCCCGCCACCTGGGCCGAGCGGGCCGCCCGCGTGCGGGCCGAAGGCACCGGCTGGATGGTGCCGAGCGCCCTCCAGCGCTGGTTCGCCGACGAAAAGACGGCCCCCGCCGAACGGGTGGCGCGGACGCTCCGCGACACCGACCCGGCCTCGTACGCCGCCTGCTGCGACGCCCTCGGCGCGTACGACACCCGCGACCGCCTGGCCCAGGTGCGGGCCCCCGCCCTGGTCATCGCCGGCGCCGACGACCCCGCCACCCCGGTCGCCCACGCCGAAATCCTGTCCACCGGCATCCCCGCCGCCCGCCTGGCCGTCATCCCCGGCGCCGCCCACCTCGCCCCCCTCGAACGCCCCGGCGAGGCCGTCCGCCACATCGCCCCCTTCCTCAAGCACGGAGCAGGCATGCGGGTGCGCCGCGAGGTGCTGGGCGACGCCCACGTCGACCGCGCGAACCACGCCATCACCGACTTCACGGCCGACTTCCAGGACTTCATCACCCGCTACGCCTGGGGCGAGATCTGGACCCGCCCCGGCCTCGACCGCAAGACCCGCAGCTGCATCACCCTGACCGCCCTGGTGGCCCACGGCCACCTGACCGAGCTGGCCATGCACGTGCGCGCCGCCCTCCGAAACGGCCTCACCCCCGACGAGATCAAGGAGGTCCTCCTCCAGGCCGCGATCTACTGCGGCGTCCCCGCCGCCAACGCCGCCTTCGCCGTGGCCCAGGGCGTCCTCACCGAGGACGCCTCGGCCTAGCCGCACGCCGCCCCGGCCCGCCGCGACCTCCACGCGCAGCCGGCATGCGCGACCTTCACGCGTAGCGGCATGCGGGGCCGGGCTACCGCCACGTGGTCGGGCGTGCCGCGGGCTCCGTGGCGGCCGGGGCGCGGACCAGGGCCGTTCGCATGGCGACGGCGGCGTAGGCGCACAGGACGGCGAGCCCGGCCCAGGCCGGCAGGGGGAAGTATCCGGCCGACGGGGCGTAATGGGCGATCACCTGGGGATACGCCACCAGCGTCTGCTGGACCGCGAAACCGGCGGCCGGGGTGAGCCGCAGCAGCCACGCGGAGACCGTGTCGGGCAGCGGCGGGACCGCCGTGATGACGTAGGGCAGGGCGATCAGGCACAGCGACGCGAGGATCGCCGCCCAGCTCCGGCGCAGCGACACGCCGAGCCCGTACGCGAAGACGGCGCACAGGGCCAGGACGGCCGCGACACCGGCGATGACCCGGGCCTGGGCCATCGCCGGCCCGGCCGACGAGGTGAAGGACCTCGCCGACACCATCGACGGGCTGCTCGAACGGCTGGAGGCGTCGTTCGCCGCGCAGCGCCGGTTCGTCGCCAACGCCTCCCACGAGGTCCGTACGCCGCTTGCGACGATGCGCGCGGCACTGGACGTGGCGGTCGCCAAGCCCGGCGTGCCGGCGGCCACGATCGCGCTCGCGGACCGGGTGCGTGCCCAGCTCGACCGGGTCGATCATCTGCTCGACGGGTTTCTCGTGCCTGCCCGCGCGCAACACGGCGCCCCCGTCGACGCCGCGCCCGTCGATCTGGCCGGCGTCGTCGGCGCGGAGCTGCGCGAAAGGTCCGCCGACGTGGCGGCGAAAGGGCTGAGCGTGACGGTCGACGTGCCGGCGGGGACGGCGACCCAGGGCAGCCCGGCGCTGCTGGCGCGGCTGGTGGCCAATCTCGTCGGCAACGCGGTGAAGCACAACGAGCAGGACGGCTGGATCCGGATCCGCGGGTCGGCGAGCGAACGGAAGACGGTACTGGTCGTCGAGACCGGCGGGCAGGTCCTCGACCAGCGGGAGGTCGACCGGCTGACCCGGCCCTTCGAACGGCTCGGCCCCGAACGCACCGGCTCGTCGGGCCTCGGCCTGTCCATCGTCGCCGCCGTCGCAGCCGCCCACGGGGGCGACCTCGCCCTGCTCGCCCGCCCCGAGGGCGGACTGCGCGTGTCGGTCACCCTGCCGGCGGTGCAGGTTCCGGCGGCGGCCTGCCGAGCCGCGGACGCGACGGCGCCATGAGGATCCTCGTCGTCGAAGACGATCACGCCCTCGCCGAGGTCGTCGCCGAAGGGCTGCGCGACCAGGGCAGGGCCGTCGACCTCGCCCACGACGGCCTGGCCGCCGCCGCCAAGCTCGACACCGGCGCCCACGACGTGGTGGTCCTGGACCGCGACCTGCCCGGCCTGCACGGCGACACCCTGTGCCAGACCATCACGTCGCGGGAGCACCGCCCGATGGTGCTGATGCTGACCGCGGCGGGCGCCCCCGGCGACCGGGTCAGCGGCCTGACCCCCGGCGCGGACGACTACCTCGCCAAGCCCTTCCACTTCCCCGAGCTCATCTTGCGCATCCACGCGCCGGCCCGCCGCAGACCCCACGCCCGTCCCCGCACGCTGCACGCCGCCGGCATCGAACTCGACCCGCTGCGCCGCACCGCCGTCCGCGACGGCCGGCGGCTCGACCTGTCCGTGAAGGAGTTCGCCGTGCTGGAGGCCCTGCTGCGGGCGAGCCCCGGCCTCCTCAGCGCCGAAGCCCTGCTGGAACAGGTCTGGGACGAGAACGCCGACCCGTTCACCAACACGGTCGCCGTGACCGTGGGCCGGCTGCGCCGCAAACTCGGCGACCCGCCGATCATCACGACCACGCCCGGCGTCGGCTACCGCATCGCCTGACCGACCGGAGCGCCGCCCGGCCCGCCGAGGCCGCCCGCCCCCGCGCACGCACCGGCCCGCGGCCTGCCGGTGGGGGCGGCCGCATGCCCGGCGGCGGGCGTCAGCGGACTCCGCGCGGGCGATACTGGACGCTGATGCGGGGCCCGAGGGGACGGGCCGACTTGGGGATGGAATGCTCCCAGGTGCGCTGGCAGCTGCCGCCCATCACCAGAAGATCGCCGTGGCCGAGATCGTGCCGGATCGCCGGGCCGCCGCCCATGGGGCGCAGGAGCAGGGGACGCGGGGTGCCGAGGGCGACGATCGCCACCATGGTGTCCTCGGTGCTGCCGCGCCCGATGCGGTCACCGTGCCAGGCCACGCTGTCGCGCCCGTCGCGGTACAGGCACATGCCGACCGTGCGGAACGGCTCGCCCAGCTCGGGCAGATAATGCTCGTTCAGCGCCCGCCCCGCCGCGTCGAGCGCCGGATCGGGCAGCGGATCGCCCTCGCCGTAAAAGCACAGCAACCGGGGCACGTCGACGGTGCGGTCGTACATGTGCCGCCGCTCCGCCCGCCACGGCACGGCCTCCAGCAGCCGCTCGAACAGCGTGTCGGCCCCCCGGATCCACCCGGGCAGCACGTCGATCCACGCGCCGTGCGCCAACGGGGTGCGCCGCACGGCCGACCCGAGCGGCCCCGGCTCGACGACTCCGGAATCGAACAACGAGTGCTGGAACGCGCCCACCATGCCGCCAGTCTACCGATCGGATAGGAACATGCGTTCGATCTGGGAACGCCGGCTCTGGTCAGGGCGTGGATCGCCGGACGGTTTGTCGCCGTGCCCTGCCCGCCTGGCCGCTTCCGTCGGCGTGGAGGCGGCCGTCGCCGGGCTCGGCGGTCAGCGGTAGGCGTCGAAGCCGAGCTTGATCGAGACGGCCAGGCCGCACAGCGCCGCCGCGTAGCGCAGGGTCTGGCCGGGCAGGCGGCGGGCGATCGCCGGGCCGATCCAGCCGCCGAGCACGAAACCGGCGGACAAGGGCAGCACGACCCACCAGGCCACCGGGCCGAACAGGGCGAAGCCGATGGCCGCGACCCCGTTGGCCATGCCGGAGATGACGTTCTTGATCGCGTTGATGCCGGTGAGCGGCTGGTCCAGGGCCGTGGACAGCACGGCGAGCAGCAGGATGCCGCCGGCCGCGCCGAAATAGCCGACGTAGATCGCGACGCCGAACAGGGCGCACCGGAACCGCGGATCGGTCTCCGCCCACGGCGGACGGCCGGAACGGCCGCGCTGGGGCGGGCGCAACAGCAGCAGGGAGGCGGCGGCGATCAGCCACGGCGCGATCCGGCCGAAGGTGTCGGACGGCGTCACCAGCAGCAAGACGGCCCCGGTCGCGCCGCCGAGCGCGGTGACCACGCCCAGGCGCAGCGCCCTGCGGCCCTGGCCGACGAGTTCCGGCCGCGACCCGGCGGCGGCGCCGAGGCCCGTGAACAGCAACGACACGGTGTTGGTGACGTTCGCGCTCAGCGGCGGCAGGCCGAACGCCAGCAGCGCCGGATAGGAGACCAGCGACGCGAGGCTCACGACGGTGCTGACGACCCCGGCGACCACTCCCACGCCCACCAGCCCGGCGGCCTCCGCGACGACCATCCCCCAACTCAACCACGCGGCGCCCGATTCGTGATCGGCGGGCCGCCCGCGCCGCCGCGGCCGGACGACCGGCGCGCGGCGACGGCCAGACGGGAGAATCGACAGCATGCGGTTCGGGATTTTGGGGGCGACTCGGGCGTGGGGGCCGGACGGGGCCGAAGTGGGCCTGGGCGGGCCCGCCCGGCGGGCCTTGCTGACACTGCTGGCGGCCCGGGCCGGCGAAGTCGTGCCCGCCGAGCTGCTGATCGACGACCTGTACGGCGCGTCCCCGCCCGAAGGCGCCGCGCACGCCCTCCAATCGCAGGTGACGCGGCTGCGCCGGGCGCTGCGGCCCCGCGGGGGAGCCGTCGAACTCCTGCCCGGCGGCTACCGGCTGGCGACCGAGCCCGACGACGTGGACGCGGGCCGGTTCGAACGGCTGGCCGACGAAGGGCGGCGAGCGCTCGAGGCGGGCCGGCCGGCGCGAGCCGCCGAGCTGTTGCGTACGGCACTCGGCCTGTGGCGCGGGCCGGCCCTCGCCGACGCCGCCGAGGCGGGCAGCGTGCGGGCGCGGGCCGAGAGCCTGGAGGAACGGCGCCTGGACGCGCTGGAGGACCGGATCGAGGCCGACCTGGTCGCACGGACCCCCGGGCACGGCGTCGTGCCCGAACTGCGGGAACTGGCCCAGCGGCACCCGGTGCGGGAACGGCCGCGGGCCCTGCTCATGCGGGCGCTGCACGACGAAGGCCGGACGGCCGAGGCGCTGGTGGTGTTCGAACAGACCCGTCGGCTGCTCGCCGACGAACTGGGCGCCGACCCCGGCCCCGAACTGGCCGCGATCCACCAGGCCCTGCTGCAAGGCGACCGGCACGACGAGGCGCGGCTCCCGGCACCCCTGACCGGGCTCGTCGGCCGGGGCGAGGACATCGCGGCCGTCACCGCCCTGCTGCGTACGGCCCGGCTGGTCACCCTGCTCGGCCCCGGCGGAGTGGGCAAAACCCGGCTGGCCATCGAAGTGGCCGGCGAACAGCAGGGCCAGGAGATCCGGTTCGTGGAGCTGGCCGCCACGGCCGCCGGAGACGAACTGCCCCATGTGGTGCTGGGCGCGCTCGGACTGCGCGAAAGCGGCTTCCACGTGGAACCGGCCGAGCCCGTGGCGCGGCTGATCGCCGCGCTCGGGGAACGGCCGGCGCTGCTCGTCCTGGACAACTGCGAGCACGTCGTCGAGGCCGCCGCGCGCCTGGCCGGACGGCTGCTCGCGGGCTGCCCGCGACTGCGCATCCTCACGACGAGCCGTGAACCGCTGGACATCACCGGGGAGAACCTGTGGCCCGTGCGCCCCCTGTCTTCCGACCAGGCGGTGCGGCTGTTCGCCGACCGGGCCGCGGCCGTGCGGCCCGGGCTCGCACTGCGCGGCGAAGACGCGGCGGCGGCACGGCGCATCTGCACCGCCCTCGACGGCCTGCCACTGGCCATCGAACTGGCCGCTGCGCGGCTGCGCACACTCGACATCGCCGAACTGGAGAACCGGCTCGCCGACCGGTTCACGCTGCTGTCGCGAGGCAGCCGCACCGCCGACGCGCGGCACCAGACGCTACGGGCCGTGGTCGCGTGGAGCTGGGAACTGCTGCCGGAGGCCGAGCGGGCGATGGCACGACGGCTGACGGCGTTCCCGGGCGGCGCGACCGCCGAAACGGCGCGGCGCGTCTGCGGGCCACCGGGCGCCGACGCCGTACCGGACGCCGAAGACCTCCTGGACGCGCTCGCCGGCAAGTCACTGCTCGAGGTCTCCGGCGGCCGCTACCGCATGCTGGAGACCATCCGCACCTTCTGCGCCGAGCGGCTGGACGAGGCGGGGGAAACCGATACGGTGCGGCGCGCCCACGCCGCGTGCTTCCTGGACCTCGCCCTGAAGGCCGACGCGGCGCTGCGCGGCCCCGGACAGACCCGGTGGCTGGAGCGGCTCGGCGCCGAAGAGGCCAACCTGTACGGCGCCCTGCGCTGGGCCGCCGACAGCGGCGCCGTCGAACTCGGCCTCCGGCTGGCCGGCGCGCTCGCCTGGTACGTCTGGCTGCGCGGCTCCCGAGCCGTCGTCGCCCCCGCCGTGACGACGCTCCTCAACCGCCTGGGCGACCCCCCGGTGGCGAACCGAGGAACACAGGCGAGAAGTGGCCCACCCGAGAGCCAGCGGAGCGGCCTACCCGAGGCTCGGGAGAGCGGCCTGCCCAAGGGCCGGGGGAGCGGTGTTGGGGGCCGCGAGGACGGGATGGCCGAGGGTCGTGGGAGCGGCATGTCCAAGGGCCGGGGGTGTGGTGTGGCCGGGGGCGGCGAGGACGACGTGGCCCGGGGCAGGCAGAGCGGAGTGGCCGGGGGCCGGGAGAGGGTCGAGGGCGAGGGCCGGAAGGACGGTGTGCTCGGAGGTCCGGAGAGCGTCGGGGACGAGGGCTCGGGCGGCGGATGGGGGAGTGACCTGCGGAGCGCGTTCGTGCTGGGCGCTCTGATCGTGGCCGGCACGGCAGAGGGCAGGCCCACGTGGGAGCGGTGCCGGGCGGCGGTCGAGGCGATCGTGGGGCGGCCGGAGCGCCCGGCCGGAACCGGCTCCCTTGGCGTCGCCGGCGTCGACGGTCGCGTGCGGGCGAGTGCCGGTGACGAGGCCGGGGGCGGGGCCTCGGAACCGGTCGGGCCCGGCGTGAAGGAGGCCGGTGCCAGAGGCGAGGCCAGAGGTGGGGCTGGAGGCGGGGTCGCGGGAGCGGTGGGGCGCGGCGGGGTCGGTGCTGGAGGCGGGGCCGCGGGCAAGAGCTCAGGAGCCGGGCGTGGTGTGGAGGGGGCAGCGGCGACGCCCGTCGGCGTGGCGTTGCCTCCTGGGCGTCCTGGCGAGGGCGATGGCGAGCCCGATGCGGAGGACCGGCTACATCCCGCGATCGCGTTTCTGTGGCCGGTGACCTGTGTCGCCGACTCCGATCCGGCGGCCACGCTGGCGGTGGTCTCCCGCAACAGGTCGGCGCGGGACCCGTGGCGGCGGGCCGTGTCGCATGTCGTGTGGGGGTACTCCAAGCTCGGCGTGCACACGCCGGCCGAGGCGGAGCGGGAGTTCGCCGCGGGCCTGGACCTGTTCCGGGAGGTCGGTGATCAGTGGGGCATGGCGTTCGCGCTGGACTCGCTGGCCGGCCTGGCGCACATGTGCGGCGACCAGGAGCGGGCCGTCACGCTGACGGGCGAGGCGCTCACGCTCGCCGAGCGGCTCGGGGCGGTCGAGGACGTGGCCGACCTGCTGTGCAACCGGGGCGACTACCGGGTGCACCGCGCCGCCCGAGCCTTCGGAGCCGGCGCAGCCGGAACCGGCACGCCCGGCAGGGCCGGGTGGGAGCCGGCGGAGGATCTGGCGGCGGCCCGGCGCGACTACGAGCGGGCGGCCCGTGTCGCGGAGCGGGCGGGCAGCCCGGCGTACCTGGCGGCGGCGATGACCGGGCTCGGTGACATCGCGTGGCTGGAGGGCGATCTGACGACGGCGCGGCATCGGTACGAGGGGGCGCTGGAGCGGTTCGAGCCGCACTGGTTGAAGAGCAGCAGAAGCCGGATCCGGGCGTGCACCGGGCTCGGCCGGGTCCTGGCGGCGGCGGGCGGGCATGCCGACGCCCGGGCCTGGTTCCGCCGCGCCCTGGAGGTGGCGGCCACCGGGCCGATGGCCGACGGGGCGCCGGTGCTGGAGGCGCTGGCGCGGACCGCCTTGGCCGAAGGCGACGCGGCGAGGGCGGCCAGGCTGCTCGGCGCGGCCACGTCGCTGCGGGGCGCGCCGGCCGACCCGTCCCGGGAGGCGTCGGACGCGGCCGCGGAGGCGCGGGCCGCGCTGGGCGGGGAGCGGTACGACGAGGCGCATCGGGACGGCGCGCGGCTGGGCCTGGAGGAGGTGCTGCTGCTGGGCGGCGTGCCGGAGGAGGTGGTCCGGGCGTCGCCGCTCATCGCGGGTCCGGGTCTGCTCGACGACGTCCCGGACGGGCGGGCGGGCGCATCGGACCTTGGGCCGGATGGTGATGGTGGGCGGCACCGGCCGCCAGGCCACACGCGCCACAGCCCTCCCCGACCCTGAGAGCGGCCCCCTAGGGATCCCTGAGACGGCCTGGGGCCGCATCGGGGGACGCGCTAGGGGATGGCTCAGGGCGGGGTCCGGATGATCTCGGATACTCCGCAACGGCCGCCGCCGTCAGTGTTGTGGAACATGAGGGAACACGCTTTTCACAGCTCGCGGCCGCTGGTGGCAGGAGGTCTGGTGGCGGTCGGCGCGGGGTCGACGGGCATGGTCGACCTGCACCTGACGTCGAGGCTGAATCCTCTGTCCGAGACGATCAGTGACTACCTCTTCGACCCCAACGGCTGGCTGCTGCCGGTCTCGCTGATCGTGCTGGCGGTCGGCGGGGCGATGCTGGCGGTCGCGCTGGTGCGGGCCGGCTGGGACCGGCGGGCCTCGTGGCTGGTGGGGCTGTGGAGCTCGTGTCTGCTGCTGGTGGCGGCGTTCCCCACGGACCGGCCGGGGCTGCCCCTGTCGTTGTCGGGGCAGATCCACCGGTACGCCGCGTTCGTGGCATTTCTCAGCCTGCCCCTGGCCGGGCTGATCGGGGCCAGGCGGGGCGGCTACGCCCGTACGGTCAAAGGGCTGAGCGTGGCGGCGCTCGCCGCGCTGACCGCGGTGACGGTGCCGTACGCCGCCGTGACGCTGGGCATGGACCTGGTGGGCCTGCCGGGTCTGACGCAGCGCATGGTCGTCGTGACCGAGGTGGTGCTGCTGGTGACGTTGGGGCTGGTGGCGCTGCGCCCCGCACGCCGCGAAGCGGTACGAGCCGGCCTGGACCGTGCGGGAGCCCTCGACCTGGAGAGTGCCGGTCGCGGCGCCGATCAGGGTGCGCATGGGGGCGCGCGCCGCCCGCTCGGCGACGTGGAGGACGTGCGGCGTGATCTCGTGGCCGCAGGTCCGGTCGACCGCCTCGGGCGGGTCGGTGCCGCCTAGCCCGGCCTCGGGGGACGTGCGGAGCGAGTCGGCGCGGCAGGATTTCTCCTTTCTTGGAGATTGGCCATGCTCATCCGGGTGAAGGTCGATCCCGACCCGGCCACGGATCCATCTGGTCCGATCGGCCGGGTCGCGCGACGATGATGCGAGGAGGCAGCCATGAACCGAGACCTGCTCACCGGGCCGGAACTCGCGGCCGCGGGGGAGGAGATTCCGCACTGGACGGTGACGGAGCAGCAGATCACCCGTGAGGTCACGTGCCCGACTTTTCCCGACGCGATCGAGCTGGTGCGGCGGATCGCCGACGCCGCCGAGGAACTGAACCACCATCCCGACATCGACATTCGCTGGCGCACGGTGCGGCTGACGCTATCGACCCACGACAGGGGCGGTGTCACGGCGTTCGACATCGAGCTCGCCAAGCGCATCGATCGGCTGATTTAGCCCTACCGAAAATGGGATAAGTTCCTGGAATAAACACAACAGGTCTTTTTCAATAGTGAACAGGGCCCCGTAGGGTGAATTGTGATATTAGTGATGATCTATCCCAAAAGACGGTGAAAGGTGAGGGCATGAAGAAGGTCATCGTTCACAAGCCGGGCCCCGTTCGCCTCAGCGGTTCGGCGAGCGCCAAGCACGACGGCTGAGCACGCGTACCGGGATGGCGGGAAACCTGATGGGACACCTGTGGATCCAGGCGGCGAAAGCGCCCCGGGAACACGTACCGGCACACCTGCTCCTGCCACCCGTGGACGTGTTACGGCCACCCGCCGAGACAGGCGGGTGGCCGGGCGGTCCCTACGTCGTCGCGGCGGCCATCGCGCACGCCCTCGTCCCCGGCGCGGCGCGCCGGTGGCCCGACCTGGTCGCGGCCTACGACATCGAACTGCGCACCGTCGCCCCCGCGCTGCGCCCCATCGTCCCCGCGCGCCGCGTCACGATCAGCGCCGAACTGCCCCCGGCCGAGCGCATCCTCGTCCACGCCGCCCGCCGCACCCTGCGCATCTCCAACGGCCTGGCCGAGTTCCTGCACGGACTCCTCCAGCCCGAGTCCGCCCCGGCACCCGGCCGGGAACAGGTCGTCTGCGCCTCGGGCGACGCGCAGGTCGTCCGGGCATCGGGCCAGGATCAGGCCGTCCAGGTGCCGGGCGAGGCACAGGTCGCCGCGGAGCCAGGCCGCGACGAGGCCGCCCCGGTCCCCGCATCGGCCGCCCCGCCGCCCGGCCAGGGCCGGATCGAGCCGGCGTCCTGGCAGGACGCGGGGCAGGACACGGGTGCCGGGCCGCGCGTGCTGGTCGTCGAGAACGCCCACGCGGCCGACTTCACCGACCGCGAACTGCTCGCCGTGCTGCTGCGCCGCCTCGATCCCCGCGAGCTCACCCTCGTCATCTGCGCCCCGGCCCCGGCCGCCGGCGACGATCCCCTCCCCGAGGCCCTCGCGACGTACGCGGCGGCCGTACCGGTCACCGGCACGGAGCAGACGCAGGAGGACACGCCGCCACCGGCCGAGCCCCCGGCCGACCTCGACACGATGCGCGAAACCGTGGAGCGATGGTTCGAGGCGGGCTGCCACCATGCGGTCGCCCGACTGGGCGCGCGGGCACTCGCACTGTGCGAGCCCGCCGACCCCGGCTGGTGGCGGCTGGTGCATCGCACCGCCACCTCCCTCGGCGCCATCGGACGCGAGGAGGACGCCCGGGCCCTGTTCGACCGGGTGCGCCGCCACAGCACGGACCCCGCCGAGCACGCCGCAGCCGCGTACTCCACGGCGATGCTGCTGGTGCGCCACCACGACCCAGCACGGCGCGACCTCGACGCCGCCATGGCGTGGGTCAACGAGGCCATCGCCATCTCCCGGCTCCTGCCCGACCCCGCCGTACGGGCCTTCAAACTCGGCTTCGACCTGAACGGCCGGGCCCTGATCGAAATGCGCCTCGGGCGGCCACGCGAGGCCCTGGCCCTCGTCGAGGAGGCCATCGAACTGGCCGACAAGGGCCTCGCTCCCGGCGCCCACCCCATACACCGGCTCGTGCTGCGCGCCAACCGGGCACACCTGCTGGCGGCCCTGGGCCGGCCCGGCGAGGCGCTCGCCGACCTCGACGCGGCCATCGCCGCCGATCCGGGCCACCCCGACTACTACATCGACCGGGGCAACCTGCTGTACGCCCTCGGCCGGCACGACGACGCGGTCGCCGACTACGAGACCGCGATGCGGGCCGGGCCGCCGTTCCCCGAGCCCTACTACAACCGGGCCGAGGTCAGGTTCGCCGCCGGCGACCTCGACGGCGCCCTCGCCGACCTCGACCACGCCCTCGCCCTCGACCCCGGCTTCGCCGACGCCTACGTCAACCGGGCCGGCCTGCTGGTCCACGCCGGAGAGTACGCCCGGGCCCGCGCCGACGCCGAGCGAGGGCTGCGCCTCGCCCCCGGAAACCCCCACCTGCTGTGCGTCCTCGGCCAGGTGGAGATGGCCGAACAGCGGCCCGGCCCCGCCAGATCGGCCTTCGACGACGCGCTCGCCGCCGACCCCGCCCTGGCCGCCGCCTGGGCCAACCGCGGCATCCTGGCCTTCGAAACCGGCGACGTCGAAGGCGCGGTACGCGACCTGACCCGCGCCCTGGAACTCGACGAGCAGCCGCCGGTGCTGTTCAACCGGGCGATGGCGCTGCGCGCGGCCGGCCGCGAGCAGGAGGCACGAGCCGACCTGACCCGCGCGCTGCAACTCGACCCCCGCGACGACGACATCCGGCACGCCCTATCGATCGTCCCCGCACCCTCCCACTCAGCCGACTGACCCCACCGCCCGCCGTCACGCGGGAGCGCCGTCACCGCCGCCGACCGGCCCGCACCTCGCCGGAGGTCTGCCTGCTCGGCGTGTGGGGATGTTGTGACCGGCGCCGATCGGGCCGAGCCTCGGCGGGGCCGGACCGTCCGGTGCGTGGGGGTGTTGTGGCCGGCGTCGATCAGGTCGAGCCTTGCCGGAGGCCGGACCGTCCGGTGCGAGGACGCCGGAGGGCCGCGAACCGCTTCGGGTTTCGGCGAGATTCGTCAGTGTTGGCCGGGTGGTGATGCGTGGTGGGGGCGGGCGATGTGATCGGCGATGGGATCGCCGAATGTGGCGCAGCCGGGTCCACCCCCGATGGTTCGTTCGTGTTCGTTCGGTCATCGACACCGTGCGAGCCGGGTGGGACGGGGCCGGGGTCGGTGCGATGAACGGTCAGGTGAACCAGATGGTCGCGAAGTCGGTGACCGGGCGATAGCCGAGTCGCTGGTAGATGGCGTTGGACGTGGTGTTGCGCAGGTCGGTGAAGAGGATCACCTCGGTGGCGCCGGCGGCCCTCGCCGCCGCGCTCGCCGCGTGCGTGACCGCCGATCCGTAGCCGTGACCGCGCAGCTCGGGCGGGGTGTAGACGGGGCCGACGCGGGACATGCGCGCCACGGGCGTGGAGAAGCCCGCCAGGGAGACCGGCCGCCCGTCGACCTCCCAGAGCACCAGCTCACGCTGGGCGAGCCGCCATCTCACCTGGGCGGGGGTGCCGGTGCGGTGGCCTGCGGCCTCCGGCTCGGCCTCGTCGAGGAAGGCGTCGAACCAGGCCACGAGCAGGTCGGCGTCGCGGCCCTGTGCGACGCGCGCCGCGCCGTCGGCCCGGGCCTTCTGCAACGTCCCGAGCCGGTAGAGCCGCTGCGGCATCCGTCCCGTCTCCGGCCGGTGCCACACGGCGCCGAACGCCTCCACCTGATCGAGCGGACCGGTGACGCCTTCTCTGGGGGCCCCGCGCAGCGCGTCGGCGAGCCCGCGCATGGCGTCGGCGGTGAAGTCGGCGTCGAGGGCGGTGAGGATCACCGGGTGGCCCGGCGTGTGCAGGGACACGCCGCACACGGTGCCGTCGTCCGTGGTCAGCCAGGCGAGCGTCACGCCGTCCGCCGGCGCGCCGCACCGCAGCCGGCGCAGCACGGTCAGCGCCACGGTGTTGCGCACCGGGTCACGCAGCAGCCATGCCTCGGCCGAATAGGGGAACAGCGCCGGGTCCGCCGTGACCGTCCATTTCATCGTGCGCTCCTTCGCTGCTGACCATGTACTGGTGGCCCGGATGTGCTGGTGATGTGGAGGTGCGGGCGACCCGGATGTGCTGGAGGCCCCCGGAGCAGCCGCCTCCGGGCGGGCCGGTGGGCGGCGTCCCTGCCCTCGGCGTGGGAGTAGTCTCGCGCACGCACCAGGCCCGTCGCAGCCGATATTCGCCGCGTGGGTGCCAGGGCTCGGGGGCATCCCCGAAGGGAGATCAGGTACGCCCCTGAATCGTCCCTGAGGTTGCCTGACCAGGGATGTCGTTCGCGCCGGGGCGACGTAGCGTGAAGACATGGGACGCATACTGTTCATCGCCGCCCTCATCGTGGTGGCGTTCTTCGTCATCGGCGCCGTCATCGGCTTCATCTTCAGCGCGCTCAAGTGGCTGCTGATCATCGGTGTGATCGCGCTCGCAGTGGCCGGCGTGCTCAAGCTCACCCGGTCCGACAGCGGTACGCGAGACCGCCACTACTGATCGATACGGCCGGCCACGGCCGCGTGGGCGTGACCGCATGAGCCCAGGTCGGCCGGGTAGTGGTACCCGCATGGTCGACGTCATCGATCGCTGGGCCGTGCAGGGTCTGCTGGCCGGCCAGGAGGCACAGCTCGTCGAAGTGCTGCCCCTGCGGGAGTACGAATGGGCGCATCTGCCCCAGGCCGCCCACCTGCCGCTGGCCGAGCTGGACGAACGATCGTCGGCCCGGCTGGCTCCGGGCCGTCCCGTCATCGTCTACTGCCATGACTGGCTGTGCGACCTGAGCCCCCGGGCGGCGCACGAGCTCGAACGGCTGGGCTTCCAAGACGTCTACGATTACGCCGCCGGCAAGATGGACTGGCTGTCGGCCGACCTGCCCTATCAGGGCTCGGCCGTGCTGGTGTCGCAGGTGGTCCGCCACGACCCGGTCATTTCCCGCCCGGGCGACCAGGTGCCCGAGGTCGAGCCGCGCCTCATCGCCGACCCGGCCGGGGTGGCCGTGGTCGTCGGCGCCGACGAGGTGGTGCTGGGCGTGATCGGCGACCAGGAGCTCAAGGGCGCGTCCCCCGAGGCGACCGCCGCCGACATCATGTGCGTGGCCATGCCCACGATCCGCCCGAGCGATGAGGTCGCCGACGTGCACCGGCTCATGGACGACGCGGGCATCACCGATCTCGTCGTCACGATGCCCGACGGCCGCCTCGTCGGCATCGTGTCCGCCGGCGCCGTGAGCGAACCCGGATACGACGAGTCCGAGGGCTGAAGCGGCGGCGCGGATGCTTTCGCCGGGTGATGAGTGCGCGGCCGTGCCCTCGCCATGGGTGCCTTTGTGGACCGGTCGCCTGCGCCCTAGGCGGTGCCTTTGCCGGGTGACGCCTCGCCGCGCGGCGCCTTCGTGGACGGTGCTTCGCCGGGTGGTGGGTGCGCGAGGCTTTGCCTTCGCCAGGGGTGTCTTCGCGGGGCGGTGTCGTCGCCGGTGGCGTTGCGGGCGATGTCTTCGCCGGATGCCGCCTTCGTCGGGTGGCGCCTTTGCCAGGGGAGTGCCTTTGTGGACGGTGCTTCGCCGGGTGGTGGGTGCGCGGGGCCTTGCCTTCGCCAGGGGTGTCTTCGCGGGCGGTGTCATCGCCGGTGGTGAGTGAGCGGGTGATGCTTTCGCCGGATGCTGCCTTCGTCGGGTGGCTCCTTCGCCAAGGGTCGTCTTTGCGGGCGGTGTTTTCGTCGGCGTCAGGAGGATGATGCTGTAGCGCCGGGGCGGCGGGGCGGCGGGGCAAGTGGGTTATCCACAGAACGGGGTTCGGTGGGTGGTGTGGGGGCGGGAACGGTCGATGCTGTGGGTCTCCAACGACGAAGGAGGCCAAGATGACGGTCGTGACCCAGACACCCGAGCGCGTCCTCGCCCGCATACGTAAGCTGCTCGCGGTCGCCGAGCATCCGGCCACCGATCCCACCGAGGCCGACACGTATCTGTCCCGGGCCCTCTCGCTCATGGCCAAGTACGGCGTGGAGCGGGCGCTGCTGGAAGAGGCCGGGCGGGGCGGAGCCGCGGGGCGAGACGGGGTCGATGTCACCGAGATCGAGCTGCGTGCGCCCTACCGGGTGGAGAAAGGGCTGCTGCTCAACGTGGTGGCGGTCGCGCTGCGCTGCAGGGTCGTCATGCAGCGGCGGCCGTGTCCTGGCGGGGGTCACGATCAGCTGGCCAAGGTGGTGGGGTTCGCGAGCGACCGTGAGCGGGTCGCGCTGCTGTTCGCGTCGCTCGTGGTGCAGATGTTCGGTGCGCTGCGCCGGGCCCCGGTGCCGTGGGGGGTGCCGGCGGTGACGTTCCGCAAGAGCTTCTGCCACGGCTACACGATGCGCATCCGGGAGCGGCTCGACGCCGCCGAGCGGCGGGCCGAGCGGGAGGCGACGGCGCCGCGGGGCGGCGCCGCGCTGGTTCTGCGTGATCGGGCCAGACGGGTCGACGCCCGCGTGGCCGAGTTGTTTCCCGGCCTGCGCACCGGCAGGCCGTATCGGCGCCGGGCCGAGGGCATCGACGCGGGTGCGGCCGCCGCCACGCGGGCCGACCTCGGCGACGCGCGTCTCGGCACCCCGGCGCGGGCCCGGCTGCCCGGCCGAGAAGGGCCGGGGAGCCCTTGAGCGGGGTGGACTCCCCGGCCGATCGCCGGCCTTCTCCGGCCACCCGGCCCGGCCCGATCAGGCGTCAGGTGGCCCGGTGAGCAGGTCGGGCTTGGTTCAATCGAGGGCGTTGCGCATCGCGCTCACCAGTTCGCCGTTGGAGGTGTCTCCGCTCAGCTCCCAGAAGAACGATCCGCCGAGGCCCTGGTTCTTGACGTAGCCCATCTTGCCCGCGAGGGTGCTGGGGGTGTCGTAGCTCCACCACTGGCCGGAGCAGTACGCGTAGGCGGTGCCGGCCACGGTGCCGGTCGCCGGGCAGTGGGTCTTGAGCACCTTGTAGTCCTCGATGCCCGCCTCGTAGGTGCCGGGCGCGGGGCCGCCGGCGCTGCCGCCGGGGGTGCTCTGGCTGACGCCGGTCCAGCCTCGGCCGTAGAAGCCGACGCCGAGGAGCAGCTTGCTCGCCGGCACGCCCTTGGCCTTCAGTTTCTGGATGGCGGCGTCGGCATAGAAGCCGGGGGTGGGGATGCCGCTGTACGAGGTCAGCGGCGAGTGGGGAGCGGTGGGCCCGGTCGCGGCCCAGGCGCCGAAGTAGTCGTAGGTCATGACGTTGTACCAGTCGACGTACTGTGCCGCGCCGGCGTAGTCCGCGGCGTCGATCTTGCCGCCGGAGGTGCCGTCGGCCGTGATGGCGGCCGTCACCAGGTAGTTCGACCCGAAGCGGGAGCGCAGCGCCGCCATGAGGTTTTTGAACGCCGCTGGGCCGCTGGAGTCGCAGCTGAGGCCGCACGCGTTCGGGTACTCCCAGTCGATGTCGATGCCGTCGAAGACGTCGGCCCAGCGCGGGTCCTCGACCAGGGCGTAGCAGGAGTCCGCGAAGGCCGCCGGGTTGGCGGCCGCCTGGGTGAACCCGCTCGACCAGGTCCAGCCGCCGAAGGACCAGATGATCTTAAGGTCGGGGTGCAGGTGCTTCAGCTTGCGCAGCTGGTTGAAGCTGCCGCGCAGCGCCCCGGCGTCCCAGGTGTCGGCCACGCCGTCCACGCTCTCCGCCGCCGAGTAGAAGCGGTCGTAGTCGGCGTAGGAGTCGCCGATGGCGCACCGGCCGTTGGTGACGTTGCCGAAGGCGTAGTTGATGTAGCCGATCTTGGCGGCGGTGCCGCTGGTCTCGATGTTCTTGACGTGGTAGTTGCGCTGGTAGACGCCCCACTCGGCGAAGTAGCCGAGCAGCTTGCCGCCGGCATCGCCGTCGCCGTCGTCTCCGCCGTCGCCTTCGTCGGCGGCCGTGGTGACGCGCACCGAGGCGCTCGCGGGCGAGACGTTTCCGGCGGCGTCGCGGGCGCGCACGGTGTAGGTGTAGGCCGTGCTCGCGGCGAGCCCGGTGTCGGTGTAGGAGGTGCCGGAGGGCGTGCCGACCTTGGTGCCGTTGCGGTAGACGTCGTAGCCGGTGACGCCGACGTTGTCGGTGGCGGCGTTCCAGGCCAGCGAGACGCTGGAGGAGGTGGTGCCGGTCGAGTGCAGGCCGCCCGGCGTGCTCGGCGGCGTGGTGTCGGTGTCGTCGCCGTCGTCACCGTCCCCGTCGTCGCCTCCATCGCCGCCGTCGCCGCCGCTGGTCACAGAGACGGCGGACACGGTGGCGTAGTTGGCGCCGCCGTTCATGTTGAACTGGACGTTGAGGTGGCCGTCGCTCACGGTCGTGTCGAAGGTCCGGTCGCAGGCGGTGAGCCTGCCGCAGGAGGCGAAGATGTCGAAGGCGGAGAGCACGGTGGCGCCCTCGACACGCACGTCGAACCTGCGCTGCCCGGCGGCGTTGGCCCAGTCCTCGACCATCTTGATCGTGACCTGGTAGGCGCCGTTGGGCACGTCGAACGTGTAGCCGGTCCAGTTGTTGAACAGGTCGTAGCTCCGGTACAGCGCGTCGTCGCTCGTTCCGGCGATCGGTTCGCCGGTCGACGACGCTCCGTACCGGGTGTCGTAGCCCCAGCCGCCGGCGGCGTACGCCTGGTCGGCCGACCACTGCCTGCCTGAGCCGTCGGTGAGCGCGGACCCGTTCGCGTTGACGCGAACCGGTGTGCTCACCGCCCCGTATGCGCTCGGCGCGAAGACCGCGGCCGAGCCGATCGGTAAGAGCAGCGCCCCCGCTGCTGCCAGCAGCCTGCTGACGATGGTGCGTTTCATGGCCTTGTCGCTCCAGGGGAAGGTCGAGAGGGGGGATCCGAGGGGGAATCTGAGAGGGGCGAGGTCCGGATGGGTCAGGAACGCTGGAGCGGGGTGGGCGGCGATCTCGGCATGGCGGAGGCTCCCTACCAGCGGCGTGGCAGCTAATAAATAAGAAGGTTTCCTATAAATTAGGCCGAACTTACAACCCTGAGCAGGGGTCGTCAACACGATCCGCAAAATTCGTGACATGCCGAACGCCCGGCGGGGACGGCGGTGTGCGTCCCGGCCGGGCGTTCGTGAGGCGGTGGGAACGAGGTTCGCCGGTTGTCGGCGACCGATGTCAGTTGGCGTGCAGGGCGGCGTTGAGCTCGATGCCGGTGCCCTTCCTGGGCACGGCCGTGACCGCGCCGGTGACCGAGTCGCGGCGCAGCAGCAGCCCGCTCTTCCCCGACAGCTCCCGGGCCTTGACCACCCGGCCGTCGGGCAGGGTGACCTTGGTGCCGGCGGTGACGTACAGGCCGGCCTCGACCACGCAGTCGTCGCCGAGGCTGATGCCGATGCCGGAGTTGGCGCCGAGCAGGCAGCGCTCGCCGATGGAGATGACCTCCTTGCCGCCGCCCGACAGCGTGCCCATGATCGAGGCGCCGCCGCCGATGTCGGAGCCGTCGCCCACGATCACACCGGCCGAGATGCGGCCCTCGACCATGGACGCGCCGAGGGTGCCGGCGTTGTAGTTGACGAACCCTTCGTGCATCACGGTCGTGCCGCTCGCCAGGTGAGCGCCGAGCCGCACCCGGTCGGCGTCGGCGATGCGCACGCCGGTCGGCACGACGTAGTCGGTCATGCGGGGGAACTTGTCCACGCCGTACACCGCGACCGGCCCGCTCGCCCGCATGCGCATCCGGGCGGCCTCGAAGCCTTCGACGGGGCAGGGGCCGCGGCTGGTCCACACGACGTTGGCGAGCAGCCCGAAGACGCCGTCGAGGTTGAGCCCTCGGGGGCGCACCAGCCGCGACGACAGCAGGTGCAGCCGCAGGTAGACGTCGTGCGCGTCGACCGGCGGCGCCGAGAGTTCGGAGATGCCGGTACGCACCGCCACGACCTCCACCCCGCGGTCGAGGTCGGGCCGGACCGCCCGGTTGAGCCGGCCGGCCTCCTCGGGGGTCAGCCGGCGCGTGCCCTCAGCGGGCGGGTCGCCCAGCTTCGGGTCGGGGAACCACGTGTCAAGGACGGTGCCATCGGCGGCGATCGTCGCGAGACCGTCGCCGTACGCACCCAGAACGTCTGTACTCGTCACATCACCAAACACTGCCGTACCCGCCCCCCTGTCTCCAAGTCGGCGGGCGGGGCCGGCGGTCAGTGCCCGGCGCGCAGGGGGGCCAGGGCGTCGTTCCAGCGCACGAGGGAGTCGAGCATGGCGCGGGCGGCCGTCTCGGTGATGTCGTCGGCGACGAAGTCGCCGTTGTCGTCGATCGAGTTGTGCACGAACGGGATGTTCACGGCCTCGACGAGCGGAGTCATGTTCAGCGCGGCCAGCACGGGCTTGAGCGCCTGCATCGCGCGGGTGCCGGCCGCGACTCCGCCGTAGCTGACGAAGCCGACCGGCTTGTGCTGCCACTCGCGGTGCAGGTAGTCGATGGCGTTCTTCAGCGGCGCGGGGTAGCCGTGGTTGTACTCGGCCAGGACGAACACGAACGCGTCGGCGCGCGCCACCGTCGCGCTCCAGTCCTTGGTGTGCTGGTTCTGGTACTGGTGCAGCTTCGGATGGTTGGGCTCGTCCATGAACGGCAGGTTCAGCGCGGCCAGGTCGATGAGCTCGGGCTCGAAGGCGTCGTGTTTCACGGCCGCGTCGCGCACCCACTGGCCGATGGGCAGGCCCACCCGCCCGGGCCGGGTGCTGGAGACGATGATCTGCAGGATCGGCTTGGACACGTGCTCGTTCTCCTCTTGGTTCATCGGCCGGGGTGACGGCCCCGGCTCCTGGTGACGGCAACCGCGCGCGGGCGGCGGAGTGTTCCGGCCACGCCGATGAAAGAAATCTACCTGATCTTAAAGTCTGGTGGAGAAAATTGACTTCGCAGGTCAGCGGCCCATAGTCTCCCGACAACCCCCAAGTCAGCACTCCCATTGGAGCGATCCATGAAGCGACTGGCCGCCATCACGGCGCTGGTTACCCTTGCCACCGTCACAGCGGCCTGCGGCACGGGAGACGACGAGCGGGCGGCAGGCCCCGTCTACACGACGATCGATGGCGAAAAGCCGGGCATCGACGCGAGCGCGCCGATCAACCCGTACAACCCGAAGGGCAACTCGTTCACCGGCTTCAACGCCATGTGGCTGGGCTGGACCAAGAACGACCTGACCGACCCGAACAAGTTCTACCCGGGCATCGCCAAGAGCTGGGACATCGCGCCCGACCAGTCGTCGATCACGCTGCACCTGCAGCCCGACAACAGGTGGTCCGACGGCAAGCCCGTCACCGCGGCCGACGTGAAGCTGTCGATCGGCCTCGCCTACACCCAGGGCGGCACGGCCTACGCGCTCGACCCCTCGGCGTCGGGCACGTCGTCGAAGATCACGATCATCGACGACCACACGGTCAAGGTCACCCAGACCGGCAAGCACCCGAGCGCCGGCTTCGTGCGCGGCATCATGGAGACCCCGATCGTGCCCGCGCACGTCTACTCCAGCGTGCTGCCCGACGACTTCTGGACCACGCTCAAGACCGCGCAGGGCAACGGCCCGGGCGCGGCGAAGGCCCGCGCCGAGATCACCGCGCTGGCGCCCAAGGTGCTGGCGTTCGCCCCGAAGAAGGACGTGTCGGCCGGGCCGTACGTCCTGAAGCGGATCAACCCCGGTGAGGCGCTGCTGGTCAAGAACAAATACTTCTACAACGCCGAGAACGTCGCGCCCGGCCAGGTGAAGATCCTCAACTACACGGGCAACGAGCAGGTCTGGAACTACCTGATCTCCGGCAAGCTCGACAGCGCGCCGTTCACGGCCGTGCCCGCCGAGGTCATGAAGCGCATCAAGCAGACCGACGGCAACACGACCGTCAAGGGCTACTCGCCGGTCAGCCTGTCGCTGGCGTTCAACCAGTCCAAGAAGCCGTACGACAACGTGCACGTGCGCCGTGCCCTCGCCTACCTCATCGACCGCGAGCAGGTCACCCGCATCGCCTCGCCCGAGGGCGGCACCCCGGCCGAGACCACCACGGGCATACACCAGGAGGCCGCCAAGGCGTGGCTCGGCGACGGGCTCGGCCGGCTGGACCGGTACGACATGAACCGCGCCAAGGCCGCGGCCGAGCTGAAGGCGGCCGGCCTGACCAAGCAGAACGGCCGCTGGACGCTGCCCGACGGCACGCCGTGGACGCTCACCCTCCAGGTGCCGGCGTCGTTCAGCGACTGGGTCGCCGCCGCCAAGTCGATCTCCAGCCAGCTCGTCGGCGCGGGCATCGACGCCAAGGTCGTCACCGCCGCCGACTACCCGCTCTACCTGGAGGAGCTGTCGGCCGGCAAGTACGACGTGGCGTTCTGGCTGGTCGCGCTCGGCCCCTCGCCGTACAACATCTACCAGCGGCTCTACGGAGCGCAGAACGGCTGGCAGCTGTTCGGCGGCAACCTCAAGCACGTCCCGGCCGGCCAGGACGGCAACTGGATGGGCGGCCCCGAGACCATCGACGTCAAGGGCGTCGGCAAGGTGAACCCCGGCGAGCTGACCGCCGAGCTCAACACCATCGACAAGGCCAGGCAGCGCGAGATCGTCGCCACCCTGGCCAAGGCCGCCAACCAGGACCTTCCGGTGATCCAGCTCTGGGACTACGTCAACGTCCAGTTCGTCAACACCAAGCGTTTCACCGGCTTCCCCGGTGAGGACAACGACGCGCTGCGGCTCAGCCCCGGTGTCTGGATCCAGCTCGGCTGGATCAAGGAGAAGGGGGTGTCGGACCGATGAGCGCCCACCAGAGCGGTACGCGAGGCGGCACGGCGCTGCGCATCGCGCGGCGCGTCGCCGGGCACATCGGCCGCGGCGTGGCCATGATCGTGGTCGTCACGACGATCAGCTTCCTGGTCATCAGGAACATTCCCGGCGACCCCGTCAAGGCCCAGTACGAGCAGCTGGTCGCGCAGGGCATGTCGCCCCCGCAGGCCGAGCGCGCCACCCAGGTGCTCTACGGCTTCATGCCCAAGGGCAGCATCTGGACCCAGTACACCGACTACGTGGCCGGCCTGGTCCACCTCGACCTCGGCCAGTCGCTCTCGGTGCCGGGCACCAGCGTGACCACGCTGCTCGGCGCCGCCACCAAGTGGACCGTGCTGCCGGTGCTGTTCGGCACCCTGCTGAGCTTCCTGCTCGGCGTCAGCATGGGCGTGTACGCCGCGATCAAGCGCAAGGGGAAGCTCGGCGACGTGCTGGCCGTGTCGGGTTCGCTGCTGCACGGCCTGCCCCAGTACGTCATGGCCCTGCTGCTCGTCGCCATCTTCGCCACGCTGATCCCGATCCTGCCGGCGGGCGGCCCGGTCGACATCATGTTCGAGCCCGGCTTCAACGCGGGGTACATCGGCTCGCTGATCGAGCACGCCACGCTGCCCGTCCTGACGTACGCCCTGGCCAGCTACGGCGGCTGGATCCTCGCGATGAAGTCCAGCGTGGTGACCGTGCTCGGCGACGACTTCATCCTGGCCGCCGAGCTGCGCGGCATGAAGGGGTCGACCGTGTTCCGGTACATCGCCCGCAACGCGATCCTGCCGCTGTTCACGATCCTGGCGCTGTCGCTCGGCATGCTGTTCGGCGGCTCGGTGTTCATCGAGCGCATCTTCAACTATCCGGGCCTCGGGCTGCTGATGCTCGACAGTGTCACCTCGCGCGACTACGCCCTGATGGGCGGAGCGTTCCTGCTGATCACGGTCGCGATCGTCGTCGCCAACATCCTGGCCGACCTGTTCTACACCGTGATCGATCCCCGTGTCCGCAGCGCACAGGAGTCCTCATGACGATCACCGCTCCCGCGCTCGGCACCACCCGCGCCTCCCTGCGCCGCAACTTCTGGCGCGGCGTGTGGCGGGTGCTGCTGCGCAAGCCGAGCCGTCTCGTCGGCGCGGTCATCCTGCTCGGCTTCACCGTCGTGGGCGCGATCGGGCCGCTGCTCTACCCCGATCCGCTGCCCCGCGACACCACCGCCCTGTACGCCCCGCCGAGCTGGGCGCACCCGTTCGGCACCGACTTCGAGGGCACCGACGTGCTCGCCCTGGTCGTCACGGGCTCCCAGTACGTCCTGCTCACCGGCGTCGTCACGGCCCTCATCACGGTGGCCCTCGGCTCCGCGGTGGGGCTGTTCGCCGGATTCCGGCGCGGCCGCTGGGACACCGTGCTCATGCGGTTCACCGACATGAAGCTCACCATCCCGGCGCTGCCGCTGCTGCTGATGCTGTCGACCATCTGGAAGTTCAGCAGCCCGCTGGAGATGGGTCTGGTGCTCGGCCTGCTCGGCTGGGGCGGGGTGGCGCGTGCCGTACGGTCGCAGACCCTGTCGCTGCGCGAGCGCGGCTTCATCGAGGCCGCCCGTGGCCTCGGCCTGTCCAGCGGCCACATTCTCGGCCGCGAGCTGCTGCCCAGCATGGCGCCCTACATCGCGATGAACATGCTCATCGCGGTCACCGGCGCCGTGTACGCCCAGGTCGGGCTGTTCTTCCTCGGCGTGCTGCCGTTCGAGGCGAACAACTGGGGTGTCATGCTCAACCTCGCCGTGTTCGGCGGCGGGGCGCTGACGACGGCCGCCGCGCTGCCGTACCTGCTCGCGCCGCTGCTGGCGATCCTGCTGCTCACCCTCGGCATCGTGCTCGTCGTCGACGCCATGGACGAGATCTTCAACCCCAGGCTGCGTGAGGAGTAACCCGTGACCGCGATCACCACGGAGCAGACGGCCACCGTGCCCCGGCACGCCCCGGGCGTGCGCGTGCGCGGCCTCACCGTCGTCTACAAGACCCCCGCGGGCGAGCTGCCCGCGGTCTCCGGCGTCGACCTGGAGCTGGCGCCCGGCTCGATCACCGGCGTCGTCGGCGAGTCGGGGTCGGGCAAGTCCACGCTCGCCCTGTCGCTGCTCAACGCCGTGCAGTCGCCCGGCCGCATCCTGTCGGGGTCCGTCGAGATCGACGGCCTCGGCGACGTCACCCGGCTGCGCGGCGAGCACCTGCGCAAGGCGCGCGGCAGGCACATCGGGTACGTCTTCCAGGCCGCCCAGAACTCCCTGAACCCCCTCAAGACCGTCGGCAAGCAGGTGCTCGACCTCGGCCGGTCCCACGGCGTCGACGACCTGCGCGGCCTGGTCCGCGAGGCCAGGGAGCTGCTCGGCCGCATGGGGCTCGACGGCGCCCGTGTGCTCGACTCCTACCAGCACGAACTGTCGGGCGGCATGCGCCAGCGCGTCGGCATCATGCTGGCGCTGGTGCTCAACGCCCACCTGGTCGTGCTCGACGAGCCCACCACCGCCCTCGACATGATCACCCAGGCGAACATTCTGCGCATCGTCCGCCAGGTGCACGAGGAGCGCGGCGTCACCACCCTCGTCGTCACCCACGACATCGGCGTCGTCGCCGAGATCGCCGACCGGCTGGCCGTCATGTACGGCGGCCGCATCGTCGAGCAGGGCCCGACCACCGAGGTGCTCGGCGCGCCCCGCCACCCCTACACCCGGGGCCTCATCCGGGCCATCCCCCGCCTGCTGGGCGACCTCGACGAGGCCCGCGCCCTGCCCGGCCGCCCGCCGACCCTCGCGACGATCCCCCGGGAGGGCTGCGTGTTCCGCGAGCGCTGCGAGCTCGCCTTCGGCCGGTGCGCCACCGAGGAGCCCGTCCCCGTGGCCCTCGGCCGGAGCCTGGTCGCCTGCCACGCGGTGGCCCCGGACCGTACGCAGCAGGAGGAGAACGCGTGATCAGCGGACACGGCATCACCAAGACGTACAAGCAGCGCGGCCGTGCCCTCGGCGCGCGCGAGGTGCGGGCGCTGCGCGGCGTCGACTTCGCCATCCCGAAGGGCGGCGCGGCGTCGTTCATCGGCGAGTCCGGCTGCGGCAAGACCACGCTCGGCCGCATCATCGCCGGTCTGGAGAGCCACGACTCGGGCGAGATCGTCATCGACGGCGTGCCCCTGTCGACGCTGCGGCCACGCGCGCGCCAGCCGTACTTCCGCCGCATCCAGCTCATCCACCAGGACCCCTACTCGGCGCTCAACCCCACCCGCACGGTGCACCAGACGCTCGACGCGCCGCTCACGCTGCGGGCGAAGCAGACCGGGCGCGGCGGGTCGTGGCGTGACGAGCGCGCCGCCGAGGTGCTGCGGCTGGTCGGCCTCGACCCCGACCACGTGCTGCCCCGCTACCCCCACCAGCTGTCCGGCGGCATGCGCCAGCGGGTCGTGATCGCCCGCGCGCTCACCGTCGACCCCGAGATGCTCGTCGCCGACGAGGCCGTCTCCATGATCGACGTGTCGCTGCGGCTCGGCATCCTGGCCCTGCTCAAGGACCTGCGCGAACGTCTCGGCGTCGGCGTGCTGTTCATCACCCACGACGTCGCCACCGCCCGCTACATCGGCGGCGACGGCGAGCTGTACGTGATCTACCGGGGCCAGGTCGTGGAACGCGGCCCGGTCGACACCGTCATCTCCGCCCCCGTCCACCCCTACACGCAGTCGCTGCTGTCGGCCATCCCCGTGCTGCACGGCCTGGAGACGCCGGGCGAGCAGCCGGTGGTGCCGACGGAGGCGCTGGACGAGACCCACCACGACTCCGGCTGCCTGTTCGCCCCGCGCTGCCCGTTCCGCACCGAGCGGTGCGTCGCCGAGACGCCGGTGCTCGGCCGGGCCGGCGGCACGCCGCAGGAGCACGCCTGTTTCCATCCCGAGCGCCGTGCCGTCGTCGCGCGTCCCGTGGCCCGGGTGTAGAGGAAACTTTCCCCCATGACAAACATCCGCTTGGCTACGGCCGGCGATCCCCTGGCCGAGCCGGCGGCCGCCGCCCTCACCCTCGACGCCCCCGACGCCCCCGCGATCATCGCCCGGCTGCTCGCCCCGCCCAAGGGCCGCACCTGGGCCGCCCTGGTCGCCGAGGACACCGGCGGCATCGCGGGCGTGGCGTTCGCCTCCCTGTCCGAGAGCGAGCCGGCCGTCGGGCACATCGACCTGATCGCCGTCCACCCCCGCGCCCAGGGGCGGGGGCACGGCCGCGGCCTCGCCCTCGCCGCCGAGGAGTGGCTGCGCGCCCGGGGCGCCACCGAGGCCAGGTTCGCCGGCAATCCGCCCTGCTACGCCTGGCCCGGCATCGACGTGCGGGCCACCCCGGCGGCCTGCCTCGCCGAAAGCCTCGGCTACCGGCACATCCACACGGCCTGGAACATGACCGTGGACCTCACCCAGGACCTGTCCGCGCCCACCCCCGAAGGCGTGACCGTGCTGTCGACCCCGCCCGGCGAGCGGGCCGACGTCGCGGCGTTCGTCCGCGGGCACTGGGGCGGCAACTGGGCGTGGGAGGTCGAGCAGGCCGCCGGCTGCCACCACGCCGTACGCGACGGCGAGATCCTCGGCTTCGCCGCCTGGGGCAGCCGGCCCACCTGGTTCGGCCCCATGGGCACCGCCCCCGCCGCCCGAGGCCTCGGCGTCGGCGGCCTGCTCCTGCGCCGCTGCCTCGCCGAGCAGCGCGCCGCCGGGCTGACCACCGCCCAGATCGGCTGGGTCGGCCCGCTCCGCTTCTACTCGAAGGCCGTCGGCGCGCACGCCGAGCGCGTCTTCTGGCAGTACGCCCGCGACCTCACCACTGACCCGAAGTGAGCGGGGAACCATTCCCAGACGAGCCACCCCGGCGACCAGGCGGCCCCGGCCGGCCGAGCGGCGAAGCCCGGACCACGGGGCGGCGGCCACCGATCGAGGCATCCGACACGAATGAGCCACTGAGATCATGATTGAACCATCCACAGCAGCCCTCCCCGCGTCCCTCTCCACCGAGCAGAGCGACCCCCGCTACAGCCGCATCGACCGGCTGCCCACCGAGCAGGTCGCGCGGCTCATGAACGCCGCCGACGCCGCGGTGCCCTCGGCGGTCGAAGCGGCCATCCCGGAGATCTCCGCCGTCATCGACGCGATCGCCGACCGGATGCGGCGCGGCGGACGGCTGCTCTACGTCGGCGCCGGCACCTCGGGCCGGCTCGCCGTGCTCGACGCCTCCGAGTGCCCGCCGACGTTCGGCACCGACCCCGAGCGGGTGCAGGGCATCATCGCGGGCGGCGCGCCGGCGCTGACCCGCGCCGTGGAAGGCGCCGAAGACGACACGGCGGCCGGATCCGCCGACATCGCCGAGCGGCAGGTCGGCCCGCTCGACTCCGTGGTCGGGGTGTCGGCGGGCGGCCGGGCGCCGTACGTGATCGCGGCGGTGCGGGAGGCGGCCCGGCGCGGCGCCCTGACCGCCGCGCTGACCTGCAACCGGGGCACCCCGCTGGCCCAGGCCGCCGAGCACCGCATCGAGGTCGTCGTCGGCCCCGAGGTGGTGGCCGGATCGACCCGGCTCAAAGCGGGCACCGCGACGAAACTCGTCCTCAACATGCTCTCCACCATTACGATGATCCGACTCGGCCGCACCTACGGAAACCGCATGATCGAAGTGTCACCCTCCAACGCCAAGCTCGCCGACCGGGCCGTGCGCATCGTCAGCGACATCACCGGCACCGCCCCCACGGTCGCCCGCCCGGTCGTCGAAGCCGCCGGCGGGCACGTCAAGTCCGCCATCCTGATGATCGAGAAGGGCCTGGACGCCGAGACGGCCCGCGCCCTCCTCAAAGCGCACGACGACCGCCTCGACGCCGCCCTCGCCGACGGCGGCCCCCGCCGCCCATGACCCCGTGCGCACGACCCGGGGTGGGTCGTTGACCGGCGTCCGCACGCGGGACATCACCGGCGATCTGCGGCACGTGCTCGATGGCGCCGTGCCCGGCGTGTGCTCGGCGGCCGTGGCCCTGATCGCGGTCGACGGCGAGATCGTCGCGGCCGAGGCGAGGGGCGAACTGGTCCGCTACGCCGACGGCATGGGCAACCTGGTGGCGCGACGACCGCCCGCGACCCGCGACTCGATCTTCGACATCGCGTCGATCACCAAGCTGTTCACGACCGTGGTCGTCCTGTCCCTCGTCGAGGAGGGCCGCCTCGGCCTCGACGAGCCCATCACGACCTGGCTGCCCGGCGCCGGGCGCACCCTGATGGGCCGCGCCCCGGGCACCGGCACCGCCCCGCCGCCCACCCTCCGGCAGCTGCTCACCCACACGGCGGGGCTGCCGGCCGGCCGGAAGGCCCACCGGTGGCTGCCCGGCGACCGGCCCGGCATCCACGCCGAACGACTGGCGTTCCTCCTGACCACGCCGCTCCTGCGGCCCCCCGGGGAACGCCACCTGTACTCCGACGTCGGCCTGATCATCGCGGGCCGGCTCGCCGAACTCGCCGCCGGTACCTCCCTGCGCGACCTGGTACGCACCCGCGTCGCCGCGCCGCTCGGGCTACGCGACACCGGATACCTCCCGCCCCCCGCCCTCCGGCACCGCATCGCCGCCACCGAGCACAAGCCCGAACGCCCCGGCCCCGGCTGCGTACGCGGCGAGGTCCACGACGAGACGGCGTACGGCCTTGGCGGCGTGGCCGGGCACGCGGGCATCTTCTCCACCGCCGACGACCTGCTCCGCTTCGCCGAGGCCCTCCGCACCGGCGGCCCGCCCCTCCTGCGCCCCGCCAGCGTGGCCGAGATGACCCGCGACCACCACGTCCCCGCCGAAGCACCCGCCGGAGCCACCACCGCCGCCGCCGAGGCCGCGGCGGGCCCCGCCTACGCCCAGGGCCTCGGGGTCCGCATCGGCGACCCGGCCATCGCGGCGCCCCTGCTCGGCGGGCCGGGCCCCCGGCCGTACGGGCACTCCGGCTTCACCGGCACGTCCCTGCTCGTCGACCCCGCCCGCGCCCTCACGGTCGTCCTGCTGACCAACAACGTCCACCCGCGACGCGACCGCCCGGGCATCCGCGCCCTCCGCCACGCCGTCGCCTCCGTGGCCCTGCAGGCACACCGGCGCGCCGCCGGGACCGGCGGCGTCGCCGATTCGTCCGGGTGACCGATCGCCCGGACGTCGTTACCCGGCCGCGTCGTGCCGCAGGGCGCCGGGAGGCTCGTGCCGCAGGCCACCGGAAGGGCCGTGCCGCAGACCGCGAGAGGGTCGTGGCGCATGCCGCCGGGAGGCTCATGCCGCAGGCCGTGGGGAGGGTCGTGCAGCAGGGCGCGAGGAAGGCCCTGCCGTCGGCCGTGGGGAGGGCGGAGCGGGCTGCGGGTCAGCCGGATCTGCGCCTGGTGTCCGCGACGTATGCCCTGAGGGCGTCGCGGGTGGCGGTGAGGGCGGCGTCGGACGTGGCGGCGGTGAGCTGGGCCACGCCGACGAAGACACAGTCGACGATCAGGAGCTGGCTGATGCGGCTGGCGAGGGCTCCGGGGCGGAAAGGGGTCTCGCGACCGGCCGAGATCAGCACGAGGCCCGCCAGCTCGGCGAGGGTCGACCGCGGGTTGTTGGTGATGGCGACGGTCGTCGCGCCGGCCTTGGCGGCGACCCGCATCGGGGCCAGCACGTCGGGGGTCTCGCCCGTGCAGCTGACGCCCACGGCGACGTCGCCGGGGCGGATCAGGGCGGCGCTGGTGAGGGCCAGGTGGGCGTCGGTGAAGGCGTGGCCGGACAGGCCGATGCGCAGCAGCTTCTGCGCCATGTCGGTGGCGACCAGCCCCGAGGCGCCCACGCCGTACACGTCGACCCGGCGGGCCGTGGCGACGGCCTCGACCACGCCGCGCAGCCGCTCGGCCGACAGCTGGGCTGCGGTGTCGGACAGGGCGTCGCACTCCGCCCGGGTCACCTTGGCGATCACCTCGTCGAGGGGGTCGCCGGGCGCGAGGCCGCCGGGCACCAGCCGCTCGGGCGGCCGCCTGGCCACGGCCGCCGCCAGCGCGAAACGCAGCTGCGAGTAGCCGGCGAAGCCGAGCGCGCGGGCGGTGCGGACGACGGTCGCCTCACTGGTGCCGACGGCGGCGCTGACCTCGGTGATCGTGCTGCGCGCCACCAGCGCCGGATCGTCCAGGACGAGCCGCGCGACCGCGCGCGCCGACGGTGTCAGCGACGGCAGCACGGCGCGCACCGTCGCCATCACGTTCCCCGCGCCGGGTGCCTCGTCGACGGGGCCGGCGTGATCTGCGCGCCCGCTCAACGGAGGCTCGCGCGGGAGGACGGCCGCATGCTCATGGGCCATCACATTACCTGCTGCTGACGACATCTTTCATGTCGGGGGCCCGGCCGGAAACTTTTCGCCAACCGTCCTACCAGCCGGTGCGCTCGGCGAGCCAGTCCAGCGCGGCCCGGCCCTGCGCCGCCTGGAAGGCCCGCAGGGTGGGCAGCCCAGGCGGCGGGGGATGCAGGGAGCGCTCCACGAAGAAACCGGCGACCGCCGCCAGGACGCTGGTCAGCGCGGCCGGGTCGGCGGCGCGGGTCAGCGGATGCGACGCGGCGACGCGTTCGGGGGGCGGGCCGCCCTGCATGCGAACGCTGGGCAGCATGAGCACCAGGTCCACCCAACCGGCGCCGACGCTCGCCCACGGCCAGTCGAGCACGACCACCCCACCGGAGCCCTCACCCGGGCCCCTTTCGGAGTCCTCGCCGGTGAGGAGCAGGTTGTCGGCGCGCAGGTCGCAGTGCAGGAGCGTGTCGCCCCGGGCCGCCTGCTCCCACGACGACTCCAGCCCGGCCAGTGCGTCCAGGTGCCGGCGAGGCCACGTGTCGAGCCCGGAGAGCGCCGCCCCCGCGTCCCGGGCGGCGACGAGGAGGCGCCATCCCCGGAAGTCTTCGCCGAAGCGCTCCGCCACCGAAGGGGCGGGCACCGGCGCCGGGGTCAGGGCCGCGGACAGCTCACCGACCGCGTCCAGCACCCGGCGCAACTCGTCGTCGCGCCACGGCTCGGCCGGGTGCCTGCCCTCGACGTACGCGAACAGCAGCACGACCCAGCCGGCCGGCTCGAACCAGTCGAGCAGCCGAGGCACCGGCAGACCCTCGGGCAGTCCGGCCGCGATCCGCGCCTCGGCCCGATAGATCCCCGGCGAGTCGGGATTCACGTCGGGCCCCACCGCCTTGACGAAGGCCCGCCGCCCGTCGGCGAGCCGCAGCCGCGCCGCCACGGCCGGCGAGAACCCCGTCTCGGCCGTCTCCGCCTCGACGACGGCACTCCCCAGCCGTTCCTCGACCGCCGCCCGCACATGGGACGGCATCGACGACCAGGGAACACGAACCCCGCGCGCGGCCGGTGCGGTCTGCGTCATGTCCACATCGTGACAGCCCCCCGGTACGGACGGCCAACCCTTTTGCCGCCCCGGCCTTCGGCGGGTGGGGCGGCGCTATCGGGACATGTTCTATCTATTGCGGCCCATGTCCGGAACGTCTAGGGCGACCCCGTAAAGTGAAGAACAGTCGAGTGAGCTGGGAGAATCTGTGTTGCATGAGAAGCTGGAGTCGATCTACGACAATGTCTTGCGCCGAAATCCTGGGGAGATCGAGTTCCACCAGGCGGTCCGGGAGGTTCTCGAGAGCATCGGCCCGGTTCTCGGTAAGCATCCCGAGTACGCCGAGTCCAAGATCATCGAGCGCATCTGTGAGCCCGAGCGGCAGATCATCTTCCGCGTGCCCTGGGAAGACGACCGGGGCGAGGTGCACATCAACCGCGGCTTCCGGGTCGAGTTCAACAGTGCGCTCGGCCCGTACAAGGGCGGGCTGCGGTTCCATCCGTCGGTGTATCTCGGGATCATCAAGTTCCTGGGATTCGAGCAGATCTTCAAAAACAGCCTGACCGGGCTGCCCATCGGCGGCGGCAAGGGCGGCTCCGACTTCGACCCCAAGGGGCGTTCCCCGCGCGAGGTCATGCGGTTCTGCCAGAGCTTCATGACCGAGCTGTACCGGCACCTCGGCGAGTACACCGATGTTCCCGCCGGTGACATCGGCGTCGGCGGGCGCGAGGTCGGCTACCTGTTCGGTCAGTACAAGCGCATCACCAACCGCTACGAGTCGGGCGTGATCACGGGTAAGGGCCTGACCTACGGCGGCGCCCAGGTGCGCACCGAGGCCACCGGCTACGGCTGCGCGTTCTTCGTCGAAGAGATGCTGAAGGCGCGCGGCACGTCGTTCGACGGCAAGCGGGTCGTGGTGTCCGGCTCCGGCAACGTGGCCATCTACACCATCGAGAAGGTGCAGCAGCTCGGCGGCGTCGCAGTGGCCTGCTCCGACTCCTCCGGCTACGTGCTGGACGAGAAGGGCATCGACCTCGACCTGCTCAAGCAGGTCAAGAACGTCGAGCGGCTGCGGCTGGACGCGTACGCCACCCGCCGGGGCGGGGGAGCGACCTTCGTGCCGGGCCACAGCGTCTGGGAGGTGCCCTGCGAGGTGGCGATGCCGTCCGCCACGCAGAACGAGATCACCGGCCGCGACGCCGCCTTCATGGTCGAGAAGGGCTGTGTGGCCGTCGGCGAGGGCGCGAACATGCCCACCACCCCGGAGGGCATCAAGGTGTTCCTGGAGGCCGGCGTGGCGTTCGGCCCGGGCAAGGCCGCCAACGCGGGCGGCGTCGCCACCAGCGCCCTGGAGATGCAGCAGAACGCCAGCCGCGACTCGTGGACCTTCGACGAGACCGAGGCCCGGCTCCAGGAGATCATGCGCGACATCCACAACCGTTGCCTGGTCACCGCGGAGGAGTACGGCATGCCCGGCAACTACGTCGCCGGCGCCAACATCGACGGCTTCCGCCGCGTGGCCGACGCCATGCTCGCTCTCGGCCTGATCTGAGCAGGCGCGAGCACCCCGGTGGGGGCCAACGACGTCCCCCTGCCAGGGTGCCGCTCAGGCACCCACCACGTGAATCTCGAAATCCATCCCGCTGACCACCTGACCGGCCCGGATCTTGCGGCGCTTACGCAGCTCCACCTCGCCGTCGACCAGGACGTTCCCCTCGGCGATCAGATACTTGGCCGCGCCGCCGCTGCCGGTCACCGAACAGTACTTCAGCAGATCGCACAGCGGTATGAACTCCGACCGCAGCCGGAACGTCTCCTCCAGAAACTCCTGTCCCACGCCCTCAGCATAGGCAGGCCCCGAAGCAGGCCGCCCCGCCTTCGCCGCCGGAGCCGCCCGATCACGATCGGGGATACGGCCACGGAAGACGCGGCGAGCCGAGCGGGAGTTCTCCTGGCGCCGTGCTTCCCGGTCTCGGGACCGTTCCCGGATCAGGTCTGGGTGCCGACCACGGTGCCGTCGGTGTCGGAGGTGAAGGGGGTGCTCTTGATGCGTAGCACGCCGCTTCCGTCGGCGTGGAGGGCGCCGCTGCCGAGGGGAAGGTGGTTGGGGGTGAGGTCGGCGAGGCCGGTGTTGGCGAAGCAGGCGCCGGCGTAGAGGGTGCCGGCTTCGAAACGGATCCGGGAGCCGTCGCCGAAGGTGTTGAGCGCGATCAGGGCGGAGGCGCCGTTGGTGACGACGATTCGGTCGTCGCCGGTGCCGGAGAAGGTGTTGCCGGTGCACTGGTTGCCGGGGCCCTCGAAGCGGCCGGCGAAGGTGGCGCCCGGGGTGTCGAAGCGATTGCCCTGGATGATCGCGCGCGGGCCCTTGACGCGGAAGGCCGACGCGGTGGCGGCCGTGAAGCGGGAGCCGGTCAAGGTGAGGCCGGCGGCGGCCGGGGGGCCGTTGAGGACGAACGTCGACGCGCACTCGCGGACCTCGAGGCCCGACAGGGTGACGTCGGGAGCCGTGACGTAGAGGGCCTCCTGCGCGGCCGAGTTGCGGTGGGCGAAGGAGCCGTCGGCGATCAGGTTGCCCGGCCCGGCCACGTGCACGGCCCGGCCGTCGCCTCCGGTGCCGACGGTCGCGCCGAAGTGGAAACCGCGCACCGAGCAGCCGGTCACCTCTTTGTCGAAGAAGATCATGCGGCGCTTGGTGTCGCCGCCGCGGATGCGCCGGATGTGGCTGTCCCACACTTTCCGGGTGAAGATCACGAACGAGCCCGCCCCGGCGGTGTCGCCGAGGTCGATGTCCTCGAAGGTCACCCCGTGGGCGTTGGAGACGACGATGTAGTTGTAGCCCGTCTTGGCGCAGGAAACCCGGCTGAAGCCGATATCGGAGACGTCCTCGCCCTTCAGGTCGGCGGTGCTGCTGGTGCCGCCCGGGTAGTAGCTGAGATCGACGCCCTCGGTGAGGCCCTCCACGCTGACCGCGGAGAAGGTGGCGCCGGGCTCGCTCGACGTGCTGTAGATCGTGATGTCGCGGCAGTGCACGTTGTGGCAGTGGTACTGGAAGGTGAGCGCCTTGCGGCCGATGCGGGAAAAGTACATGTTGTCCACCCGCACGTCGGCCAGGAACGACCCGCCGAGCCCGTTGTTGTTCTTGCTGTCGCGGGTGTCGAGGTGCAGCCCGGACACCCGCACGCCGCGCACGACGCGCGCCGGCGGCCCGTCGGCCGTGGCGGGGGCGTCGCCGTGAATGCCGATCAGCGCCCCGGCCCCGCTCTCGCCGGAGAACAGGGTGATCCTGGAGCGGTAACCGTCGCCGTACCAGGTGGCGCCGTCGCGGGTCAGCGCGATCTGATCGGTGCACCGGTACGTGCGATCGGTGCCCGGCACGTAGATCACCCGGTCCAGCCGGGCGGCGGCCATCAGCGCGGCGGTGTCATCGGCGCCGGTGCCCGCCTGCTCGTCGTAGTCGCCCTTGGCGCCGAGGGCCCGCACCGAGACGACGTCGTCGGCGATCTCCCACCAGGAGCCGTCGCGTGACCGCAGGTGCCACCGGTCGGGCGAGGAGGGACCGCGGCCGAGCCGCCGGTAGAGCGCGCCGCCGCCGTCGCCCGGAGTCTCGTAGCCGTCGGTGCGCAGCGCGGTGTACTTGCGCGGCACGTTCTCCGAGGCGACGGCGGTCGCGCTGGCGACCTGGAGGGCAGGAGTGCCGCCCTGGGCGGAGGCGTGCGCGGGAGAGGCGGCGGTGAGGAGGTACGCCCCGGTGGCGCCCGCACCGGCGTATCCAAGCACTCGTCTGCGTGACAGGGACGCATCGGTCATGACGTTTCTTGCCTTTCAGGGGGTGGTGCGTGCCCGCTCGGAGGTCGAGCGGAGCTCGATGAGGAGGGCCTGGGAGGGGTTGAGCAGCGGGGCGGCGAGCCCGGCGCGCGTCAGCACGGCGCCGGGCAGCGTCGTGCCGCCGTCGAGCCAGCGCGGCTGGCGGAACCGGCCGAGTAGGGGGGTGAGGCCGGTCAGCGGCGTCACCCGGTACGTCGCCCGCTCGTCGAGCCCGGCGAGGCGGAGCCGGGGCGGGGCGACGTACGGGGCGGTCGCCGTGGTGACGCAGGCGAACAGGGCGTGTGACCGGTCGGGGGCGATCACGCCGTGCAGCCACTCGGGGCCCGTGGTGTCGGCGCGGACGACCTCGCCGCCGTGCAGCAGGGGGCGCAGCCGCTTGTACTCCGCGATCCAGTGGGTCAGGTAGGCCAGCTCGTCCGGCGTACAGGTCGTGATGTCCCATTCGAGCCCGGCGTGGCCGAACAGCGCGGTCGCGGCCCGGAACGGCAGGTCCGCCGCGCGCCCGGTGACATGGGCGGTGGGCGGGCCGATGTGGGCGCCGATCAGCTCGGGCGGCAGCAGGGTGGTGAGCTGGCGCTGGATGTCCTGCCGGTCGAGGGGGTCGTTGGTGTCGGACGCCCACACGCGGTCGGCGCGGGCGAGGATGCCGAGGTCGATGCGGGCGCCGCCGGAGGCGCACGACTCGATCTCCAGCCGGGGGTGCCGCTCGCGGAGCAGGTCGAGCAGCCGGTACAGCGCCAGGGTCTGTGCGTGCACCCCGGCCGTGCCGTCGTGCGCGGCCTCCAGCAGGTCGCGGTTCTGGTCCCATTTGAGGTAGGCGACGCCGTTCTCGCCGATCAGCGCGTCGAGCCGGCCGAGGATGTGGGCGAAGGCGTCGGGGTGCGCCAGGTCCAGGACGTGCTGGTGGCGCCACTCGCGCGGGGTACGGCCGGGGGCGCGCAGCAGCCACTCGGGGTGGGCGCGGGCCAGGTCGGAGTCGAGGTTGACCATCTCGGGCTCGACCCACAGCCCGAACTCCATGCCGAGCTCGCGCACCCGGTCGGCCAGCGGGTGCAGGCCGTGCGGCCACACGTCCTCGGCCACGTACCAGTCACCCAGCCCCGCGGTGTCGCCTCGGCGGCCCCGGAACCAGCCGTCGTCGAGCACGAACCGCTCGACCCCGATGCCAGCGGCCCGCTCGGCCAGCGCGATCAGGTGGCCGGGCCGCTGGTCGAAGTAGACGGCCTCCCAGGTGTTCAGCACGACGGGCCGGGGCGAGCGGGGGTGGCCCGGCCGGGCCCGCAGATGCCGGTGCAGCCGGGCGGCGATGCCGTCGAGCCCGTCGCCGGAGTAGACGAAGTACGTCCAGGGCGACTCGTAGCTCTCCCCGGGGCCCAGCCGCACCTCGGCGGGGGCGAGCAACTCGCCGGCTCCGAGCACCGACGCGCCCTCGGGCAGCCGCTCGGCGTAGTGGGTGTGGTCGCCGCTCCAGCCGAGATGCACGGCCCACACCTCGCCCTGGCGGAACCCGAACCCGGGCGTGCCGGCGGCGAGCAGTCCGGTCGCGGCATGCCCGGTGCGCCCCCGCCGCAGCTCCAGCGCCCGCACGCCCTGGTGGAACGGCGACCGCTGCGGGAACCGCTCCCGTCCCCACCGCCCGGTCCAGTCGAGCAGCTCGGTGGCGTGGCCCGGCACCGGCAGCAGCGCGAGCGGCGCGACCGGAGCCCAGGCCCCCGCGGCGGCGACCACGTCACGGACGGTGGCCGCGTGCCCGCTCTGGGCGTTGTCCGAGCCGATGCCGGGCCCACGGCCCGCATCGGGGCGGGCGTCAGGAGCGGAGCCGAGGTTGGTGAGGGTGTGGCGGAGCATGATCACGCCTTCGGCGTCCATGCGCAGCTCGGTCAGCACGGCCACACCGGCCTCCGCGTCCTCGGCCCCGACGACGAGCCGCCCGCCCGCGTCCGGGACGACGTGCGTCTCGATGTCGCCGGTGCGGGTCAGCCGCAGGTGCGGCAGGGCGGGCGGGCCGAGGAGGCCGGGACGGCCCGGCCAACCATCGTGCTGGGTGGGCAGCAGGGTCGGCGCCGGCTGCTCCGGGGGAGCGGAGCCGAGCCGGGCCGGCTCCCAGGCGGCGTCGAGCACGGCCGCGGTCAGGCCGTCGAGCGGGCCGAGGGACGGGCCCCAGTGCAGCACCCGGGGCAGGCCGGGGCCGCGCGGGTCGAGCACGAGGGCGGTGCCGGGAGCGGAGAGGACGAGCAGGTCGTTCACGCGTGTTCCGTGCCTTCCCCGGCGGCCTCGATGGTGGCGGCCCGTTGCCGTACGTCGTCGAAGTGCGCCCGCATCTCGGCCGCCGCGAGCTGAGCGTCGCCCTTGCGGAGGGCGCGCACGATGGCCAGGTGGATGGGGCCGAGACGTCTGTCGCCAACGGCCGGGCCGTTGTCGTCGAGCCTGGCGTACAGCTCCCAGAAGGTCTCTATCACCTGGTCGACCAGCGGGTTGCGCAGCCCCCGGTAGAGCTGGAGGTGGAACGCATTGTCCACGTCGGCGCAGGGCAGCCCGGCGGCCTCGCGTTCGCCCATCACATGGGCGAGCCGCTCGCACTCGCGCAGCTCGTCGCCTCCGGCGAGCCGGGCGACGAACGACATCAGCCCGACCTCCATGGCTTCCCGCGCGACGAGGATCTCGCCGAAGCTGGCCCCGGTCTCGGCCAGCCCGTACGGCAGCTGCTCGATGATGGGCCGGAACGAGAAGGCCGACACGAACAGCCCGTTGCCATGCTGGGCCTCGATCACGCCGAGCGTCTGGAGGCTCTTGGTCGCCTCGCGTAGCGAGGGCCGGCTGACGCCGAGCTCGCTGGCGAGGATGGCCTCGGGGGGCAGCCGGTCGCCGGGGCGCATCCGGTGGGTCCGGATGTACTCGCGCAGGCGCTCCTGGGCCTCGCGGTAGATGGGCCGTCTGGTCACCACGTCGTCGTCTCCCCTTTCGCGATGATCGGCCGCAGGTCGTCGGCGACCCGAACGATCTCTGCGGGTGTCTCGGCCCCAAGGGTGTCCCATGGGGAGCGGCATCGTCCGGGGTTCGGCCCGAACCGGCCGGCGAGCTCCTTGATGACGGCGAGCGAGCCGTACCGGTCTGCGACGGCGGCGACCTCGCGGAAGGGGCGGTGCAGCGCGGCGGCCTCGGCCTGCCGTCCGGCGGTGGCGGCGCGGAACACCTCGCGGGCGAGCGGGGCGAGGAAGTTGTAGAGGCTGCCGATGACGGCCCGCGCGCCCATGGCGAAGGCGGCCGGGAGCAGCTCGTCCTTGCCGAAGAAGATCCGCGCGTCGGGCGCGGCCTCCTGGGTCCGGGCGTACTCCAGCAGATCGCCGTCGGTGAACTTGACGGCCGCGAACGTCGGGATCTCCTTGACGGCGCGGGCCACCACGGCCGACGCGGGCAGGTCCACGCCTGTCATGCCGGGATTGTGGTAGTAGCAGAACGGCACGCCGGGTGCCGCCTCGGCGATCCGCGCCAGATGGCCCACGACCTGCTCCACCCGCGCGGCGGAGCCGTAGTAGGGGGCCACGGCGGCGATCATGTCGACCCCCGCGTCCGCGGCCTGCCGGGCAAGTGTCCGGGCCTCGTCCAGCACGGTGTGCCCCACGTGTACGCCGAGCCCCAGCCCCGGCGGCCGCCGCTCGGCCCAGGCCGCCACCAGCTCCAGCCGTTCGACGGTGCTGAGCGCGGGGAACTCCCCGGTCGTGCCGCCGGCGAAAGCACCGTTCACCCCCGAGGCGAGCAGGTGGCCGGCCTGGTCGCCGACGACGTCCAGGCGCAGCGCGCCGTCTGGGCCGAACGGCGTCGGGACGGCCGCCCAGATCTCCAGATCGGTGCTCGCTGACATACGGCGCATCAACAGGTTCTCCTTCACGGGTCGGGCGTCAGTTCTTGGTGGCTCCGGCGGTCAGCCCGCCGACGACGAACCGCTGCAGGAACAGGAACGCCAGGAAGATGGGCAGGGAGACCACGGCGGAGACGGCCATCACGTCGTTCCACCGGGTGCCGAACGCGTTGGTGAGCCCGGCCAGCACCACGCTGACCGGCTGCATCTGGTCCTTGGTGACCAGCGCCAGCGCGAACACGAACTCGCCCCACGCGCCGAGGAAGCTCACCACGGCCACCGTGACGATGCCGGGCACCGACACGGGCAGCGCGATCCGCAGGAACGCCGACCACTGGCCGCAGCCGTCCACCCTGGCCGCCTCCACCACCTCGCCCGGCACCGCGAGGAAGTAGGGCCGCAGCACGACGACCGCGAGCGGCAGCGCCAGCGAGCAGTTGGCCAGCACCAGGCCCAGGTAGCTGTTCACCAGGCCGAGGTGGCTGAAGATGACGAACATCGGCAGCGCCACGTTGATCGCCGGGATCATCTGAACGACGAGGAACAGCAGCAGGAACGCGCTCACGAACCGCAGCCGGAACCGCGCCATGCCGTACGCCGCCGGCAGCGCGAGGGCGAGCGTGAGCAGGGTCGTGCCGGCCCCGACGACGGTGCTGTTGGCGAGGCCGCGCAGCACGTGCGTGTTGGCGAAGACGGCCTCGGCGTACGCGCCGAACGAGACGGGGGAGGGCACGATGTCGGGCGGATCGGCGAAGACGTCGCCGGGTCGCTTGAGCGACGTGGCGACCATCCAGTAGACCGGCACGATGTAGACGGCGGCCAGCAGCGCGCCGATGACAGTGCTCGCCCATCGGGCGCCGAGCAGGCGGCGCGCGCTCACGCGAGGTCCTCCTTCCTCAGCGAGCGGAAGTAGAACAGGCTCAGCAGGAGCGGGATCAGCAGCATCACCGTCGTCGCGGCGGCCCCGGTGCCGAACCGGAAGAACGAGAACGCCTCCAGGTAGGCGTGGATCGGCAGGATCATCGTGGCGTTGCCGGGCCCGCCCCGGGTCATCAGGTAGATCGTGTCGAACGTCTTGAACGTGGTGACGAACAGCAGCAGCAGGACCGTCATGCTGACGGGCCGCAGCATCGGCACCGTGATGCGGGTGAAGCGCTGCCAGGCGTTCGCGCCGTCGATGCGGGCGGCCTCGTACAGGGGGCCGGGGATGTTCTGCAGCCCGGCCAGCAGAAGGATCATCGCGAACGGCGCCAGCGTCCACACCGTGGCCAGGACCACCGACGCCAGCGCGGTAGCCGGTTCCAGCAGCCAGAACAGGTCATCGTCGACGAGGCCGAGGGCGCCGAGCACGGTGTTGAGCAGGCCGTGGCCGCCGTCGAGCATCCACTTCCACACGTTGGCGCTGACGACGGTCGGCAGCACCCAGGCCACCAGCAGCACCGACCGCATCAGGTCGCGCCCGGGGAACCGCCGGTTGAGGAAGACGGCCATGGCCAGCCCGCACACGAAGGCCAAGCCGACGCCGAGCACCGTGTAGAGCAGCGAGACGAGCAGCGCGTTCCGGAACTCCGGCTTGCGCAGCTCCGCCAGGTAGTTGTCGAATCCGACGAAGTCGCCGCCGCCGGCGACGATCTCGCGCAGGCCCACGTCACGGAAGCTGATCGCGACGTTGTACACGAGCGGGTAGAGCACGGTCGCCGCCACGAACACGACCGCGGGCAGGACGAACAGGTACGTCGAGAGCGGCGGCCGCCGCCGGGCCCGAGGGGCGGTCCTCCGGGCCACGGCGCGGCGTTTGCCGAGTAGCAGGGCCAAGGCGATCTCTCCCGCCGGCTAACCGGCCAGCGCCTTGTCGATCTTCTGCTGGGCCCGCGCGAGGGCCTCGCCGACGCTCGCCGATCCGCTGACCGCCGCCTGCAGGGCGCCCTGGACGTCGGTGAAGACCTCGCTCGCCGACTTCGCGACCGCGCCCGACGGCACCCAGGCCGACTTCAACTGCTCCTGGAACACCGCCCGCGCCTCGTCGTCGCCCGCCGGCACGTCGCTGCGGGCCGGGAGCTTGTTGCGGTCGGGGAGGTACTGGGCCAGCACGTCCGGCCGCTGCATCCACGTCATCAGGTCCCAGGCGGCGTCGGGATGCTCGCTGCCCGTGGTGATGGTCAGGTTCTCCGCGCCGAGCAGGGTGGGCCGCTGTTCGTCCTCGGGGAGCAGCGTCACCTTCCACTTCAGGTCCGGATGCTCGGTGCGCAGCGTACTGACGTACGTCGCCGAGTTGATCATCATGGCGACCTTGCCGTTGGCGAACCGGTTCTTCACGTCCTCCTCGTTCCAGCCGAGGATGCCCTTCGACATGGCGCCGCTGCCGACCAGCTCGGTGAACTGGGTCAGCGCCTCCCTGCCCGCCGGCGAGTCGATGTGGGCGACGTCGCCGCCCGCCGCGAGGATCCGCAGGATCAGCCCGGTGGCGCCCTCGTCGCCCTCGATGCCGCTCACCGCCAGGCCCCGGTGGCCGTCCGTGGCGAGCTTCTTCGCGGCCTCGCCCATCTCGGCCCAGGTCTCCGGCGGCTGCACGCCCGCCTTGTCCAGCATGTCGGTGTTGTAGTAGACGGCGTAGGCGTCGGCGAGGTGCGGCAGCCCGTACGTCTTGCCGTCGACCTGGGTGGTCTGCCAGCTCGCGGGGAAAAAGCCGTCCTTCTTGCCCCACTTCGCGACCCGGTCGTCGAGTGGCTGGATGACCCCCGCCTCGACCATGGCCTGCGTGTGGAACGCGTTGATCAGCGCGATGTCGGGGAGGTCCTGGCCGGCGGCCGCCTGGAGCAGCGTGCGGGTGAAGTCGCCGAACGGGATGTGCCGGGTCCGCACGTCCACGTCCGGGTGCGCCTTCTCGTACCGCTCGACCAGCCGCACCAGCGCGGCGCCGGTCGCGCTGTCCGGGGGGCCGTAGTAGTGCCAGAGGGTCACCGTGGTCTTGCCGCCGTCGCCGGAGCCGGCGTCGTCGCCGCCTCCGCCTCCGCATCCCGCGAGCAGCAGGCCGGCCGCGACCAGCGCGGCGGCCCAGCGAAGTGGACGCCCACCGAATCTCATGAGGGCCCTCCCATGTGTTGGATCAGCGGGAGGGAACATAAGTCAGATATCAGATATCTGTCAACTGTCTGCCGCGAGTCGGCCCGCAGCACAGCCGGCACCCCCGGACGCCGCCGACCGATCCGGCTCGCCATCCGCCTCGCCATCCGCCTCGCCATCCGCCTCGCCCTGACCACCGGGAGGAGGAGGGCGTCCTGCCCGGGATGCCGGGTAGGCACCGGGACGTCAGAGACATGGGGGATGATGATCGTATGCGGGCCCGTCCTGTCTCGCCTGAAGCGCTGGTCGCCGATCTCGCCGATCGCATCGCCTCGGCCCCGCGCGAGTCATGGCTGCGCGTCGCGCTCGACGGCGCTCCGGCGGCGGACCCCGGGCGTCTCGCCGACGCGCTGGTCGACCCCCTGCGGGTGCGCGGCAGATCCGTGCAGCGGGTCTCGGCGGGCGACTTCCTGCGGCAGGCGTCGCTGCGGCTGGAATCCGGCCGCACCGACCCCGACGCCTTCTACGACGACTGGCTCGACGACGGCGCGCTGCGCCGCGAAGTGCTCGACCCCCTCGCCCCCGGCGGCACCGGCAGCGTGCTCCCGGCCCTGTGGGAGGCCGCCACCGACCGGTCCTTCCGCCGCCCGTACGTCACCCTCCCGCCCGGCGGCGTCGCCCTCGTCGACGGCACCCTGCTGCTCGGCCGCGGCCTGCCGTTCGACCTGACCGTCCACCTGTGGCTGTCCCCGGGCGCCCTCGCCCGGCGCACCCCGCAGGCCGACCGCTGGCGGCTGCCGGCGTACGAGCGCTACGAACGCGACGTCGACCCGCGCGCCGCCGCCGACGTCGCCGTACGGGTCGACGACCCCCGCCACCCGGCCCTGATCATCGACGCGGCCTGACGGCCGCCGGGCGGGCGCGACGCAGGCCCAGCCAGGCGTCCACCGGGCTCAAGGCCGCCAGCAGCAGCGCGGTCGCGGTGACGGCGGTGAGCAGCAGGCCGACGTCCGGCTCGTACAGCCGGGCGATCCGCAGACTCGCGTCGAAGGCGCCCGGCAGGACGACCGCGGCGAGCAGGGCGAGCGCGAGACCGCCGCCCGCCTGCGCGGCCGCACCCGCGACGACGCGACCCGGACGCCGTGGCCTCGCCGGCGCGCGCACCAGCCGGTAGGCGCATCGGCCGAGCAGCGCGACGCACGCGAGCAGCGTGACCACCAGGACGGCCAGCAGCATCGGGTAGGTGGGGTCGGCGGACACGGTAGCGGGCCTGCCGCCGGCCAGGATGCGGGCCGCGCCGAGGGCCGCCGCCGCGAGCTCCCAGTCCTGGAAGACGCCGTAGACGTTCTGCAGCACGACGATGCCCCGCCCCAGATCGGGCAGCAGCACGATCATGGCCTGGTAGCCGGGGGCCGCGCCGCCGTGCCAGACGGTGCGGGTGCCGAGATCGGCGTTGCGCGTGTCGTCGCGCCAGCCCAGCCCATAGCGCTGGGTGCCGCCCACCGGCACCGCGCCGCGCTGCATGAGGGCCACCGAGGCGGGGGTGAGCACGCGTGCCGTGCCGTAGCGTCCGCCGTTCAGCTGGGCCATCGCGAAGTGCGCGAGATCGTCGACGGTGCCGCCGAGATAGCCGTAGCTCGCCCCCGTCCGGTCGTAGTGCGCGCCCAGCCCGACCGGCCGCCCGAACAGGTAGCCGTGCCCGCCGGGCAGCACACCGCCGGCCTCCTCCGGTGAGGTGATGGCGCCGCCCATGCCCAGCGGGCCGAGCACGTGCTCGCGCAGGTACGCGGCGTACGGCCGCCCGGTGACCGCCTCGACGATCGCGCCCAGCACGACGTAGTTGGCGCTGGTGTACTCGTGCCGCGTGCCCGGCGCGAACAGCGGCGTCACGCCGGCCAGGTCGGCGACGGCCTCGGCGTACGGGTCGGCCCGGCGGTCGAACCGGTCGGTGATGCCCGTGCCCTCGGGGATGCCGCTGGTCTGCTCCAGCAGATGCCGCACGGTGATCTTCGCCGCGTCGGCGCGGTCGGCCAGGGTGAACGAGGGCAGATAGGCGCGCACCGGCCGGTCCAGGTCGATCTCGCCGGCCTCGACGAGCGTCAGCACCGCCGTCGCGGTGACGGGCTTGGCGATCGACCCCCACAGGAACGGCGTGTCCCTGGTGACGGCCCGCCCGTCCCCGTCGCGCCCCCACGCGCCGGCCCGCGCGATCCCGTCCGGCGTGACGACGGCGTACGCCACGCCGGGCGTCCTGGTGGCCGCGGTGCGCTCGTGCAGGTAGGAGTCCACGGCGTCGAGCCCGGAAGCGCCGTCCACCGCCGCCGTACCGGCGGGCGCGCCCCACAGGACGGCAGCGGCCACGAGAGCCACGGACGCGAACAGCTGGAGCTTCATGATCCTCCACCGACGGATAACCGTACAGACATATTATTTCGGCGGTAACCATACACCCATACGGTTATTTGTGCGGCGAACGGAGCCCGGTCCACGACCGTCCCGCGCAGACGGCGATCGCGACCGCAAGGGGTCGACCGGCCGGGCACGGCACATGACCGCGCGTTGATACTGTCGACCCATGCCCCGCACCGCCGATCACGACGCCCGCCGTCGGCAGATCTCCACGGCCGTACGGCGTCTGGTGGCGGCCGCCGGGCTGGACGGCGTGACCGTCGCCCGGGCGGCCCGCGAGGCGGGCTGCTCGGTCGGCCTCGTCCAGCACTACTTCCCGAGCAAGGACGACCTGCTGCTCTTCGCCTACGACCAGGTCATGGCCGCGAGCCGCGACCGTGTGGCGGCCCGCATCGCCGACGGCGTGGCCCGGCGGCGGCGCATCTGCGACGTCGTCCTCGACAGCCTGCTGGAGCTACTGCCCCTCGACGACGCCAGACGCGACGAGTACCGCGTGACCCACGCGTTCGCCGGCCGCTCCCTCGACCACCCCACCCTCGCCGCCGTGGCGAGCGCCACCATCACCGACATCAGAAGCCGCCTCGCCGTCGCCGTGGAGAACGGCAAGGAATGCGGCGAGGTCGAGCCCGCCCTGGACCCCCACCTGGCCGCCACCCGCATCACGGCCCTCACCACCGGCCTGGCCGACCAGCTCTACCTCCACCCGGCGGCCCCCGTCGGCCACCGCACCATGCGCGAAGCCGCCGAGGAGGCCCTGCGCACCTGCCTCGACGGCATCTTCACCGGCGAATGCCGCCAGTATCGGCGCTGACGGCCATCGACCGGGACCGTCGCCATCCGGCCCGAGGCGCGTACAGGGCACCACGACGGCTCCCTCGTCCGTCCCGGACGAGGGAAACCGTCTCGAACTCTGTGGCCCTCGCGGCTCAGCGGGCGACGATCTTGAACCGGACTCCCGTCGGGTCGACGGCCGTCGCCAGCCGACCGTGCGGCGTGTCCTCGGCCGGCCGCACCACGGTGCCGCCCAGCTCGCGCACCCGGGCCAGCGCCGCGTCGGCGTCGTCGACGCCGAAGTACACCGACCAGCCGCCCGGCTCGTCCGGGCCGAGGATCGCGGTCGCGTCCATGATGCCGGCGCGGGCCGCATGGTCCTTGCCCAGCGTCGTGTAGCGGAACTCCGGAGTGTCGCTCGCGACGTGAGCGTCCCAGCCGAACACGTCCCGGTAGAACTCCACGGCCGTCGCATAGTCGCCGGTGAGCAGCTCGAACCAGCTCGGCGCCCCCGCGGCGCCGGTCACCGCGAAGCCGTCGAACGTGCCGGCCTGCCACATGCCGATCGTCGCGCCGCCCGGGTCGGTGATGACGGCCATGGTGCCGAGATCCCCGACCTCCATCGGCTCGACCTCCTGCCGCGCGCCCTTGGCGAGGGCCGCCTCCATGGTCTTGCGGGCGTCGGCGACCGACAGGTAGACCGCCCACTGGTCCGGCGCCCCGAACTCCGGCCGGTTCTGCATGCCCCCCGCGACGGGAGCGCCGTCCCGGAAGAACTCGAAGTACCCTCCGAACTCCTCATTGGGCTCCCCGGGGGTCCATCCGAACAGCCGGGCGTAGAACTCGCGGCTGCGCTCGGGGTCGGAGGTGGTCAGGTCGATCCAGCAGGGCGCCCCGGCGAGTGCGTTGTCGCTCATATCCGTGCCTCTTCTCACCTCGTTGTCGTCACCTCTGGAGACAACTGCCCCAAACGGGACTCATCGCTCCACCGAAATCCGATTCAAGGCACCCACCGGCCGCACCGACCAAGGAGCCGGGGGCGAGTGGCAGACCATGCCGAGGCCGCGCTCACCACCGCAGCCCGTGGATGCTGTGCCGGCACCGCGGCCATGCTTCATCGGCGCGGCCGAGCAGACCTCGTCCTCCAGCGGCGTGTGCGCCAAGGGGAGCATGCCTCCTCGTCCTCCCCGCCGCTCGCCGGCTGCTGATGGACGGTTTCGATCGAGCAGGAAACCAGTGCCCAGGCCGCTCTTGGGCAATGCGCGGGGACACGCCCGCCACGTTCGGCACCACCGCGTCCTGGCACTGTCCGCAGGCGCTTACCATTGATCACGAGCAGCCCGCATGGGCGGCTCGGCCTGGTGGTAGTCACGCACGACCGGGTCGTGCGGCGGTACGGTGCCGACACCGCGTCGATCCGGATAACCGATGCACAGGCGCCCTCCAGATCATGCACAATTAGGCAGGGGATGCGCCCTTAGCTCAGTGGATAGAGCACCGGACTTCTAATCCGACGGTCGCAGGTTCGAATCCTGCAGGGCGCGCTCCCCCATCCAGCCCAGATGCTCTCTGAGCTGGCCCTTCACATGATCGGGCTGTCGCCGAGGATGCAGCCGGACGCCACCGGATGCAGCCCCAGGCGGCCACTCCCGGAACATATCCGGAATGATCTTGGTGACGTTTCCGCAGGTCGCCAGGCGGATTCCGCCAACTTCCGGAACGATTCCGAGCCTCCCAGAACACGCCGAAGGGCCTCGGCGTGGACCGAGACCCTTCGTCGATGCGTGCTCGTGTCGCCTCATACGGCGAGAGCTTCCGTGATCCGCTGGTTGGCGACGTCGCGTTGGCCGTCGATGCACTTGGCGTAGACCCTGAGCATCACGTCCACCCCGTGGCCGGCCCGCTCGGCGGCTTCCGGCGCGTGGACCCCTGCGTTGAGCCACAACGAGACGGCTGCGTGGCGCAGGTCGTACGGCCGTGCCGCGAGGGGCGAGGCGACCTGTTCGGGCGTGAAGGCGTAGCTCCGTGCCTCTTTCCAGACCTTCGAGTAGGCCGAGCCGGAGATGAGGCCACCCGTCCGCGTGCGGAAGAGCCGTCCGTCGTCACCGACGCCGTGCCGGTCGATGTGCTCGCGGAGGATGGCGACCAGTTCGGGCGGGATCGGTACCTGCCGCGTGTCCTTCTCGCCCCGGTGCTTGAGCCCGCGATCGTCGTGGGTCTTGCCCGAGTCGGTGAAGCGCTTGTTGCTCTGCGGCTTGGTCTTCTCCAGGGTGAGCAGGCCCCAGCCGGACTCGGGAAGATGGCAGTCCTTCTCACGCAGCCCGGCCGCCTCAGCCGGACGCAGGCCGCCGAAGTACATACAGGCGAACATCGCGGCCAGCATCGGCCCCCGCGTCCGGCCGCAGTAGGTCACGGCCGTCAGCAGCTCGCGTGCCTGGGCGGGATTCACCACCGCGCGCCGATCGATCTCATCCGTCGACTTGGGACGGCGTAGCTTCACCCGGTCGAGTGGATTTGCCGAAAGCTCTTCCAGCTCTACGGCGTAGTCCAGGGCGTGATGGAACACGGCCCGCTTGCGCCGGTAGGTCGAGGCCGCCGCCGCGGAGCCATCGAGGAGGAGCGCGAGAGCCTCCAGGGCCGCCCGTGCGTGCTTCGCGTCCTCCAAGGCAGTAAGAGGCAACGAAGCCGCTTCCAGCCAGCGCAGCGCGCCCGTAATGTCAGGTGTGGGAGCCGGACGACGGTCGGCCGGCACGAACGCGAACTCTCGGAGAGCGCGCCGCAGGGTCTCGTCATCGGGTCGGCCCGGCCGGTCGCTGGTAAGCACGGGCGTGACGTTGGACAGCGCGTCTGTCATGCCCTCCCGGCTCTTGGCCGCTGAGTGCGGCCAGCGGGTCTCGACGTAGGCGACGGCGAAGGCGAACCACGTACGAGCGTTCTTGGCCCTGACCATGGATTCGGGGAGCCCGGTCTCAAGGTCGAAAGCTTCCCCGCGCTTCGCGGCCTGCCGCAGGTCCGACAGATAGCTCTCGGCCAGGCCCTTCGTTCGGAACGTCGAGGACTTCTCGCGGGTGTCCACTGTCCACCGCACGGTATGCGAGACGACCCGCTTCGGCTTACCCGGCCCCTGGGAAGTCTTGTTCGCGCGGATCTCCCAGAACTTCACGTTGTAGGTCGGGTTCACGCCGCCTCCCGGAGGCTTTCCAACCAGGCGGCGAACTCGCTGCGGTAGATGCGGATCTCGCCGTTGGGGAGCTTGAAGCCCTGGGGTGCCTTGCCGATCTCGCGCCATCGATAGAAGGTGCGGACGGACACGCCGAGTTCGTCGAGGATCTCGGGGACCGTCATCAGCTTGTCGTCCTTTCTCATGCCGCCCTCCCTTCAGTTGCCGAAAGATCTTGGCCATCTGGCTCGGCCTGGAGCCGATCGAGATGGTTGCGCCAGCGCTGGCGTTCGTGAACCGAGCGGAGCAGCCGGACCCCAATCGGGGCGAGATCGGGATCGCCGGGCTTGACCGGTCGCCAGATGTAGCGGTGGGGGTCGACCGGCTCGTCTTCCAGGCCGAGCGCTTCCAGGACCCAGGTACGCCGGTCCTGCTTGTGCTCGGTGAGGGTCTTGTTGGACCACTTCCGTGAGACGAGGACGCGGCGTCCCGCGTAGCCGAGGTGATCGAGTTTGTGGGCCTTTCCCTTGCACCGGCCCGGGGCCATGCCGGGCTTGGCGCCCTTGGGCTGGATCCCGTACCGCAGCCAGTTCGGGCAGGTGGGCGAGCAGGGCTCGAACCGCAGCGCGTCGAGGAGCCGTTCGGCGTGTGCCTTGCGGCGTGGGTCGTCGGTGCCGAGGGCGTCGCCGAGGCTCTTGGTGAGGTACTTCGACAGGTACTGAATGAGCTGGTCGGCATCCGGGGTCCCGGCGAGCACGCTCTGTATGTCGAGCTGGTCACCGAAGCACAGCACGTGCAGGGGTTCGGCGTCCTCGTCGGCGTCGAGCTTGTCGAGGGCCTGTTCCCAGGTCGGCAGGACTTCCCCGGTGGTCGGGTCGAGGTAGCCGGCCCCGTCCGTCCAGACCGGCAAGTGGTCACCCTCGAACCGCACGTCATCGGTCGAGGGCCACCACACCTGGTGATAGGTCGCGGCGATGATCTGCCGCAGCTCCGCACGGGGCAGGGTGCCGCGGATCGCCATGTGCAGGTGCGGGGCGAGCCGCTTTTGAGGTTCGACGGTGGCGAAGTACTGCACGTCATATCCCGCCACTCGGCGGAGGTTCTGCACGAACCGATCGACGAGCTTGGAGAAGTGCAGCGCGTCGCGGGCCGCCCGCGCGTAGTCGTACCGGTCGGGGTCGAGAGGCGCACCCTCCAGGACCCGGCCGTAGGAGGGGAGCGTGAGCGTGACGAACATCGACGGCCGATAGACCTTGTCATCCGACCCGGTGAAGGTCCGCCCGAGCGTGGTCTTGGACATCTGCCGCTTGGGCAGGTCCGGGGCGTCCTGCCGCCGCTTCGTGGAGCGCGTGCGTTTGCCGGAGGTACGGCCGAGGACATTGCCGCGCATCCCGGCCCGGTTGATCTCCTCGTCCAGGTCCTCGATTGCGGCGTCGAGGTCGGTGGTGTCGCCGCCGGCCTTTTCGACCTCGTCCCGCCAGGCTTGGGCGTCGGCGCGCAGCTCCACGAGGTGACGCTGATACTCATCGGCGTTGTCCGGAAAGTCGACCGGCTCGGCTTCCAGGTGCCAGCCCTCCCGGCACTGCGCCCGGCGGAGTTGCCGGTTCCGCTTGGCACACGGCGGACACTTGCTCTCCAGCGTCGCCCCGCACGGAACGTCGATGACGTCGGTTTGGCCGGTCAGGATGTCCTGCCGCCGAAGCGGAACCGGGCGGATGCACACCCCGTACTGCTTGGCGATCTCCTCGACCACATCCCGAGCCAGCGGCATCGCCATCCGCACGGCACGCGGGGTTGCCCTGTCATTGGCAACTGTCACTCGTCACCGTCCGAGGGCTCGACGATCACGGTTGCCTTCTCGCCGCACTCGCGGCACTCGATGACGCCCCGGATGGGGTAGAGCCACAGCGCGTTGCGGGTGCCGCAGGCCGCGCAGGTGAGCTCGTCGAGGAGGTGGGAGATCTCAACCACGGGCATGCGCCCCCGCCCTGCCGGTCGAGAAGCTGGCGACCATGGCGCGAATGTCCTCATCGGAGACGTAGGCCGCGCGCACGCGAATCGGGTCGGGTGAGGTTTCGAGCCGGACGTAGCCGATGCCCGCGCCCAGCTCGGGGACCGGTGAGATGTGATCAGCGAGCGCGCCCCGGTCGCGTGCGCCGTCGCCGAGGACCATGTCCACCTGCTCGGACTCGTCGAGCCGTAGCGCGATCTTGTCGGGGAACAGGTTGCGGATGTTCATGACCTCCTTGCGGGGGTCCTGGAGCGCGGCCATGACCCCGACCCCGACCGCGCGCCCTTGTGTGGTGAGCGTGGCAAGCGCTGCTTTGGTTCGCTCGCGGAGGCCCTTGTCGGACTGGTAGGCGGTCAGGAAGGCGACCTCGTCGACGACGACCAGGACGAAGGGGTCGGCCACCGTGGGTGTGTGGGAGCGCTGGTTGCCGCCGAACCGATCGGCACGCTCCTGCATCACGGCCACGGCCGCCTCAAGCAGGTCGGCGCACTCGGCGGGGGTGGCGGCGTAGCGGAGGCCGAACAGTGCCCGTCCGAAGGACAACTCCATCCGCTTGGGATCAAGTGCCCAGACCTGCACCAGGCCCGCCCGCATCGCGGGGAGCAGGCCGCGGATGGCGCTCCACAGGTAGGAGCCTTTGCCCGCGCCGGTCGCGCCCGCGATCAGCACATGCGTGCCATGGAGTTTGAGCCGGTACGGTGTGCCGTCCTCGCACCTGCCGATCTCGACCGGCCCCACCGAGGCAACCTCTGGGATGGGAACGGCCGGCAACGGCTCGGCGAGGGGGTCATGCCGGGGCAGGGTCAGCACGAGGCGACCGGCCCGCGCGATCGACACCCGGCAACTTCGGGCGCCGAAGCCGTGGGCGAGGTGGTCGGCCCGGTCGGTCCAGTCCTTGACCGCCTGCCCGTTCAGCATCTTCACGGTCACCAGGTCGGCCCACGAGGTACACCGCACCTTGACCAGGCGGGGCAGGTAGTCCCGGCCGCGCAGGTGCCGACCGAGACCCGAGACGATCATGACGGGTTGCCAGTGCCGCCGGTAGACCCACACCAGGCGCCACCAGGCCAGCAGCGGCCAGCCGATCACGCGCAGAAACGAATCCCGCTCCAGCAACACCCACGACAGGCCCATCGCGGGCAGGAACCCGGCCAGGACCACCGTCATCCGCCACCCGTAGACGAGGGTGACCACAGCCGGGGCCAGAGCGGCGGTGCAGGCGATCGGGTGACGCCAGAGCGTCCGGACGAGCCCGCGCAGCAGGCGGGCCAGCCAGATCACGATGGTGACGATGGCAGGGGTTTGCATGACGGCCGGGCGGAAAACGACGGCCGTGTCCGGGGTGGTGGAGACGAGGTTACGCGCCTCGTCTCCGGGCAGTCTTCTCAGCATTAGGCTGGAGTCCTCTCAAGCATTGGCGTGCGTGGGAGATCCGAGGGGCCGCCGGAAGTTCCCGCTTCCAGCGGCCCCGCTTACGTGTCAGGCCGCCGAGTCGCCGACCGGAAGGGCGAGCTGGTCGGAGTCGGCCGACTGCTGGGTGACCAGGCGCTCACACTCGGCGAGGTAGCGCGAGGTGGCCTGGAAAATCTGCCGGGCGATCTCGACATCCCTCGGGGTGACCGGCCCGGCCGCGGTGGTCGAGACGGTCACGTCCACGCTCGGGCTCGTGATGGCGAAGTAGGGCCGCCCGGAATCGAGTACCGAGGCGCTCGCCCGCAGTTCCGGCGAGTAGAACGAGATGCCGACGTTGGCCGGATTGCCGGGGCTGAGCGAGAGCGTGACGTAGGTGTAGGGGTCGCGGAGCATCAGGCCGCCACCTCCTTGCCGGCCGCGCCGGTCTGCTTGGTCGAGGCGGCCCCGGTGCGGGGAGCGCGCATGGCCCTCGCTCGCAGGGAGTAGGCCAGGCGTCCGGTGGTCTGGTGGACGTACGGCGTGACCGTCATCCCCTCGAACTCGACCGGCGTGATGGGCAGGCCGGGCGTGGGGGTCGGCGGGACCGGCTGCACCGGGGCGATGATCTTCACCGCGACCGTCTTCTGGGCGAGCTTGGCGGCCGGGTCGGCGTCCATGACGGCGACCTGCCAGACCAGTTCCCCGGTGGTCTTGTCCTTGGCGAACACGGTGCGCCCGCCGGTCGAGGCCGTGAAGTCCTTGACCTGCTCCACCTCCCCCACGAGGTAGCAGCCGTGCGGGAAGACGTGCTCGAAGGCGATCGGGATGGGTCCTTGGATGGCCATGTTCTTGATTCCTTCGCTTGGGACGAGCAGCTCATGCGCTCGTCCACTTGTCCGATTGAGTTCTACTGTAAGTCTTGCCCACTCGTCCGCACAAGTAACCGAGCGAGACGAGCGGGTAAGACTTAGCTCACCTGATAGACGTCCTCAAGCTCGTGCAGGTCACCGGGCAGGGCCACGCTCAGCACCAGGAGCACGCTCCCCGCCGGGTCATGCACGGTCGCCAGCACACCCAGCACCGGGGACGAAGAGCCGAGGAGTTCGACTTCCTCCTTGGTCGGCTTCCTAGCGGTCAGGCGTTCGGTGACATGGTCGATCCGCAGATGCTTGACCGCCTGGAGGTGCTGCCGAACCCCATGCCGCAGCGGATCAGGCTTGTCCAGGTCGGTACCCAGGGCGATCTCCAAGGGGAACCACAACGTTTCCGCCGCCGACACCCGGTCGCCCTGCCGGGTCACGCGGTGACGGGCGATCACGGGGGTCCGCTCGTCGACGCCCATCAGCTTGGCGACGTGCCGGGGGGCCGGCACCCGGGCAACAGTGACGAGGTTCTCGGCGCTCTCGGGATGCTCGGCCGTCGACAGGCCGGGCCGTACCCGCTCAGCCGGGCTTTCCGGGCGGCCCTTCACGAACGAGCCGCGGCCGTGTTCACGCTCGATCCAGCCTTGCATGGCAAGGGTCTGAAGCGCCCGCACAACGGTGGTGCGGCCGACGCCGAACTCCCGGACGAGTTGCGTCTCCGAGGGCAGCATGTCGCCGGGCGCATACTCCCCGTCCCGGATACGCTGCTGAATCGCCGTCATCACCTGGGCGTACTTCGGCGGGGCGAAGTCCATGCTCATGTTAAGCGCCCAATCACTCTTCCACTTGTCTGCATAAGCACAGTAGCGGCTGAGCGAATGCCTGTCAGGACCTCAGCCACCAGCGGGAAGGCTATTGAGCCCGCCCGGACAGCAGCGCCAGCCACACCGCCCGCGCCTCGGTCTCCCGCCAGGCATGAGTGTGCGCTACCTCCGGCTTCAACTCATTGCCCTTGAACCGGCGGATGTAGGCCAGGCCGCCCGCCGCGCACAGCTCGTACCAGGTGTTGCGGTGCTCGTGGCAGGTCCAGGCGAGCACCCGCGACCAGGCGAACTGCCCCGGCTTGTGCCAGTCGAGCGGCTTGGCGCCCTCCATCAGAGGCGGGAGATGCGGGGATGGGCACGGCCCGCCCCATGCCGGGGTGCGGTTGCTCACCGGTCGGTCCGTTCGAAGCGGACCTGTCCGGCCGCATCAAGCGTCGCGCGGAAGATGATCCGGCGGGACCAGTCGTCCGGCACGGTGCCGAAGTCGTAGACCCGGTGCGTGATTCTCCCCCAAGGCTGCCGGGCCGGGTCCATCCGACGCAACGCCATACGTAGCTCGTCCATCGAGGCGGCCTGCTGAGCACTGGTCCCGCACGGTCCGAGCTCGTCGGTCCCGTTGCCCGTGAGGAAGACTTCCCACTCGAACATCTCCACGGGCACCTGGCCGCCGTCGCAGTACAGGCAGTCCTCCCGTGACGAGGTCGCCAGCCCCAGCGACACGGCCGCGACCTGCCCGCGCCGGGTGACGATCTTCCAGCCGCGCCCGTCGCACGCGGTGCACTTAACTGGTGTTGTCATGCCCGAAAGAATGGATCGCAGACGAATCCAGTCCTATTCCCACGGGATATATCACCGGGAGATATAGAGTTCTCAGCACGAGCCATGCACGACCAGCCTGGGCGAACGACCGGAGGCCGGAATGCACGGGAACGCTTTCGAGCCGATCCAGCTACCCGAATGGGTATGGGACCGTGACGAAAGCAGGGAAATCCTCAAGAACCGTGACGTAGCGGGTCTGTTCAATCTTGCTGTCAGGTACGCAGGCGCCAGCCAGGTCCGCCTCAGCACCGCTACTGGCATCGCCCAGGGCCGGATCAGCCAACTCATGCGCGGACAGCGCCAGGTCACCGACCTTGAGGTCTACGAGCGCATCGCCGCCGGCCTCGCCCTGCCCGACCACGCCCGCATGCTGCTCGGCCTCGCCCCACTCGACATCGCCTCACCTACCGGCAATCGCGGCGACGAGCACCAGGAGCAGACCGAGGAACTCACCGCCCGCATCGAGGCCGCCGCCACCATCGACACCACGATGGTGATGATCCTCAGTACCGACACCAATAACCTGCGCCTGCTCGATCGCCGACTCGGCAGCGCGGCCATCGCCGACAAAATGCGCGCCCAAATCACCCAGATACAGCGCGCTCACCATCACGCCATACGGCCCGGCATACGGGCCAAATTGGCGCACGTGCTCTCCGAAACCGCAGCCCTCGCGGGATGGCAGGCCATCGACACCTGCGCATTGAAAGACGCCTGGGACTACCACGAGCGCGCGATAGCCGCAGCACGTGAAGCCGAAGACCCGGCACTACTCGCCTACGCCTGCGGCCAGCAGGCATACGTTCTGGTCGACCTTGGAAGGCCGGCAGAGGCCACCGAACTACTTCAACACACGCGGGCCTCGTACGACCGCCGCGTCCCCGGCCATCTGCGCACGTGGCTTGCTGCTGCCGAAGCAGAGGCCGCCGCCATTCTCGGAGATGAGGCGACCTGCCGTACCGCTCTCGACCAGGCCGCCGCACTGCTCCCCGAAGGGGACGCCGATCCGAGCCTGCCGTACGTCTCCCTCAACCGGCACCATCTCGCACGGTGGCGCGGCAACTGCCTCGTCCGCTTCGGGGACCCCGAGACGATCGAGGACCTACGTTCAGCTCTCGCGGGCATGGATGGGACCTACAACCGGGCCGAGGCCGGGTTGCGCTGCGACCTCGCCCACGCTCTTCTCGCGATGGGCGAGCGGGACGCCGCGCAACCACACCTCAACCGAGCCGAGCAGCTCGCCACGATGATCGGATCTCGCCGGCACACCCGGCGCATCGCCGAGCTGACCCGGGCCGCTACCCGCGCGCCCCGTTGAGGCGCTCCCGCGCGTAGAGCAGCCCGATCAAAACCCCGGAGTTCCAGACGTCCCCACGGGCGATCATGTCCGGGATCTCCTTCATCGGGATCCACTCCAGCCGATCGGCCTCCACCTCGCCGACCGGATCACCGACCAGTTCGGCACCACGGCCGAGGAACACGAGGTGTTCGGAGTCGACCATGCCGACCATCGGCTGAAACGTGATCAGGTGCTCGATCTCCTTGGGCCGGTAACCGGTCTCCTCTTCCACCTCACGGACGGCGGTGTCCTTCGGATCCTCGCCGACCTCCACTAGGCCGCCAGGTAGCTCCCAGCCCCACCGGTCGAAGAGGAAGCGGTGGCGCCACATCATCAGCACGCGCTGTTGGTCATCGACCAGCACGGTCATGGCTGCCCGGCCCAGATGCACCGCGTGATGCTCGAAGCGCGCCCCATCAGGGATCTCGACGTCCACCAGGCCCAGCCGGATCCACTCGTTGTCGTAGATCAGCCGTTCACCATGTACGACCCACCGCGACCGCTCTTCGTTGGTAGCCACACAGCGAAGCTACCGCTCAACATCACCGACGTACACAGGAACAGAAGAGACCCACGAAGCATCAGAAGTTGCCGAGCTACCGCCAGGAGGAGCCGACGCAGATATTAGATCGAGAGCCTAACGGTCCTGCTGAGCTCGACCAGGTCACCAAGGCTTGCACGCGTGCGCAGCTGATCATCCTCGTGGTACTTTGTCCGGCTATGCATTCCTCTCCCCGGGGGTAGGCCTTGACCGGGCAGCCGGACGATGAGTGGCGAGCGCGACGCTCGGGAAACTTTGGGTTCCTTGTGCCCATATGCCCGAATGCGGCAGGCGCCGCCGCTGATGCCATGCGCACCGTTTTTGTTGATCCCCACTTGTCCCTCACATCTGCCCGCGCCTTCGCCGATCGCATCACCACGCTTGTGTTGCAGCACCTTAGCCTCGCCGGAGCATCGGCTAAATTGGTGCAGAAAATAAGAAACCTTGCCAATAGCGGCCAGGTCCCTACCTACATCACTGATGGACTCGATCGCATTCGCACCCAAGGGAATGACGGGGTTCACGAGCGATCCGGCCTAGTAGCAGAAGCACTTCAACAGGTACATGTTTGCTTTGAGGTAGGTGACTGGTACAGCCGCCTGTTAACTGGATCAGGTGCTACGCAAGAGTTCAAGGCGCCTACCGAGGACTACTGCTTACAGTGGACTACGGAAGCCAACCAGCGAGGACCGCTCAAAGCAGCTTGCGAGACAGTGGGCTGGATCGTTGTTGATCACCTTGATGAGGCTTCTATGAACGGTCCATATATTGTCCGCGACATCGATATTAGCGATGGCCGCCTCGTCCAGGTTCTCCTCCTTGACGGGTTTGCTGTTGGAGTCCTCACGTCTGATGGCACTGTAAGTGTCGGTGCCGAGGAGATAAAGTTTTCGAGTGCGGATATTCGGACCACAACCGAAGGGTTTGGGATCCCGTTTCGATTCCATGCAAGGGATAATAGATTCATTTTCACCAATCTCCTGGAGCCTCACAAGAAGCCGCAAACGCTCCTATATCTGCCCCAACCAAAGGAGCTTAGGCGCCAGCTTCGCGATGCGATCGCACTTTGGCCATACCCAACGCTCAGCTCTCGACTAGATCAGATCAATTGGACCGATCAGTATCCGCAGCTGGCTGCCTACCAAGAGGACGCTTTAAGGCTAATCGCAGACGCGCTTAAGCGCGGTGAATCCCGAGTATTGATGCAGCTAGGTTCGCCTGACGAGGCTTCCTCGATTTTAGTGACCTTGGCTGATGCTTTGCTGCGGCAGGCGCGCGCCCATCGAATCCTTTACATCACAGTTGACCGCGCAGCCTACAACTACGCGCTGAACGCTGCCAGTTCTTCGATCTCCGCACGCGACTCTCGCCGCCTTTCGGAGCTGTTCGAAATACAACCATTAACGATGCATGGCATCGCAGAATCGGCTCGGCTCGTCATAACTCACACCCGGCAGATCGATAACTTGATTGGAGCCAACGCGTCTTCTCCGGTGTCGTTCAATGAACGTATTCCTGCAGATTCATTTGATGTCGCAATTGTGGGCGATGGGCCTGCGGCTTGGCTATCTAAGGTTCGCAACACGCTTGACTATTTTTCATCCCTGACGATTGGCGTTACGTCGGCTGCAGTTATTTCCGATGAAATCAAGAGCTTTTATGATTCAAATCTAGCATGGACATATACGCCACTGGAAGCCATTGCCGAGGGGAGGCGCTTAGACTTCGATATCCGTCGAATCGAGGCGCGAGGAAGCGACGTGTTGGCTGCCCTGAGTAAGGCCATCCGTGAGGACATCTTCCCGAGTCATCCGTATGAGCCCAAAACCGTGATAATCGCCAAAGACATGCGTCACGCTAAAGAGTTGCTTGGCAAGGTAAAAGACGCTTTCCCTGGTCGGCCGGACGACTTTGCGGAGATTCTAACGAACCGGCGCATTAATAGGCAGGCGGTGACTGATTTCAGGAACCTAGCCAATACGCGTCTAGCGATCGTTCCGGTGAAATCTATAACAGGTCTAAATATTCCAGTGGCAGAGTGTGTTGTTCTCGCGTGCGAAATGCAAGATCCGCACCTCATTATGCAGATGATTAACGTTGCCGCATCACCAATAGATGCTGTTGAGCTCCGGCGAGTAACAGCAGTTCGCGGTAAGAGCCATTTTGTCGTAGTTGATGCTACGAAGAACGGCTCATCTACGCACCCGGTTATTCAAGCCATGCGCTTAGCGTACAGCGAGACGCCACTTTTAGCGCCGTCTCTTGTGCAATTGAGGAATGGTTCAACCAATCCAGGAATACTTCGTGACCTTGCCTCGGGTCTGGCTAGGGCAAGTCAGATACTTTCGGCAGCGGATCTGGACCATTTCGGGAAGATCGCAGAGACCTCGCTCCGCGATCTCCTGCTCGACCTGGTTCACGCGATTCTTGATTACGAAGAGGTGCCGCAACGTACTCGTACGCGGACCCCTGCTGCAGCCCGTCCTCTGCTACGCGATGACTTGCATCGGTGGTGGCTGAAAATGGCCGAAGAGTACCACCTTTGATCATCCCACCTCGTAGGAATCCAACCGCCTCGTCTTCGCCTGCTGTAGCACTTCAGCGATAGCGGCGAATTCGCTGAGAGCCGCCTCAAGGTCTTCGACAATTTCCTGGGCGATTACATCTGGAGGTAGCAAGGAATCGGCATCCTCAAGGGACGAATCCTTGAGCCATGTTATGTCGAGGTTGACCTTGTCCCGGGCCATCAACTCCTCATAGCTGAACGGCCGGAACCGGTCGGTTTCGATTCGCGCCGACCGTGGTTCTCCGGGCTGGTAGCATTTGACGAAATCGTCGAGATGCTCGCGGCGAAGCGGGTTCTGCTTCAGCGTGAAGTGCTGGCCGACCCGGAAGTCGTACACCCACAGCGTGCTCGTCCATGCCTTCCCGGGAAGGGCTTCCTTCTTGTCGAAGAACAATACGTTAGCCTTGACCCCACCGGCGTAGAAGATGCCGGTTGGCAGCCGCAGCAGCGTGTGCACGTCGAATTGTGAAAGCAGGCGACGCCGTACGGTCTCCCCTGAACCGCCCTCGAACAGCACGTTGTCGGGGACGACGACCGCGGCTCGACCGGGGATCGCGAGCATCGAGGCGATGTGCTGCAAAAAGTTGAGCTGCTTGTTGGTGGTCGTGGTCCAGAAGTCCTGCCGGTTGTAGGAGATAGTCTCTCTGTCCGCCCGGCCGCCCTCGCCGATCACCGTGATGGACGACTTCTTGCCGAACGGCGGATTGGCCAGCACCACGCTCGGGTGTCGGGCCGGCGCCTCGGCCAGGGCGTCCTTTACCTCGATCAGTGATTCGCCGTTCGGCTTGCCGATACCGTGGACGAGCATGTTCATCGCGGCGAGGCGGGCCGTGCCATCCACTAGCTCCGTCCCACTGATCGCACCCGAGGCGAGGTGGGTGCGTTGCTCAGGCGTGAGGGCCGAGGCGTGGTGCTGAACGATATATTCGTGGGCGGCAAGCAGGAAGCCGCCGGTGCCGCAGGCCGGGTCAGCGATCGTGTCATTCGGTCCGGGCTGGATGCAGTCGACCATCGCGGCGATCAGTGCACGCGGCGTGAAGTACTGCCCCGCGCCGGACTTGACGTCCTCGGCGCTTTTGGCGAGCAGCTCCTCATACGCGTCGCCCTTGATGTCGACACCCTGGCTCGACCAGTTCTGCTTGCCGATCAGGTCGACGATGAGCCGCTTCAGCTTCGCCGGGTCCTGAATCTTGTTCTGCGCCTTACGAAAGATCACACCCAGCGTGCCCGGCTGCTTGCCGAGGTGCTCCAAAGTCTCGCGATAGTCCCTTTCCAGGTCCTGGGCTTCGGCGTCGAGCAGCTTCTGCCAGATCGACGCCACTCCGGCAAGAGCCTTGTCAGGGTTGAACTTCCGGGTGGCCCGCTCGTGCGCCATCTTCAGGAACAGCAGGAACGTCAACTGCTCCACGTAGTCGATGGTCGAGACACCGTCGTCTCGCAGCACATCGCAGTAGTTCCACAGCTTCGCCACCAACTGCCGCGTGTCTACCGCGCTCACGCCACCGTCTCCTGTTCCCGGGTGTTCCTAGATTCCGTACGGCTCCCGCTCATTGCCGCTGCCGTTTTCGAACCGGTATGGCTACCGTGACGCCTGGCAGCCCCAACGGCCGTCGCCCGCTCCGCCCTAATGCGCTCCAACAGCACAGAAGCAGGCTCGTCATCCGAATCCTGCGGGACTAGCCGCCCAACGAACGCTTCTGCGAGCAGAGATCGCCGCAGCTTATCCACATGGATCTTTGAGCGGCCGATTTCATTGTCAACTTGCTCTACTGTCGAAAGCTGTTGTGCCACAGTCTCAATAATGCTCTCTTGGATACTAAGAGGTGGTACGGCAATTGGTAGGGAGCGAATTGCGGCGGTATTTACTCCCTTAACTGCAACCCCTCTCGCGTGGCGTCGAAGGTATTTTTTTACGAAAGAGCTCTGAAGATAGCATTGAAGATACTCGGGACGTAGTCCAGAGAGCGGTGCGATTCGCACCACATCGCGGCTCACGTTCGCGCCGGCTAGTTGAGCCGGAACTATGGCAGATCTCTCATACGAACCCCGAACGGCCAGAACGACGTCCCCGAAGGCCAGGCGGGAACCCGCGAATTTCTCATCGAGCTCACGGCTCGTCTTGTGTAAGAGCTTCCCATCTAGCGTCTCGCCGGCAAGATCCTTAACTTCAACATAAGGAACCGTGCCATCTTCTTTCACCTTGGGCATTAGGATTCCATATCGAATCACGCGGACCGGATCCGTGGCAGCTTCAAGGCTCAGAAGTGCCCAGCCAGGTGGGACGATAGGAACAAGGCCGAGGTCGGGATCCACGGGCTCCTTATACCGTCGGTTACCGCACTCTCCATGCCAACGAAGCCGTCGTTCGCTTTCAAAGTGAGACTCGATATCCTCCCGACAGGAAGGGGTTTCAATCAGACGCCCTTCGACCGCAGCAGTACGCAAAGCAGTTACGAAAGCTGAAGCTTGCCGCTCTGCACTCAAGAGATAGCTGCGCCCTGCATCTAGGCGGGAGAGATGGTCTTCGATGGCTGCAACGATACGGCACTGCTCCGGAAGTGGCGGTACAGCAATATTTGTCTGAAGCAATACTTTGGAAGATACGCTGGCCTGGTTCACGTGGTGCGAAAGGACGGACCTGAAGTAGCCTTCCATCCATAGCCAGTGAAGCTGATAGGCGAGAAACCGAGAGTCTAGGCCATCCGGTGGCCGAAGTCGAGTCATGTGATTCGAATATCCCAATGGGCTTGGCGAAGAGATTATGGTCGTCTTGCCAACCAGTGCGGGACTATTCGTATTATTGAATAGTACGTCACCTGCAACCACTCGGCGGTCGCTCTCGTCCTCAACGAACCGGGCGTCCGAAGTATCTAATCTCCCGTCCCTGGTTATATTCATAGGTCGCAAGTGCAGTAGGCCATTCCCATCGCGGTTATGTTTGCCACTGGCGAAGCCAGGCTGAACCTGCACTCCTAAATCCTGCAAGCTTGCTCGGAGCCAGCCGGAGGGGAGATTGGTCATGCGGTAAGGTTCCTGTTCAGGTCGGTGAGGACATCTTCGGCGCGGTCATCGCCGAAGGCATGGAGGAAGCCGTCGGTGCCGCCGCGTTCGGTGAAAGGGACTTCGTCCAGGTCATTGTGGTCGAAGGCGGCGCTGGTCGCGACCACATCGCGAATACGCTCCAGCCACCAGATCTGGTCGCCTGTGAAGCGGACACCGCCCTGCTCCTGGCGGGCCAGCCAGTTGGCGAAGCGCTCCTCGATGACGCTACGGTGCGGCTGCGGCCGCCCGTCGATCATGCCAAGTTCGAAGCGGATGAGCTGGATCAGGTCGGCCACGCCGTACCGCAACCCCGGCCGCCCGGCCGCCTTTCCAACCTGCTCGTACGCCTTCCAAAGCCCGTCGGGCGTCCACTGGTACGGCGGTCGGGCCAGTCGGGAGGAGAGCTCCTTGAGCTGCCGGTATACTTCGCGCCCGCTGGTTCCGCTGCGATAGGCGAGCTCAAGCGCGGTGAGCTCGTCCCGGTGCTCCTGGACATACGCGGCCCATGACGTGATAACCCGCTCTGCGGTGTCGCCACGGTCCACGCCGCGCGCTTCAATCAGGTTGTCCTGGTTGACCTCGTCATACACGATGTCGTGGGCGCGACGAATGTCCAGCAGCCGCTGCCGGAACTCCGGATCGGCCAGCGGCTCGGCCGCTTCTTCAACTAGGCGGCGCTCCCAGCCCTTGCCGGTCTTTCTCGCTTCCTCCAGCACATCAGGGTCGTTGCAGCGGGCCAAGCTGCGCACCACTTTGGTCAAGGGCTGTCCGGCGAGCCGTTCCAGCTCGGCCCGCTCCTCCGCGTTGATCTGCTTGTCGAGCCGGGCCAGCCGCGAGGCAAGCGTTGAAGTCTCCTCCAGCGACAGCGTGAGCGTGCCGGCCTTCTTCAGTAACCGCTCCAGGCTGATCTGCTTTTCGGTGTGCTTCTCCAGCGGAGAGGCGTCCACGCGCTCGGAGTCAGTCACGCCAACCGCGTCGACCAGCACGAACCGGTCCTTGGACGCGACGTCGGGCGTGACCGCTCGCATCTCGTCGGGGTCGATGCTGCGAGCACCACGGCCCTTCATCTGCTCGAACATCGCCCAGCTTTTCACTTCGTTGAGGAAGAAGACGCACTCGAGGGGCTTGATGTCGGTGCCAGTGGCGATCATGTTGACGGTAACAGCGATGCGTAGTTCCGGGCTATTCCGGAAGGCCGCGATGAGCCGGTCGGGGTTCTTCACCGTGTAAGTGATCTTCTGGCAGAACTCGTTGCTCTGGTTGAAGATCTGGCGGACCATGCCCACGATCTCCTCTGCGTGGTTCTCATCCACGGCGAAGATGAGTGTCTTGGGCACGTACGTCCGTTCGGGCTGGCCGGGCTGGCGTGGGAAGATCTCGGTGAACAGCCGGTCGCGGAAGGTTTCCAGGACCAGCTTGAGCTGGCCCTTGCTAACCACCTTCCGGCCGAGGTGCCGTCCGGTGTAGGCGTAATCGTCGTCCAATTCCTCGTACCGCTGCACTCGCGTTTTACGATCGAGCTTGGGCACCACGATCCCCTCGGGGATGACTGCGCCGTTCTCCCCGATCTCCGTACGGATCCGGTAGACGTTGAAGTCGACGTTGACGCGGTCGGCAACCGCCTCCGTGTAGGTGTATTCACTGACCAGGTTCTGGTGGAAGAACCCGAAGGTCTGCGCGACCGGGGTCGCGGTCAGGCCGACGATGAACGCGTCGAAGTACTCCAGGACCGCCCGCCACTGGCCGTAGATCGATCGGTGGCACTCGTCCACGATGATCAGATCGAAGGACTCCGGAGGCACCCTCGGGTTGTAATCGACGCCCACCACCTCGTCGATGTCGTACGAGTCGAGTGCCTCGTCCTCGATGTCCTCCGACAGCACGTCCTCACCCTTGAGCATGGCATACAGCCGCTGGACCGTGGAGATCACGACCTTGGACGAGTCGAGGATGTCCGCCCTGGCGAGCCGCTGCACGTTGAACAGGTCGCTGAACTTGCGCCCATCGTCCGGTGTGACGTAGTTGGTGAACTCGGTGTGTGCCTGCTTGCCCAGGTTGTTGCGGTCCACCAGGAACAGGATTCGGTACGCCCCGGCGTGCTGGAGGAGGCGGTAGGCGGAGGTCACTGCCGTGTAGGTCTTGCCCGCCCCGGTGGCCATCTGGATGAGCGATCGCGGCTCGCCTCTACCGAGTGACTCCTCCAGACCGCGCACAGCACGTACCTGCGCCGGCCGCAGGTTCTTCTCGATTAGGTCGGGCAGGCCCCGGTGCAGCTTGGCACGGAGGGTGGGCGCCTGCTCGTCGTCCTCGGCCGTTCGCATCCACCGAGCCAGCGTCTCCGGCCGGTGGAAGGAGAAGACTTCCCGGGAGCGCGCATTGGGGTCGAGGGTGTTTGTGAAGTGAGTTTCAGATGCCGTCGTCTCGTAGCGGAACGGCAGCGGCATCCGCCAAGCCTGCACCTGCTGCGAAGCGGTCAACCCTTCCGCGTAGCGGGCCGACTGCTTCTCGACCGCGCGTAGCGCTGTGCCCTCCCGCTTGGCCTCCACCACGCCGACCAGCTTTCGATCGACGTAAAGAAGGTAATCGGCCGGGCCGCTCGCGGTGTACGCCTCCCGGACCGCTACTCCTTCCCCCGCGTAGAGGTTCACCTTGTCCGCGTCCTGAACCAGCCAGCCAGCGGCGACGAGCATGCGGTCCACCTCTTGGCGGACCTCCCGTTCGGTGCGCGGTTGCCGAGCGACCCTTACGGCCTGCGCGATCAGGTTGTCCCGCTCCGTAGCGGACGGCTTCTTGATGTCTTTGAGGCTCCGGGCGAACGCGGCCTCCATATCGGACAGGCGCGTGTTCATCTGCTCAACGAGCATTCGCAGCCGATTGCGGTCCGCGGTGGCCTGTTCCAGCGCGCGCTGAGCCTCGGCGCGGGCACGTGCTTCAGCCTCCAGCAGCGTGGCCTTCTCGTCCCGGGTGACCAGGGCTTCGGCTAGCCGTTGACGGTGGGCTGCCAGCTCAGTGCGGAGCTGGTCGAGCTGCGCCTGTTCCGCCGCGGTTTCTGCCTGGCTCGTCTCAGGGTCTGCCGGAGGCACGAACGCGTATGTGCGCTGATCGCCTGCATCGAGTGCACGGTGAAACCAGACGCCCAGCTCGAAGCAGAGCTTGACGCAGTTGAGCGCGGCCCGGACGTCGCCATAATGGGTGTGGACAGCCCGGTTCCCGGAGTCTCTGACTTGGTCGAACGCCCTGCGGATCTGCGGGACCAGTACTCCCGCCCGGCTCAGCGCGTGAATGCGTCCGCTCTGATCGTCACGCTCGACCGACGTGTTGGTCAGGCGTACCAGGAGTTTCGCGAGAATCTCGGTGAAGCGCCGGGCCTTGTACATCGCCGCGTCGGGGTCTGTATAGACATGAGACTCGGCGGACACGCCGTCCAGGACGAGCATCGGCTCATGAGCCAAGAGGAACCCGAAGTTCGGGGACCGCTGCGCTAGCTCCTCGATTTGCCTGCTCACCCCTATGGCCCACCTATCCAGCTCGTCTGTGATCAAAGCAGCCTTACAGAGTACCCAATGGCTGTCTATAGATCCACCGGCAAGACGACCAGGACGCAGGTCGGTTCACCCTGGTGGTGCAATGAAGCTGATCCTGTGCGATCAGTAACTGCTGCACGATCTGCCGAATCGTTCTTATGGGTATCAAGGCGGCGGCGCGGCGCGCCGCCGCACAGCGGCCCGTCGCCCGCCCGCCGTCCGGGCGTGCGGCCTGGGGGCCGGTCCCGGACGGCGGCAGCGCGGGCCGCCCGCCGCACGCCCGCCACGCCGTATCCAACGCGCTCGACGGCCGTGGCGCCGCGCCGCCGTCTAACCTCGAGTTTCCGACTTACCGCTGCCGGCTGCGTCGCTCTCCGGCCCCCCGCTCGCGTCGACCTACGGCGTGTTCACCCAAGCCATCAGTTCGTGCCGCAGATTGGTAAGCGCCTCGACCGCCCGCCCCCTGACGACATCCCAAGCACCGCTCCAGTTCGGCGGTGCGTCGTAGATGCCGAGGTCCCGGAGCTTTGCCGTCAGCCCGCCACCCTCGGTAATGCCGTGCTGCTCGGCGTTACGTGCTTGGCGGATTGTGCGCAGTGTCTTGATGGCCTTATCCACGGTGGCGTGGTGCGCCGGAGGAAGGTGGTGATGCAGACAGTTGGTTAGGGCATCCAAGCTGCCCTTGATTTCCTTGGCCTTGTCTGTGCCCGGCTTAAGGTGCGCGTCGTCCACCTTGATGCGGTCGATCAGGTCGGCCAAGTCGCTTAGCCGTGTCTCAAACTCAGCCCGCGTGGCACAGTTGAGCGATAGGGCGGCAGATGTTGCCACTGTACCGAGCGACAGCAGTGGCTTCTTCTTGTCGAAAGCCAACCGCCAGACAGCATCCAGTACGTCAAACGCTTCGGCCAGCTCCAGCGGTGAGACGGCGGGAGCAGCTGGCGGTTCGACTTCGACGATGCGCTGCCAGCATTCGTGTCCGCCAAGGCGACAAAGACGTGTCTCCTCTACTTGCTCATTTCCCTGATCGCATAGTGCGCTCATCACCCGTCGATCCACGATGCCGGTCATCACCTTGAGCCCGACCACGCTCGGGTGTGTCAGGTGAGAGCAGATGTAATCCGTATGCGGGAGATCACAGTTCCGGCAAAAAGCCCTAGTTGTAGGGGCGGCACGTCGCCCGTCGACGGTGCCCACTGCTGTTTCGTCACTCTCACTGGCCGCAATGCAGTACAGGTCGCGTGGTGGCGTTCGTACTTGATAGCTACACGTCTTCTGCTGCGTCAGGGACAGCAGTCGGGGCACGTCTTCAGTGGTGAGTTCCCACAAATCTCCTGCTTGTTGGGGCTTAGTGCTAGTGCTCAACCAGTCTTTGACTAGTGGTTCGAGGCGCTGCATCCCGTATCGAAGAAGGGCATCGTTCAATGCATTACGGGCGGCTTCAGCAGAATAACCCTGGCCCTCGAGAGCGCGGGTGGCGTTGACGCTACCCTCCCACGTCAGTTGGACATGGACCCGGAACAGTTGCTCGCCGTCTACCCGAACTATAAGGCACGGGCAAAACTCGTGAATATCAGGAACACCTGAACGGCCGTGGTAGGGCATCAAGCCAGCGAACGTGATGACAGCTTCCGGCATGGCGCACGCTCCTTTGGGTACGCGGGGGTATCCAAGCACAAGCCTGGATGATGGCCGTGGAGAGGCCAGCCGGACATAATATCAGGGATCGACCGAGATAAGGCACGGACTCTGCGCCCCGAGAAAGAGCACCTGCTTGACGCGGCTTGGAGCAACATCCTGCGTCGTCTTACCAGAAGGGTGGAAGCGTCGACCCTTCGAGCGGTAAAGCATGCCTGTGTGGCCAGTAGGAGGAAACTCTGGCCGAGCGCATCGTCGGCTCATGGCTGGTTTATGCGGTTCTACCGAGACGCGTACAGGTCTGCCGTGCCGGCGGCGGCGGAACGTTCCTTGCTCTGATCACCGAGGAGGCCCCGTTCGATCACCCAGAAGACGACGACGCACGGGACGCCCAGTAGCACCTGCAACAGCCTCACCAGCTGAGAAGACAGTCATCGACACCGCCGCTGACGTGACAACAGATGGGTGGAAAGCTGCTGTTGCTAAACGATCCTCTGATCTCCTCGGGAGCGCACTGTGGGGTGAGGTGCAGGCCGCGCGGCACTCCGGTTGTGCCCCACTTGCTGCGGCCGCCCGCAAGCTTATGGAAGCGAAGGATGAAGCCCACGCTCTCGTCGCCGACATCCTAGTAGGCGAATCACCCGCGGACAGGGCAGGTAGATGTCTGTCGCAGCTCCTTCGCAGCTATGCCACGAAGATCCCGATCCCGGGCGAAGAGGTCTACGAGATATCCGCTCGGACTCTCCGGATCATGGGTATCTACATCTGTACCATCGCCGGCGAACTGAACCGGTGTGAGTGCCTTCATGATCTTGCGGAGATCGCTGCAAGGGACAAGCTAGAAGAGGTGATCGCCGTTGGGCTGGACCATTGGGCTAACAAGATTCCAGCGAAGGTCAGGCCCAGCTATGAGCCCTGACCCAAGCTGACAACCTGTCCTTTCCCTGAACCACTCCGACTTTCGTGGAGGCCCTGAAGCCAGCATCATCTGCTGGCGGAA
>JBIQJI010000095.1:0-20540 GCA_044507605.1 Actinomycetales bacterium | reverse complement strand
ACCAAGCTGCAGATCTACACCTGCTGGGGCGGCGACAACCAGAAGTGGACCTTCAGCGGCGGCACCGCCGGATAAGAACGGTCAGTGAGCGGGGACGCCGGGAGAGGCTTCGGCCTCTCCCGGCGGACTCGTTCTCGCCTCGGGTGGCCGGCAGGGCGCGCCGACGAACTCGATGGGGACGTGGCCCGCGACGCCCCCGCACGAGAAGGACGCCGACCGGCGCACCCACGACGAGCACATGGCGGGCACACATGGCGATCTGGCCGGCGCCGGCCGCGCGCGATCCCGAGCGGGCCCGTGTCCGGATGGCCGATCAGCGAGCGGCGTCGCGGAGTCCTTCGATCACCCGCCCCACGAGAGCGCCTCCGGCGCGTGATCGCCACGGCGATTCGAGGGCGCTTCGGACGGGGAGGTCCCGAGATTCTCCCGCAGCCAGGTCTCGGTGGTGCTCACGTGAATGAGCGCGGCCGCCTGGGCGAGGGGCGCGTCGCCTGCGGCGAGCGCACGGTAGATGGCGGCGTGCTCGGCGACGGTGCGGCCGGCCGCGTTCTCCTCGGCGAGGCCGCGCCAGACGCGGGAGCGCAATGTGCGGCCGGAGATGCCGCCGAGCAGGGCGGACAGCGACTTGTTGCCCGTGGCCTCGAACACCACCCGGTGGAACGCGTCGTCGTGATGGTTCAGCGCCTCGACGTCGTCCTGCGCGGCGATCATGGCGTTGAGGTGGCTCTCGACCCGCGCGAGCTGGTCGCCGGTGATGCGGGTCGCCGCCAGCCCCGTGGCCACGGGTTCGAAGAGCCGCCGCACCTCGGTGATTTCGAGCAGGTCGTCGCCGCGCATCATGTCGACGGCGAGGCCGACCCCTTCGAGCAGCAACTCGGGCGACAGGCTCGTGACGTAGGTGCCGTCGCCCCGCCGCACCTGCAGCACCCGCGTGGTGACGAGGGACCGCACCGCCTCGCGGAGGAGGTTGCGGGACAGGCCGAGCTCGGCGGCCAGCTCTTGCTCGGGAGGCAGCCGGGCGCCCGGCGGGAGAGTGCCGTCCTTGATCAGCTGCCTGATGCGTTCGATCGCCTGCTCGGTCAACGACATACCTGAATTTTGCGGCCCTCGGGAGCCGGGCGCGACACGGGATCACCGCACGAAGCCCGCTGTGATGCCTCGGAGCAGGGGATTCATCTCGTGGCGAACATGGTATGTATCGCCGTTCTGGCGGCCTGCCGGGTTGCGAGCGCGCCTCCGGCTCTGCGGGGAAATCCGCCGGTAGTTGCATGATTTCTCGGTTTGTGGCCGAAGGGGTCTGGACAGTGACGGTGGTTTGGTCATAGAAAGACATCCCATGTCCTGTGTCGGTGACCGGCCTGGGCGGGCTGTAGGGCCCGGCGCGGCGGTGGCATGACAGCCGTGGTCTGTAGAAGGAGAGACGATGGTACGCAAAGGGTTCGCGTTCGCCGCGGCCTTGGTCATTATGGGGAGCCTCACCGTGGCCTGCGGAGGGTCCGGAGGCTCCAGCGGGTCCGCGGGTTCCGCCGGGGGTGACGCGGCGGACAAGCCCGTCATCGGCGTGGACTACCCGCGCTCGGACACCGACTTCTGGAACTCCTACATCAGCTACGTGCCGAAGTTCGCCGGCGAGCTGGGCGCGGAGCTCAAGACCACCAACTCGCAGAACGACATCGCGAAGCTCACCGCGAACGTGCAGACCCTGGTCGGGCAGGGCGTGCGGAGCGTCGTCATGGCGCCGCAGGACACCGCGGCGGTGGCGCCCACCCTGCAGCAGCTGGAGAGCAAGAAGATCCCCGCCGTGCTGGTGGACACACGCCCCGACACGGGGAACGCGTTCATGGTCGTGCGCGCCGACAACCGCGCGTACGGCGAGAAGGCGTGCCGGTTCCTGGGCGAGAAGCTCAAGGGCGAGGGCAAGGTCGTCATGCTGGAGGGCGACCTGGCGTCGATCAACGGCAGGGACCGCACCGAGGCGTTCAACGACTGCATGAAGGAGAACTACCCCAACATCAAGGTGTTCGGGGAGGCGACGAACTGGGACGGCGCGGTGGCCTCGCAGAAGCTCTCCACGGTGCTGACCGCGAACCCCGACGTCAAGGGCGTGTACATGCAGTCGAGCTTCGCGCTCGCGGCCACGCTGCAGGTGCTCAAGCAGCGCGACCTGCTCGTGCCGCCGTCCGACCCGAAGCACGTCTTCGTGGTGTCCAATGACGGCATCCCGCAGGAGCTGAAGGACATCGCCGCCGGGAACATCGACGCGACCGTCTCCCAGCCCGCCGACCTCTACGCCAAGTGGGCGCTGACGTACGCCAAGGCGGCGATCGAGGGCAAGACCTTCCAGCCGGGCGAGACCGACCACGACAGCACCATCATCGAGGTGCGGCCCGGCCTGCTGGAGGACCAGCTGTCGGCGCCGCTCGTCACCGCCGACGGCGGCACGTACGGTGACATTCCAAGCCTCAAGTACGACGACCCGTCGCTGTGGGGCAACAACCTGAACTGAGAGCCTGGAACGGAGAGGGTGTGGCAATGGCAGAGGTCGCGGGAGGGCCCGCGAGCCCTCCGCCCGCCGTCGCGGAGGCCGAGCGCATCACCAAGAGGTACGGCGAGACCGTGGCGCTCGACCACGCGCACATCAGGATCGATCCGGGTGAGACGCACGCGCTGGTCGGCCGCAACGGCGCCGGCAAGTCGACGCTGGTGTCGATCCTGACCGGGCTGCAGATGCCGGACGAGGGCGAGGTCCGCTTCGGCGGGGAGCCCGCCCCGCGTCCGGCCGACCGCGACGCCTGGCGGGAGCGGGTGGCCTGTGTCTACCAGAAGTCCACGATCATCCCCGAGCTGACCGTGGCGGAGAACCTGTACCTGAACCGGCACGACCGGGGCAGGCTGGGGCTGATCGGCTGGAAGAGCCTCTGGCGGAAGGCGGCCGACCTGCTGGAGACGTGGTCGGTGGACGTCGACGTCCGCCGACCGGCCGGGGAACTCGGGGTGGAGCAGCGGCAGTTCGTGGAGATCGCGCGGGCGCTGTCGTTCGGCGCGAGATTCATCATCCTGGACGAGCCCACCGCCCAGCTCGACAGCGCGGCGATCTCCCGGCTCTTCGAGCGGATGCGGGCGCTGCGGGAACAGGGCGTCACCTTCCTGTTCATCAGCCACCATCTGCAGGAGATCTACGAGATCTGCGACCGGGTCACGGTCTTCCGCGACGCCCGGCACATCCTCACCGCGCCCGTGGCGGACCTGCCGAAGGGGGAGCTGGTGGCGGCCATGACCGGGGAGGCCGCGAGCCTCGAGGAGCATGCCGCCCGCCCGCCGGTCCCGAAGACCGCCCCGGTGGTCCTCGACGTCCGGGGCCTGACCGACGGCGACACCTACCGGGACGTGGACCTCCAGGTGCGCGCCGGGGAGATCGTGGGGCTGGCGGGTCTCGGCGGCAGCGGGAAGACCGAGCTCGCCGAGACCATCGTCGGGCTGCGCGCGCCGCAGGAGGGGACCTTGGAGGTGGCGGGGAGCCGCCCGCGCACCGGAAGCGTGCCCGCCTCGCTGGCCGCCGGAGTGGGGTTCGTGCCCCGCGACCGCCACCAGCAGGGCCTCGTGCCGCTGATGTCGATCGCCGACAACGCGACGATGACGGTCCCGGAGCGGCTCGGCCGGGCGGGTTTCGTCAGCAACCGCCGCAAGGACGCCCTCACCCGCGAAATGATCACCAATCTGGCGATCAAGACGCCCGGCCCCGGACTGCCCGTATCGGGACTGTCCGGTGGCAACCAGCAGAAGGTCGTCATGGCCCGCGCGCTGGCCAACGACCCGCGCCTGCTGGTGCTGATCACTCCGACCGCCGGTGTCGACGTCCGGTCCAAGGAGTTCCTCCTCGCCAAGGTCGAGGAGGTCGCCGACGACGGCACCGGTGTCGTGATCGCCTCCGATGAACTCGACGATCTGCGCCAGTGCGATCGGGTGCTCGTGCTGTTCCACGGGCGCATCGTCGCCGAACTGGCCGCCGGCTGGCACGACCACGAGATGGTGGCCGCCATGGAAGGAGTCGACCTCGATGCCTGAGACCACCGCCGCCCGCCCGACGACGGACGGCTCCCCGGGCTCCCCCGCGGAAGGAGGGGAAAGGCGACGCGCCACGCTTCGGCTGGCCCGGCTGCGGGACTTCGCGCTGGTTCCCGCGATCATCGCGATCGCGGTCGTCGGACAGATCGTCAACCCGATCTTCCTGCGCAGCGACAACCTGATCAACATCCTGCAGACGATGTCGGAGATCTCGCTGCTCGTCCTCGCGCAGACGCTCGTGCTGGTCGCCGGCAGGATGGACCTCTCGCTCGAGTCGACCTTCGGGCTGGCGCCCGGCGTGGGCGCCTGGCTGACGATCGCCGCCGGCACGGGGCCGGGCATCGGGCTGCTGCCCGGCGGCTGGGGCGTACCGATCACCCTCGCGGTGGGCGTGCTGATCGGCGTGGTGAACGCGCTGTTCATCGTCCGCTTCGGGCTCAACGGCTTCATCGTCACGCTGGGCATGCTCATCGTGCTGCGCGGCCTGCTCACCGGCATCTCCGGCGGGCAGACCTTCTTCGGCCTGCCGCCGTCGATGACCTACCTCGGCTCGACCATGTGGCTCGGCATGCCGGCGTCCATCTGGATCTGCCTGCTGCTGTTCGCCGTCGGCATCGTGGTCCTGGGGTACACCCGGTTCGGCCGCGCCCTCTACGCCATCGGCGGCAACGTCGACGCCGCCAAGGCGGCCGGCATCCGCACCGACCGGGTGCTGTGGATCACGCTGATCGTCGCCAGCCTGCTCGCCGCGCTCGGCGGGCTCATGCTGACGGGCCGCCTCGCCTCCGTGGCCGCCGCCCAGGGCGACGGCGCGATCTTCACGGTCTTCGCCGCCGCCGTCATCGGCGGGGTCAGCCTCAACGGGGGCAAGGGCACGGTGTTCGGCGCGTTCACCGGCATCCTGCTGCTCTACATGATCCAGAACGTCCTCACGCTGGCGGGAGTCCCCGCCCAGTGGATCCAGGCGCTGAACGGGGCGATCATCCTCACCGCGCTCGCCATCTCCCGCCTCACCGGCGGAACGACGCAGAACTGACGGGTCGTCCGGTGGAGCCGACAGATGGTCACGAGCGGTGCCGGCGGCGGCCGGCGGTCACGAGGACAGCAAAGGCAGCAGCGCGTTGAGCCGTCCCGACGCGAAACCGGACAGATCCAGCGAGCAGAAGGTGAAGCCGGCGCCGCGCACCGCGGCGTCGACGCGGTCGCGCAGTTCGCACACGCGCGGGATCTGGTCCCGCGGCACCTCGATCCGGGCGAGCGTGCCGCGGGCGTGGGCGCGCACCCGGCACACCGGGAAGCCGAGCTCGCGCAGCGCCGCCTCCGCGGCCTCGATCCTGCCGAGCACCTCGGGCGTGACCGGGTCGCCGTAGCTCACCCGCGAGGCCAGGCAGGGCGCGGCCGGCTTGTCGGCGGTGACCAGGCCGAGCTCGCGGCTGATCGCGCGGACGTCGGCCTTGGTGAGGCCGGCGTCCACCAGGGGCGCGATGGCGCCCCGCTCGGCGGCCGCCCGCTGACCGGGCCGATGATCGCCCAGGTCGTCGAGGTTGGTGCCGAGCGCGACGCGGGCGTTCATGGCGGCCGCCAGCGGGGCGAGCGCGTCGAACAGCGCCGACTTGCAGTGGAAGCAGCGGTCGGCGAGGTTGGCGGCGTACTCGGGCCGCTCGCCCTCGTCGGTGCGCACCTCCAGGTGGAGCAGGTCGTAGCGGCGCGCGAACGCGCGCGCGGCGGCCCGCTCGGAGGCGGCCAGGCTGGGGGAGACCGCCGTGACGGCGAGGGCCCGGGTGCCGAGCGCGCGTGCGGCGGCGTAGGCCAGCAGCGCGGAGTCGGCGCCGCCGGAGAAGGCGACCACGATCGCCTGCTCCGCGCGCAGCCGGGCCGTCAGCCGCTCCAGCGGGTCTCCGGGAGGGGTCTCGGGCGCCGGAACCTGTTCCGTGTGCCCGGCCCGTTCCGTGGGCGCGGCCCGTTCCGTGTGCCCGGCAGGTGCAAAAGGCCGGGCCGCGTCCGTGGGCCCGGCCTGTGCTATGACACGATCACTCATCAGCGGCTCCGTGGCAGCGTCGTACGTCGTCCGTTGAGGCTCTCCTCGACCCCGAGGACGTGCATGGCCGCGTGCAGCCGGGCCCGCTCGGCGTCGCGGGCCAGCAGCGCCCGGTGGACGGCGCGGTGCTCACGGAGCGTGTGCTGCACCGCCTCCGGGTCGCTCATGCCCCGCCAGACGCGCGCCCGCACGGTGCGGCCCGACATGTTCTGGATGACCGCGGTGAGCACGGCGTTGCCGCAGTGAGAGGCGATGAGCACGTGGAAGTCATGGTCGAGGGCGATCAGCCGCTCGTGGTCGATGGGCCGCTCGCCGGCGACCCGCTCGGCCTCGTCGAGCAGGTCGCCCAGGCGGGTCAGGTCGTCCTCGGGGATGCGCGTGGCGGCGAGCGCCGTCGCCTCCGCCTCGAGGATGCGGCGCACGTGCAGGAACTCCCCGGCCCCGGCGTCCAGGTGGATGTCGGCGACGAAGCTGAGGCCGTCGAGCAGGAGGCCGGGAGAGAGGTTGGTGACGTACGTGCCATCGCCCTGCCGGGTCTGCAGCACCCGCATGGCGATGAGGGCGCGCACGGCCTCGCGCAGGGTGTTGCGGGCGACGCCGAGCTGCTCGGCCAGGTCCTTCTCGACGGGGAGCTTCTGCCCGGGGCGCAGCTCCCCGTCGATGATCATTTGCTTGATCGTGTCGATCGACGTCTCGATCGCGCCCACGTCAGTCCTCCCAGTGCCGGCCGTCAGGGTAACGGTACGTGGCGACGGACTCGGCGTGCATACGGGCGCCGTAGCCGGGAGACTCGGGCAGCGCGTAGTGGCCGCGCACGATGCGGACGGGGTCGGTGAAGTGTTCGTGCAGGTGGTCGACGTACTCCAGGACACGGCCCTTGAGGCTGCCGCTGACGCACACGTAGTCGACGATCGCCAGGTGCTGGACCAGCTCGCACAGCCCGACCCCGCCGGCGTGCGGGCAGACCGGCACGCCGAACTTGGCGGCCATCAGCAGCACGGGGACGATCTCGTTGACCGAGGCCAGGCGGCAGGAGTCGATCTGGCAGTAGTCGATGGCCTCCGCCTGCAGCAGCTGCTTGAACATCACGCGGTTGTGGCAGTGCTCCCCGGTGGCCACGCCGACGGGGGCGATGGCCTTGCGGATGGCGGCGTGGCCGAGGATGTCGTCGGGGCTGGTCGGTTCCTCGATCCACAGCGGCCGGTACGACGCGAGCCGGTTCACCCACTCGATCGCCTGGGGCACGTCCCACACCTGGTTGGCGTCGATCATCAGGGTGCGGTCGCCGGCCTCTTCCCTGGCGATGGCCAGGCGGCGGACGTCGTCGTCGAGGTTGGCGCCGACCTTGAGCTTGATGTGGGTCCAGCCGTCGGCGACGGCCTCGCGGCACAGGCGCCGCAGTTTGTCGTCGTCGTAGCCGAGCCAGCCGGGCGTGGTGGTGTAGGCGGGGTAGCCGTGCTCGGCGAGCTCGGCGATGCGGTCCGCCCGGGTGGGGGCGAGCGCGGCCAGCATCTCGACGGCCTCGGCGGGGGTCAGCACGTCGGACAGGTAGCGGAAGTCGCAGGCGGCGACCAGCTCCTCGGGCGACATGTCGGCGACGAGCCGCCACAGCGGCTTGCCGGCACGGCGGGCGGCGAGGTCCCAGGCGGCGTTGAGCACGGCCGCGGCGGCCAGGTGCACCACGCCCTTTTCGGGGCCGAGCCAGCGCAGCTGGCTGTCGGACATGATCTCGCGGTACAGCCCGCCGAGATCGCGCGTCACCGCGTCGACGTCCCGCCCGGTCAGCCGCGCCCCGATCTGCCGCGCCGCCGCCACGCACAGGTCGTTTCCGCGCCCGATGGTGAACGTCAGCCCGAACCCCGTCAGGTCACCGTCCGTCTCCAGCACGACATACGCTGCGGAATAGTCGCCGTCCGGGTTCATCGCGTCCGACCCGTCGAGCGTGGCCGAGGTCGGGAACCTGATGTCGATCACGTTCACCGAGGTGATCGTCGGCATGTAGCGAACTCCAGATTGATCCGATGAATATGGTCTGAACAGTACGGCTTTCGGGGCAAAAAGGTCAAGAAGTCGAGGTGTGCGCTTTACTTAGACCCGATGAATCTGGGAGGCTCGTCCTATACATGTGCCCGAACGAGTGAAGAAGGCGGATCGTGAAGCTGTTGCGGGTGGGTCCGGTGGGCGAAGAGCGGCCGTGCGTGCTCTCGCCCGACGGCAGAGTGCTCGACCTGTCGTCCCTGACGGCCGACATCGACGGAGCGTTCCTGTCGGGAGGAGGTGTCGAGCGGGCGCGGTCGGCGCTGGCGGAGGGCCGGCTGCCGGAGGCGGGTCCGTACGAGCGCGTCGGCGCGCCGATCGCCCGGCCCGGAAAGATCATCTGTATCGGGCTGAACTACTCCGACCACGCGGAGGAGACCGGGGCCGAGCTCCCCGCCGAACCCGTCGTCTTCATGAAGGCCACCAACACCCTCGTCGGCCCCGACGACGAGGTGCTGGTGCCGCGCGGCAGCGTCAAGACCGACTACGAGGTCGAGCTCGCCGTGGTCCTGGGCGGCACCGCCCGCTACCTGGCCTCGCCCGATGACGCCGCCGGCCTGATCGCCGGCTACGCCGTCGCCAACGACGTCTCCGAGCGCGAGTTCCAGAGCGAGCGCGGCGGCCAGTGGGTCAAGGGCAAGTCGTGCGAGACGTTCAACCCCATGGGGCCCTGGCTGGTCACCCCCGACGAGGTGGGCGACCCGCAGGGCCTGGGCCTGCGGCTGTGGGTGAACGGCGAGCAACGCCAGAACGGCAACACCAAGAACCAGATCTTCGGCGTGCACCACGTCATCTGGTACCTCAGCCAGTTCATGGTGCTGGAGCCCGGCGACGTGATCAACACCGGCACCCCGGCCGGCGTCGCGCTCGGCCGCGGCCCCGGGGCGTACCTCAAGGCGGGCGACGTGGTGGAGGTGGAGATCGACGGCCTCGGCCGCCAGCGTCAGCGGGTGGGCCAGGCGTGAGCAGGCGAGACGGTTCCGCGCGGACCGGGAAGAAGGAGCCGCGATGAGCGAGGTGTCGCAGGCCGCCGGCGGAGGCGGCGAGTTCGGCGGGCTGGTGGCGGTGGTCACCGGAGGCGCGTCCGGCATCGGGCGGGCCGTCGCCGAGGAGCTGACCGCGCGGGGCGCGCAGGTCGCCGTGCTCGACGTGCACGACACCGAGTACGTCTGCGACGTGACCGACGACGCCTCGGTGCGGGCGGCCGTCGCGGCGGTGGCCGAGCGGTTCGGCCGCATCGACGTGCTGGTGAACAACGCGGGCATCGGCGCCCAGGGCACCGTCGCCGACAACGACGACGCCGAATGGCTGCGGGTCTTCGACGTCAACGTCGTCGGCATCGCCCGGGTCACCCGCGCGGCCCTGCCGCACCTGCGCCGCTCCCCGCACGCGGCGATCGTCAACACCTGCTCCATCGCCGCCACCGCCGGGCTGCCGCAGCGGGCCGTCTACTCCGCGTCCAAGGGCGCGGTGCTCGCGCTCACCCGCGCGATGGCCGCCGACCACATCCGCGAGGGCATCCGCGTCAACTGCGTCAACCCCGGCACCGTCGACACCCCCTGGGTGGGCCGGCTGCTGGCCGCCGCCCCCGACCCGGAGGCCGAGCGCGCCGCCCTGTGCGCCCGCCAGCCGCACGGCCGCCTGGTCACCGCGCAGGAGGTGGCCGCCGCCGTGGCGTACCTCGCGAGCCCCGCGGCGGGCTCGGTCATCGGCGCCGAGCTCGCCGTCGACGGCGGCATGGCCGGGCTGCGCCTGCGCCCGGCGGGCCGGTGAACGCCGGGGCCGCCGGCCCCGGCGGCCGGGCGGGGAGCCGGCCGGGCCTGCCCGGGCTGGGGGAGTACGGGCTCGGCACCGCGCCCCTCGCGGGACTGTTCAGCGAGGTCGGCGAGGAGCAGGCCGAGCAGGCCCTGGCCGCCGCGTGGGACTCCGGCATCCGCTACTTCGACACCGCGCCGCACTACGGCGCCGGGCTGGCCGAGAAGCGGCTCGGCCGGTTCCTGCGCGGCCTGCCCGGCGGCGCGGCCGATGCCACCGTGTCCACCAAAGTGGGCCGCGTGCTGGTGCCCGGCGAGGGTCCCGAAGAGGGCTTTCCCGGGCGCGGCGGGCACGTGCGGGTACGGGACTACAGCCGCGACGGCGTCCTGCGCTCCCTCGACGACAGCCTGGCCCGCAGCGGGCTCGACCGGTTCGACCTGGTGTTCATCCACGACCCGGACGACCACTGGGAGCAGGCCGCGGGCGAGGCGTACCCCGCGCTGGCGGAGCTGCGCGCCCAAGGCGTGGTCGGCGCGATCGGGGCCGGCATGAACCAGGCCGAGATGCTGACCAGGTTCGTCCGCGAGACCGACATCGACGCGGTGCTGGTGGCCGGACGCTACACCCTGCTCGACCGCTCAGCGGCACGCGAACTGCTGCCCGAGTGCGAGCGGCGCGGCGTCACGGTCATCGCCGGCGGGGTGTTCAACAGCGGCGTCCTGGCCGGCGGCACCACCTACGATTACACGGACGCCCCGCCCGACGTGCTGCGCCGGGCCCGCGAGCTCGACCGGCTGTGCGCGTCGCACGGCGTGCCGCTGCCCGCCGCGGCGCTGCGGTTCCCGCACCGGCACCCGGCCGTCACCACGGTGCTGATCGGGGCGCGCAGCGCGGAGGAGGTCAGGGAGGACCTCGCCCTCGCCGCCATGGACGTGCCCGAGGACCTGTGGCAGGAGCTGGACCATGCGGGTTGACCTCGCCTACGGCACCGACGGGCTCGTGGTGGACCTGCCCGGCGACCGGACCACGGTGATCACTCCTGTCGCCCGCCCCGCGGCGGCCGACGCGGCGGCCGAGCTGCGCCGCGCCCTGCGCGAGCCGGTCGCCGGCCCGCCGCTGCGCGACCGGGTGCGCCCCGGGCAGACGGTGGCGATCTCCGCGTGCGACGGGACCCGGCCGCAGCCGAGACACCTGATGATCCCGGCGGTCCTCGCCGAACTGGACGGCATCGTCGACCTCGACGACGTCGTGATCCTGGTGGCCACCGGCACGCACCGCGGCAACACCGACGCCGAGCTGCGCGCGATGTTCGGCGACCAGGTCGTGGACTCCGTGCGGATCGTCAACCACGACGCCCGTGACGCCGCGTCGCTGCGCTGGATGGGCCGCTACGGCGACGACGTGCCGGTCTGGCTGAACCGCGAGTGGGCCGACGCCGACGTACGGATCACGACCGGGTTCGTCGAGCCGCACTTCTTCGCGGGGTTCTCCGGCGGCCCCAAGATGGTGGCGCCCGGGCTCGCCGCCCTGGAGACCGTGCTCACGCTGCACGACGCGGCCCGCATCGGCGACCCGAGGGCCACCTGGGGAGTGATCGAGGGCAACCCGGTGCACGACGACGTGCGCGCCATCGCCGCCGCGACCGGCGTCACCTTCGCCCTCGACGTCGTGCTCGACCGAGAGCAGCGCATCGTGCGGGCGTTCGGCGGCGACCTGTTCCCGATGCACTCCGCGGCCACCGCCGTCGCCCGCGCCACCGCCATGCGGCCCGTGCCCGAGCCCTTCGACGTGGTCGTGACCACCAACGCCGGGTTTCCGCTCGACCAGAACCTCTACCAGTCCGTCAAGGGGATGAGCGCCGCCGCGCAGGTCGTCCGGCCGGGCGGCACCATCATCTGCGCCGCCGAGTGCCGGGACGGCTTCCCCGACCACGGCTCCTACCGGGAGGTGCTCACCTCCGCCCCGTCGCCCGCCGCGCTGTTCGAGGAGATCTCCCGGCGCACCGAGACCGTGCCCGACCAGTGGCAGGTGCAGATCCAGGCCCGCATCCAGCGCGCGGCTCGGGTGATCATGCACACGTCGTACCTGGACGAGGCCGACCTGGCCGCCGCCCACCTGGAACGCACCGGCGACATCGCCGCCACCGTGCGCGCCCTGCCCGGCCGGGTCTGCGTCCTGCCGGAAGGACCCATGACCATCCCGTACCTGACGGATCGATGACCGTCGGCCGCGACACCCTCGACCTCGGCTACGCGCGTATCGACCTCGACCGCGAGGCCCGGCAGGGCCTGCCCGAGATCGTCTACGCCCCGGGGAAGCAGGTGGGCGAGATCGCCGGGATCGTCACCGCACTGCTCGGCCGCGCCACCGGGCCCGTCCTGGTGACCCGGGTCGAACCGCAGACGGCGGCCGCCGTCCTGGAACGCGTCCCCGGCGGCCGGCACGACCCGGACGCCCGGCTGCTGACCTGGCGCCCGGCAGAGCCGATCGAGCACCGGGTGGCCGTGGTGACCGCGGGCACCGCCGACGGTGCGGTCGCCGCCGAGGCCGTCGCCGTCGCCTCCGCCCTCGGGCTGCGCACCACCCTGGTGAGGGATGTGGGCGTGGCCGGGCTGCACCGGGTGCTCGCCGCCGTCGAGGACCTGCGCGCGGCCGACAGCGTGATCGTCATCGCCGGCATGGAGGGGGCGCTGGCGAGCGTGGTCGGCGGGCTCGTCGAGACCCCGGTGATCGCGGTGCCCACCTCCACGGGCTACGGCGCGGCACTGGAGGGCGTCACCGCCCTGCTGGCGATGCTCACCTCGTGCGCCGCCGGGATCACCGTGGTCAACATCGACTCGGGGTTCGGTGCGGCCCTGGCCGCCTACCGCCTCACGAGGAGGCCGAGGTGATCCTCTACCTGAACCCCTTCTCCGGCCTCGCCGGCGACATGCTGCTCGGCGCCCTCCTCGACGCCGGCGCCTCCCTCGACGCCGTGCGCCGGGCCATCGACCGGACCGGCCTCACCGGCTGGCGGCTGGACGCCGAGCAGGTGCGCACCGGCCCCCTCACCGCCGTCCGCGTCCGGATCGACATCGACGACACCGCCACCGAACGTCCCGCCGCGCGGCTGATCGAGATGGCGGCGCGGACCGGCCTGCCCGTCGCGCAGACCGCCCTGACCGCGATCGCCGAGGCCGAAGGCGCGCTGCACGGGGCGCCCGCCGCCGACGTGCACCTGCACGAGCTCGGCGGCCACGACACGCTGATCGACATCGTCGGCTGCGCGGCCGCGCTGCGCGACCTCGGCGTGACGCAGGTCCACTGCGCGCCGCTGCCGCTGGGCAGCGGCACGGTGCGCACCCGCCACGGCGTGCTGCCCGTGCCGGCCCCCGCCACGCTCGCCCTGCTCGCCGGAGCCAGGGTGCGCGGCGACGCCGGGACGGCCGGGGAGGCCGTGACACCGACCGGGGCGGCGCTGCTGCGCGCCGCCGGCGCGGTCTACGGCCCCGCGCCGGAGATGACGCTGCACGCCACGGGATACGGCGCGGGCACCCGGGAGCTGCCCGACCGGCCCAACGTCACCGTGGCGATGCTCGGCCGGCCCGTCACCGGGCCCGGCCACCAGATCGTGCTGTCCACGAACCTGGACGACGTGACCGGCGAGGTGCTCGGCCACGTCATCGACCGGGCCCTGGCCGCCGGGGCCGCCGACGCCTGGGTCACCCCCGCGGTGATGAAGAAAGGCCGCCCCGCGCACGTGCTGCACGTGCTCACGCCGCCCGAGCTGGCCGACCGCCTGCAGCACCTGATGCTCACCGAGACGGGCAGCCTGGGCCTGCGGCGCGCCGAGGTCGGCAAGATCGCGCTGCCCCGCCACGTCGAGACGGTGGAGCTGCACGGCCGCCAGGTGCGGATGAAGCACGGGCCGTGGGGCGTCAAACCCGAATACGACGACCTGGTCGCGCTGGCCGAGGCGACGGGCAGACCGCTGAGAGAACTGGCGAGAGAGGCTGTTGACGAGCTGTGACCCGCATCGACGCACACCATCATCTGTGGGAGTTGTCCCGGCGGCCGCAGGGCTGGCTCGACCCTCCGGAGATGGCGCCCATCCGCCGGGACTTCACCGAGTCCGACTACGCCGCCACCGCCGCCGAAGCGCAGATCGGCCGCTCGGTGCTCGTCCAGGTGCTGCCCGACGCCGACGAGACGCGCGAGTTCCTCGCGCTCGCGGCGCGGTCGCCGATCGTCGCGGCCGTGGTGGGGTGGGCCGACCTGACCCGGCCCGACCTCGCCGACGAGCTCGGCGCGCTGGCCCGCACGCCGGGCGGCGACCGGCTGCGCGGCATCCGGCACCTGGTGCAGGCCGAACCGGATCCGCGCTGGCTCGCCCGCGACGACGTCCGCGCCGGGCTGCGCCGGGTCGCCGCCGCCGGGCTCAGCTACGACCTGCTGGTGGTGCCGCACCAGCTGCCCGCCGCGATCGAGACCGTCCGCGCGGTGCCCGAGCTGCACTTCGTGCTGGACCATCTGGCCAAGCCGCCCATCGCGTCCGGTGAGCTCGAACCATGGGCGGGCCTGATCCGCGAGCTGGCCGCCGAGCCGAACGTGACGGCCAAGCTGTCCGGCCTGATCACCGAAGCCGACTGGACCGGCTGGGACGCGGCCGGCCTGCGGCCGTACGTCGAGGTGGCGCTCGACGCGTTCGGCCCCGGGCGGCTGATGTTCGGCTCCGACTGGCCCGTCTCCCTGCTCGCGGGCACCCTGCCCACGTGGGCACAGACCGCGCAGACGCTGCTCGCCGACGCCGGCCTGTCGGCCGCCGAGCTCGACCTGGTCTTCCAGGGAACGGCGAGACGGGTCTACCGCCTGGCCGGCTGAACCCTCCCCGAAAGCGCGACAGCGGCCGCCTGGTGGCGGCCGCTGTGGCATGTCGATGCCGCATCGGTGTCACGTCGCTGTCATCTCGATGACCTCTCCGTGCCCTTTCGATGCGACGTGTGGTGCCCGGGTCCCGCGCTGCGGGCGTCGGTGCGGGACCCGGGCGGCTTCATGGGCCGTCGGCGGCCAGGCCGGTCAGGTGCGGGTCCAGCGCTGGTTGGTGCCGCCGTGGCAGGTCCAGATCTGGACCTTCGTTCCGTTCGCGGTGCCGGCACCGGAGACGTCCAGGCACTTGTTCGCGCCGACCGCGGTGATGGTGCCGTCGGAGTTCAACCGCCACTGCTGGTTGTCTTGCCCGTTACAGTCCCAGATGATCACACTTGTGCCGTCGGCTGTGCCCCTGTTGTACACGTCGAGGCACTTGTTGCCGTAGACCCGCAGCTCACCGGAACTGGTGTAGGTCCACCGCTGGTTGGACTGCCCGTTGCAGTCCCAGATCTCCACCTCCGTGCCGCTGGTCTGCGACGCGCCGGTGACGTCCAGGCACCGGTTCGAGCCCACGCCCCGCAGCTCGCTCGCGCCCGAGGGCGGAGTGGGCGACTGGGTGACGAGGCCGCCTCCGGTCACGATGTACATGGCCGACCCGTGCGCCGGCAGCGACGCGCTGATCGTGCCGGACGTGGTGGAGGTCGCGTGGGCCCACAGGTCCCGCACCGAGTAGGACGACGCCGGGCCGAGCCCCAGGGCGGAGGTGGTGGTCGACACCGTCGCCGTGCCGCCGCCCCGGTTGAGCAGCACCACCGCGACCGAGCCGTCCGACATCGGCTTGCGCCACACCTCCAGGTTCCCCGAGTCGCTGATCTTGTGGCCCTGCCTGCCGCCCCAGTCCTGGTTGACGGCGATGACCTCGGTGTTGGTGAGGATCGACCGGGTCTCGGCGCTCATGGTGCGGATGTCGTTACCGGCGATGAGCGGCGCGTTCAGCAGCGCCCAGAGGCTGAAGTGGGTGCGCCCCTCGGTGCCCGACAGGGACCCGTTGCCCACTTCGAGCATGTCCGGGTCGTTCCAGCCGCCCGGCCCGGAGTACGCGTCGAGCCCGACCTGCTGGTCCAGGATGCCCATGACCGAGGAGAAGTTCGCCTGGATGTCGCCCGTCGTGCGCCAGGAGTTGCCGGTCTGCATGCCCCAGGTCCAGACGCTCTCCTGCCCCCAGTTGCACAGGCTGAACAGGATCGGCCGGCCGGTGGCGGCGAGGGCGTCGCGCATGGCGGCGTACCGCTGCTGCCCGTTCTTGCCCTGGTGGTCGCCGCAGTTGTCGTACTTCAGGTAGTCGATGCCCCAGGACGCCCACAGGTTGGCGTCCTGCTGCTCGTGCCCCAGACTGGCGGGATAGCCCGCGCACGTCGTGGTGCCCGCCGACGAGTAGATGCCGATCTTCAGGCCTTTGGAGTGGACGTAGTCGGCGACGGCCTTGATGCCGTTCGGGAACTTCTGCGGGTCCGGCACGAGGTCGCCGTTCGCGTTCCGGCTTCTGGTGGACCAGCAGTCGTCGATGTTGACGTACGTGTAGCCCGCGGCCGCCATGCCGCTCGACACCATCGCGTCCGCGGTCTGCCGGATCAGACTGTCGTTGACGTTGCAGCCGAAGCTGTTCCAGTCGTTCCACCCCATCTGGGGGGTGCGGGCGAGGCCGTTGTCCAGGGCGGCGGCCGGCGTCGCCGCGCCGGTCACCACGGCCAGGGAACCGGCGGCGAGCACCGCCGCCAGTGTCCAGCCAAGAATGCCGCGCATCAGACTCCTCGGTATGTTAGCGGTAACATTTTTGCCCGAACGAAGAGATCGAGACTCGAATCGAGTGGGATCGGGGTATGTCGCGGAGCAAATACGATGCGACCCGGGCGTGTCAAGGATCGGGATCGAGGATCCGGGCCGAGGCCGGCCATCGCGCCGGCGCTGCCGTCCCGCCACCTGCTCCTTTACCGGTCCCCGGGCCCGCCGCCGGCGAACCGGCCCGGCCTGAAAGTTTCAGCCGCGCCGCCCGGCGAATCGATTCCGCCTCCTGACTCCACGGGCTCCCGGCTACACGGGCGCCCGCATCCCGGCCGCCCTGCGCGCCTCGTCGGCGGCGGCGAGGATGAGATAGGCACTGGCCGTCCAGGTGTACGCGCGGTCGCGCAACCCCTCGCCGGTGCGCGCGTCGAAGTTCTCCGCGAACCCGGACCGCTCACAGAGCCGCCGGAAGCGGACGCTGATCTCGTCGGCGAGCCCGACGTGGCCGGCACGGCGCAGGCCGTCCTCGATGAGGACGGTCGTGGGCGCCCAGATCGGCCCCCGCCAATAGCCGTCGTCCTGGTAGTGCTCCGACGACGGATGCTCGGTGGCGAGCCCGAACGGGGTCAGGTGCGAGCGGATCCGCTCGGCGAGCGCCGTGCGCACCGGTGCCGGGAGCTCGTCGCCGAGGACGATGGGCATGAGCTCCAGCAGGCCGGCGCCCGACCAGGTGCGGCCCGAGCGCGCGCCGCGCGCCACGAACCGGTCGCCCGACCACAGCTCGGCGAGCAGCGCGTCCCGCATGCGGTCCGCCGCCGCCGACCAGCGGGCGGCCGCCTCCCGATCAGGGGCCCGCGTCGCCAGCTCGCGCATCTGCAGCACGAGGAACGCGGCCAGGTCGGCGGTCTCCACGACGCGTTCGGGATCGAACGTGGTGGCGTTGTCCCAGCCGCTGTCGTTGCCGTGCTGATAGTGCGGCAGCTCGTGCCCGGGCACCCGCCGCGCGGTCAGCCAGAACGTGGTCCAGCGTTCCAGCAGCCGATACGTCTCGTCCGGCTCGGCCCCCGGAGGAAGACGACGCAGGGCCCAGCCGTGGATGGGAGGCTTGACGAAGTTGTACAGGATCTCGGAGTGGGTGACCGAGTCGGGCAGCGCCCCGGCGGCGTCCTGGTGGTCGAACGGCAGCCGGAACTGGTGCCAGGCCAGGTCGGGCAGGCCGTCCGCGAGGGCGATCGCGTTGAAGCAGTGGTCCCAGCTCCACACCTTGTCCATCCAGTGCTTGGACATCAGGACGGCGGGCCGCGTGACGAAACCGGCCGGGCGCACGATCGCCGACCACAGCACGTACGCCGCCAGCTCGGCGGCCGGGGTCCGCTCGCTGCGCCAGGGCGCGACCGCCTCGGTGAACGCCTCGAACTCCGCCCGTGCGGCCTTCGCCACCTGGTCGAAGGTGTCCGCGCCCGCGTAAGGGGCGCGAGCGGTCTCGTACTCCTCGACGGCGATCTCCCACTCGCCGTCGAGCTCGACACCGCGCTCGGCGGTGCCGAGCACCTGCTCCCCGAAGGGGGTCGCCCGGCCGCCGAGCACGGTGATCCGGTAGCGGCGCCCGGTCTGGTAGACGGTGAAGACGAACGATCCGTTGGTGGGATCCTGGTAGAAGTACGGGCCGCTGAACGGGGTGAGGACCGGGTCGGCCGCCGACAGGCGGAGCCCGAGGCCGCGTCCTCTGACCCGCACCGTGTCGGGGCTTTCGTAGGCGAGATCGATCCGGCCGTCGTCGCGGCTCCAGGTGAGCTGCTGGGGCGTCGCGGTGAGCGTGCTCCCGTCGGGCGGCGACAACCGCAGGATCGGATGCATGCCGGTCTGATGGGAGACCAGATGCACGTCCCGGGCGTAGGTGTTCTCGGCGATCACAGGGGAGAAGCCGAACCAGGAGCCCCGGTAGCTGAACGGGATCTCCGCCACGGAGAACACCGGGCCTGAGGCGGCGACGGTCATGAAAAGGTGGTCCCTTCGTGAAGGTCAGTGTTTGACGGCGCCGGCGGTGACGCCCGCGGAGACGTACCGCTGCGCGATGATCAACAGCACGGTCGCGGGAATGGACGCCACGACCGCGGTCGCCATAATCGCGTTCCACTGCTGATTGTTGTTACCGATGTAGTGATAAATACCCAGCGTGATCGGCTGCCGCGCCCCACCCTGATCCAGCGTCGAAGCGAAAATGAAATCCGACCACGCCCACAGGAAAGCGAACAACGACACCGTGATGATCGCGTTCCGGCTCACCGGCAGCACGATCGACCAGAACGTACGCCACCGCCCCGCCCCATCGATCCCCGCCGCCTGCAGCAACTCCCCCGGAATACCCGACATGAACGTCGCGAAAATCAACACCGCGAACGGCACCGCGATCGTGGAATCCGCCACGATCAACCCCGCGACAGAATTCAACACCCCCACACTCGAATAAATCGCATAAAACCCCATCGCCATGATCACACCGGGAATCATCTGCGCCACCAGCAGCACGAAACTCAGCACCCCGCCCCCCGGCGGCCGCAGCTTGGCCAGCGCATACCCCGCCGGCGCCGCCACCACCAGCGTCAGCGCCACCGTCCCCAGCCCCACCAGCAAACTCGTGCCCAGATACGGGCCCTGCTGCTCCAGCACCGCCCGATACCCCTCCAGCGTGCCGTGCACCGGAAACCAATACGGCGGGCTCTTGCGCATATCGGTCGCCCGGGTGAACGACACGTTGATCATCCAGTAGACCGGAAACAGCATCACCCCGGTCAGCACCAGCCCCACCCCGGTCCACCACCAGCCCCCCACCGGCCGCCGGGCGCGGACGATCGGCCCGCCGCTGCCACCCCCGCCCGGCCCCCGCGCATCGCCCGGCAGGGCGGGGTGTCGTGTCATGCTCATGAGGCAACAAGCCTTCTCTGCGCGCGAATGTAGATCAGCCCGCACACCAGCGCCATCACGATCAGCACATTGCCCACCGCCGCGCCGGGCCCGAACCTGGGCAGCAAACTGCCGAACCCCAGCTGATACGACCAGGTCGCCAGCGTCGTCGACGCATCCGCCGGCCCGCCCCTGGTCATGATCCAGATGATGTCGAACACCTTCAGCGTGTACACCAGCCCCAGCAGCAGCGTGATCGCCGACACCGGCCGCAACAGCGGGAACGTCACCCTCCAGAACCGCTGCCACCCGCTCGCGCCGTCCAGCGCCGCCGCCTCATAGATATCGGCCGGAATCGCCTGCAACCCGCTGTACAGCACCACCACGTTGAACGGGATACCGATCCAGACATTGGCGATGATCACCGACCACAGCGCCCACTCGGGCGAGGTCAGCCAGTTGACCTGCCCCGCCCCCAGCGCCTCCAGCACCGCATTGACCACACCCGACTCGCTGTTGAGCATCCACGACCAGGTCGACGCCGACACGATCAACGGCAGCAGCCACGGCACCAGAAACAACGCCCGCAACGTCGCCGACAACCGGAACCGCCGGCTGAAGAACACCGCCAGCGCCAGCCCGATCGCGAACTGGAACACCAGCGACACCAGCGTGAACACCACCGTGTGCGTCAACGCCGGCACGAACGTGCCGTGCCGCACCACCGTCACATAGTTGTCCAGCCCGCTGAACGGCGCCCCGCCCCGCACAAACGACCGCACCGTATAGTTACGCAGGCTCAGCTCCACGTTCCGATACAGCGGATAGGCGTAGAACACCACCAGATAGACCACCACCGGCGCGAGAAACCCCCACGCCGCCCACCGAGACGACCACCCGCCGCCCCGCCACCGCGACCGGCCCACCGCCCCGGCCCGCCCCGGCACAGCCGGGCCCATCCGGCGGCCGTGCCGCGGCCCGGCCGTGCCGGCCCCCAACGCCCGGCCCGCCCGGCCCGCCCCCGCACGGCCCGCCCCCGCCCGGCCGCCCCCCCGCGGCCACCCCGAAGCCCGCGTCACCTTGCTCCTATCACCCTGCTCTCCCGCCCCCG
>JBIQJI010000016.1:40865-94497 GCA_044507605.1 Actinomycetales bacterium | reverse complement strand
GGTCGGTGCGGGTGTCCTGCCAGACGATCGCGTTGTAGTAGGGGCGGCCGGTGCGGCGGTTCCACACCACCGTCGTCTCGCGCTGGTTGGTGACGCCCAGCGCGGCCAGGTCCGAGGCGCCGAGGTCGGCCCGGGTGAGCGCGGTACCGATGACGGCGCGGGTGCGCTCCCAGATCTCGGTCGGATTGTGCTCGACCCAGCCGGCCCGGGGCAGGATCTGCTCGTGTTCCAGCTGAAACCTGGCGACCTCGCCGCCGCCATGATCGAAGATCATGAAACGGGTGCTCGTGGTGCCCTGGTCGACGGCCGCGACGAAGTCAGGCATGGGACGCGTCCTCCTCTACCGTGTCGGCGATCTGGATCAGCCCCGAACAGTTCAGCATGGTCTTATATCGGCCTTTGTCGGCTTGGTCGACTTCGGGCGGGAGCGGCCGAGGGCTACTGCCGCTCCGGCGGCGGCTCGCTCTCGGCGGGAGGCGGCACCCGGCCGGGCTCGGGCTCCTCCTTGATGGGCAGGAACCGCCCCACCAGCACCACGTACAGCCACGCCCCGACGACCCCCCCGATCAGCGGTGCCACGATCGGGACCCACCAGTAGAACGCGCCGTACTGGTCCCGCCAGGCGGTGTGGTAGCCGGTGATGTACGAGGCGAGCCGCGGCCCGAAGTCGCGGGCCGGGTTGATGGCGTAACCGGCGTTGGTGCCCCAGGCCATGCCGATGGCGACCACGATCAGCCCGATGACGACCGGCGCCAGGTTGGCCATCGGCGGCGTGCTGCCGAGATCGGTGAGGGCGAGGACGAGGAACAGCAGGATGGCGGTGCCGATGATCTGGTCGCGGAACGCCCCCCACGTGTGGATCGGCAGGCTGCCGTTGCCGGGCAGCGTCGAGAACACGAACTGCGTCTTGTAGGTGAGCCCGGGGTCGGTCTTGTGGAGGACCTCGGTGTAGTTCCAGCGCACGAGCAGCGCCGCGACGAACGCCCCGAACGTCTGCGCCAGGCAGTACGGGATCACCTTGCGCCAGGGGAAGTCCTTGAACACGGCCAGCGCGACCGTGACCGCCGGGTTGATGTGGCCGCCGGTGATCCGCGCCGAGACGTACACGCCGAACACCACGCCGAGCCCCCACCCCCACGAGATGCTGTCGTGGTCGCCGAGGGCGGGGCCGCCCGCGATGACCTGCGCGACGACGCCCACGCCGAACAGGATGAGGATCAGCGTTCCGGCGAACTCGGCGGCCAGCTCCGCGAGCAGCCCTCGCTCCTTCAGACGAACGGGCATGTGTCCTCCTCACGCCGGGCGGTTCGGGTCGCCGAGGACGTGCGGGTGGTTCGGCCGGTCCGCTTCGCGAGTCACGGCCATCCCGAGCGACGCGGGATGTACCCCTGGAAAAGGCGCATACCCGACGAAAGGTGCGATTCACCTGTTGTCCTGGCCGTTTCGTGAACGACTCCGCGACCAGGATGAACGCGGGCAGCCCAGGACTTTTACCGGTCCTTATGTTCCGCCGGGGCAGGAGCCGAAGAGGGGCGGAATCTCCCCGATCCGGCCCCCCTGCCTGGCGGCGACCCGGTGAGCGGGCGGCGGCTCAGCCCTGGCCGAGAGCGGCCCCGAGCAGGCCGAGGGGCGGCGAGCCGAGCTCGAACATCGCCGAGTGGAAGCGCAGCGGCGTGAACCCCGACCCCCACGCCTGCTTGGCCCGCTCGCGCAGCGCCAGGATCTCCAGCTTCCCCCACGTGTAGCGGCCGTACGTCGGGTCGAACGTGGCCCGCCGCGCCTCCGACAGGGCCGCCGGCCCGGCCAGATGGCTGTCGGCGGCGAACCTGGCCGCGGCGTCGGCCACCGTCATCGCGCCCGTGTGCACCCCGATCGCGCACGACAGCCGGGTCACCCGGATCAACCCGGCCAGCCAGACCCCGATCGCGAACCTCGGGTCGTCGGCCAGGAAACCCTCCTCGACGCACAGCTCCTCGGCGTAGTGCGCCCACCCCTCGACGAACGCCTTGGACTGCAGGCAGCGGCGCACCTCCGACTTGGCGTGGCGCAGCGCGCGGCCGTGCGAGAAGTGGCCCGGCGCGATCTCATGCACGGTGATGCCCGGCAGGGTGGTGCTGCTGAACATCTCCAGCCACTTCTGCGCCTCCTCCTCGGGCCAGGAGGGGTCCGGAGGGGTGATGTGGTACCACGACGGCCCCTCGGGCTCGCCCGGCGCGTTCCACGTGATCATGGCGGTGGCCATGCGCCGCGACTCCGGCGCCGGCCCCACCCGGCACTCCCCGTCGTGATACGGCACCAGGTCGCGCTCACGGGTGAACGCGATCGACCGCTCCGTCCAGTCGCGCGCCGCCGCCAGCACCCCCTCGGTGCTCGGATGGTCCCGGACCAGGGCCGCGCACACCTGCGCCGGATCGGCGTCGGGGTCGATGCGCGCACAGTCGTGGCGCAGCCGCTCACGCAGCCGGTCCCGCTCGGCGTCGGCCAGCTCGGCCAGGCGGCCGAGGTCCACCTCCAGCGCCTCGGTCGAGCCCATCAGCCTGGCCAGCCCGCCGGCGCCCAGCGCACCGTCGGGGTCGCCGCAGGCGGCCCGCTCGGCCACATGCGCCACCAGCCTGGCGTGCCCGGCCAGCGCCCGCTCGCGCAGGTCCTCCGGCGCGTCGGCCGGCACCCCGGCGGCCAGCCCGCGCACGGCCGCGAGCAGCGCCTCGGCGACCGGCGCCGACAGCCGGTCCATCGCCGCCACCGCGTTGTCGGCCGCCTCCGGCCACAGCGCCAGATGCGCCAGCCGCGCCGCCCTGCGCTCTTCGGGCGGAGCGTACTCCTTGTCGTAGCAGGACAGGTCCATGCCGGCCAGGTGAAAAAGCGGGTTGCTGCGGTGCAGCTCCAGCTCGCCGAAAACCGTCCGCAGGCCGTCCTCGAACGCGGTCAGATGCGCCTCGTCGTACGGGTCGGCCGGCGGGCCGCCCTGCTCGCGGGCGCGCTCGCGGGCACGGTCGAGGGCGGCGAGGTCGTCGCGCACGCCCTGCGGGGACAGATCCTGGATCATGCCGTCGAACTCGTGCCGGCCCGCGTCCTCACGTGCGTCCGCCACCATGAGCGCGAGCACGGCACGCAGCCGCTCGTCGGTATCAGCCATAGATGTCCCACCCCGCCGCATAAGAAGCCATGAACCGATTCATCCGGGAGTTTAGGTCCTTCTCCGGGCCCGCCGTCCCGAACCGTCATCGGGTGAACCGGTACGGTTCGGGGTACGGCCCTGACCACCGTCCCGCGAGGAGGTTCCATGGCGCACGAGCGCGCCGGGCTGCCGGCCCGGCCGTCCGATCTGGTGGACGTCGCCCGCCTGGTCACCGCGTACTACACGCTGCGCCCCGACCCCGAGGTCCCCGGGCAGCGCGTGACCTTCGGCACCTCCGGGCACCGCGGATCGTCGCTCGCCACCGCCTTCAACGAGGACCACATCCTCGCCATCAGCCAGGCCATCTGCGAATACCGCGCCGCCCAGGGCGTCGACGGCCCGCTGTTCCTCGGCGCCGACACCCACGCCCTGTCGGAGCCGGCCAAGGCCTCGGCGCTGGAGGTCTTCGCGGCCAACGACGTGCGGGTGCTGATCGACAGCGCCGACGGCTACACGCCGACCCCGGCCGTGTCGCACGCCATCCTGACCCACAACCGGGGCGTCCAGGGGGCGGGCCGCGCCGACGGCGTGGTCGTCACCCCGTCGCACAACCCGCCGGCCGACGGCGGCTTCAAGTACAACCCGCCCAACGGCGGCCCCGCCGGCACCGAGGCGACGTCCTGGATCCAGGACCGCGCCAACGAGCTGATCGCCGGCGGCCTGAAGGAGGTGCGCCGCGTCCCCTACGCCCGCGCCCTGGCCGCCGGCACCACCGGCCGCTACGACTTCCTCGGCAGGTACGTCGACGACCTGCCCGCGGTGCTCGACCTCGACGCGATCCGCGGCGCCGGGGTGCGCATCGGCGCCGACCCGCTCGGCGGCGCGAGCGTCGCCTACTGGGAGCGCATCGCCGAACGGCACCGCCTCGACCTGACCGTGGTCAACCCCGCCGTCGACCCCACCTGGCGGTTCATGACGCTCGACTGGGACGGCAAGATCCGCATGGACTGCTCGTCGCCGTACGCCATGGCCTCCCTCATCGCGAACAAGGACGCCTACCAGGTGGCCACGGGCAACGACGCCGACTCCGACCGGCACGGCATCGTCACCCCCGACGGCGGCCTGATGAACCCCAACCACTTCCTCGCGGTCGCCATCGGCCACCTGTTCGGGCACCGCCCGGACTGGCCCGCCCGGGCCGGCGTGGGCAAGACGCTGGTCAGCAGCGGCATGATCGACCGGGTCGCCGCCGACCTCGGGCGCCGGCTCATCGAGGTGCCCGTCGGCTTCAAGTGGTTCGTGCCTGGGCTGCTCGACGGCTCGCTCGGCTTCGGCGGCGAGGAGAGCGCCGGGGCGGCGTTCCTGCGCCGTGACGGCTCGGTGTGGACCACCGACAAGGACGGCATCATCATGGCCCTGCTGGCGGCCGAGATCATCGCCGTCACCGGTGACACGCCGAGCGCCCGTTACCGCGAACTGACCGGCCGGTTCGGCGAGCCGGCGTACGCTCGTGTCGACGCCCCCGCCACCCGCGAGCAGAAGGCCCGGCTGGCCCGGCTGTCGGCGGCCGACGTCACCGCCCGGGAGCTCGCCGGCGAGCCCATCACGCAGCTGCTGACCACCGCCCCCGGCAACGACGCGCCGATCGGCGGCCTCAAGGTGTGCACCGAGAGCGCCTGGTTCGCGGCCCGCCCCTCCGGCACCGAGGACGTGTACAAGGTCTACGCCGAGTCGTTCCAGGGCCCCGGCCACCTGGAGCGGGTGCAGGAGGAGGCCCGTGCCCTGGTCACCGCGGCCCTCGGCTAGGCCGTGCACGGCAGCGGCGGCGGCATTGACAAGCAACTCTTCTTGCCGTAGTCAACAAGAGTGAAGCGAGAGGAGGTCCATGGACGTCGAAGTCGTCGGGCGTGTGCTCGCCACCCTGCCCGAGGACGATGATCACCCCTACCGCACCGGGCCGTGGCGACCCCAGGCCACCGAGTGGCGGGCCGACGGGCTGGAGGTGATCGGCGAGATCCCCGCCGACCTCGACGGCGTCTACCTGCGCAACACCGAGAACCCCGTGCATCCGGCGATCGACTGCTACCACCCGTTCGACGGCGACGGCATGGTGCACGTCGTGGGCTTCCGCGACGGCACCGCCTTCTACCGCAACCGGTTCGTGCGCACCGACGGCCTGCTCGCCGAGCAGGAGGCCGGCCGGGCGCTGTGGGCCGGCATCGCCGAGCGGCCGGAGCGGGCGCCCCGCCAGGACGGCTGGGGCGCGCGCGGCGGGCTGAAGGACTCCTCCAGCACCGACGTCGTGGTGCACGCGGGGGTGGCGCTCACCAGCTTCTACCAGTGCGGCGACCTCTACCGGCTCGACCCGCTCACCCTCGACGACCTCGGCAAGGCCGACTGGGGCGGCGCGTTCCCCGCCTGCGGCGTGTCGGCCCACACGAAGGTCGACGCCCACACCGGCGAGCTGCTGTTCTTCAACTACGGCACCACGCCGCCGTACCTGCACTACGGCGTGGTGGGCCCCGACGACCGGCTGCTGCACTACACGGGCGTCGACCTGCCCGGCCCCCGGCTGCCGCACGACATGGCCTTCACCGAGCACTACGCGATCCTCAACGACTTCCCCCTGTTCTGGGAGCCGGAGCTGCTCGCGCGGGGGCGGCACGTCACCAGGTTCCACCCCGAGCTGCCCACCCGCATCGGGGTGCTGCCCCGGCGGGCCGGCGGCGGCGAGATCCGCTGGTTCGAGGCCGCGCCCACGTACGTGCTGCACTGGGTCAACGCCTACGAGGACGGCGACGAGATCGTCCTCGACGGCTTCTTCCAGGAGGACCCCGAGCCGGCCGACACCGGCGAGGGCGGCCGCTACCACCGCATGTTCCGCTTCCTCGCCCTCGACCGCATGCGCACCCGGCTGCACCGCTGGCGGCTCGACCTCGCCACCGGGACGTGCCGCGAGGAGCCGCTGAGCGACTCCATCACCGAGTTCGGCGTCGCCAGCGGCCCCTACGGCGGCCGCCCCTACCGCTACGCCTACTCGGCGACCGGCGTGCCCGGCCGCTTCCTGCTCGACGGGCTGGTCCGGCACGACCTGCGCACCGGCACCGAGACGCGGCACCGGCTGCCCCCCGGGGTCTTCGGCAGCGAACCCGCGGTGGCGCCGAGGGCGGGCGCCACCGCCGAGGACGACGGGTACGTCATCACCCTCACCACCGACATGAACGCCGACCGCTCCGAATGCCTCGTCTTCGAGGCCGCGCGGCTCGCCGACGGGCCCATCGCCCGCGTACGGCTGCCCGAACGGATCTCCAGCGGCACCCACGCCACGTGGGCGGCGGGCGACTCGATCCCCGGCTGGCGCGACGCGCCTCGCGGGCCGCGATCCCCGGCGGAAGCGACCGGATGCTGACGCACCCACCGGACCGGCCCACCCAGCTGCCCCCCGGGCACACCAACGCCGTCGGCATCATGCTCGGCCTCCTCGGCGACGAGTGGAACCTGCTGATCATCCGCCAGGCCCTGCTGGGCGCCACCCACTACAGCCACTGGCGGGCCGCCCTGCCGATCTCCCACGCCGTCCTGGCGAGCAGGCTCGCCACCCTCACCGAGATGGCCGTCCTCGAACGGCTGGAGCGCCCCGGGCGCCGCCCCGAATACCGGCTGACCCCCCGCGGCTGGGAAACCTGGCCGATCCTGCTCGCCATGCGCGCCTGGGAGACGACCTGGGCCACACCCCGCCCGGAGGCCGCGCCCCGCCCGGAGGCCACACTTCACCTGAAGGCCACGCCCTGCCCGAAGGCCGCGCCCGGCCCTCTCACCGCTCCGGCCGTCCCCGTCGGCCCTGGCCACCCCGCCCGCCCTGATCGCGCCATCGGCACCTGCGACACGGGCACATTGGGCCGCATTGGCACGGTGGGACATGTGGGCACGCTGGGCCACATGGGCACGGTGGGCGAAGAGGGCGCAGCGAGCACGGTGGGCACGGTCAGCACGGTGCGCGGTGTCGGCGGGATGGTGCACCTGTGCTGCGGCATGCCGTTGCTGCCCACCCTCATCTGCGGCGCGTGCGGCAAGACCGCCGGGCCCCGCGACACCGACGGGGTCTTCGGCCCCAGCGGCACCTGGGCGCGCTCGGTGCCGGCCGCCACGACGCGCCGGCGGCCGGAGCCCGCCCGCACACGGGCGCGGGAGGACGCGGCGCCGGCCGTGTTCGGCCAGACCATGCGGCTGATCGGCAACCGGTGGTCGGCGGCCGTTCTGGGCGCGGCGTTCCAGGGGCTGCGCCGCTTCGGCGAGTTCGAGCAGTGCCTCGGCGCGCCGCCGACGGTCATCGCCGACCGGCTGCGCGGCTTCGTCTCCATCGGCGTCTTCGAGCAGGTGCCGGGCACCGAGCGGCCCGACTGGCGCACCTACCGGCTCACCCCCAAGGGCCTCGGCTTCTTCCCTGTCATGATCACCGCGATCGACTGGGCCCAGCGCTGGTTCCAGGCGGCCGAGGGCCCGGCGCTGGAGCTGCGGCACCGCCCCTGCGGCGGCCCTTTCCGCCCTCGGCTCGCCTGCACCGCCTGCGCCGCGCCGCTGAACGACGGCGAGGTCGCCTTCACCGGCGCCCCCTGACGCCCGCCGGAACCGGGCCCCACCCTCATCGCGCCGTTCGGCGCCCGAGCCCACGGAGATCCGTTCGTGCGTGACGTCGTGGCCGCCCGCGGCGATGTACCAACCAGGTGCGCCCGGCCGGAGTGGCCGGGCGGCGACGGCGAAGGGAGCACGCGCATGAGGGGACTGCACCCGGACTGGCGGGTCCGTGAGTACACCGCCAAGGGCTGGTGGACCGGAGAGACCGTCGACGCGCTGCTGCGGGCCAGGGTCGCCGAGACCCCCGGCCGTACGGCGATCGCCGACCCCGCCGACCGGGCGGCCCTGGTCGGCACCCCGCCGCGACGGCTCACCTGGGCCGAGGTCGACGCCGAGGCCGACCGGCTCGCGGCGGTGCTGCTGCGGCAGGGGTTCGGCGCCGGGGACGTGCTCGCCGTGCAGCTGCCCAACATCGTCGAGCTGGCCCTGGTCTACCTCGCCTGCTGGCGGATCGGCGTCGTCGTGTCGCCGCTGCCCGTGCAGTACCGCGAGCACGAGGTGGGCGGCCTCGGCGCGCTCGCCGGTTTCGCCGGGCTGATCACCATCGTCCGCATGGGGGAACGCGACCTGGCCGAGGAGGGCCTGACCGCGCTGAAAGGGCTGCCGGGCCTGCGCGCCGTCCTCGCCTACGGCGCCCCGCCGTCCGGTGGCCCGCTCGCCGGCGTGGTGCCGCTCGACCGCGAGCTCGCGGGCGTCGCCGAAACGGCGGGGGCGGAGGTCGCCGCGTACGCCGCCGCCCACCCGGCCGACCCGAACGACTGCATCACCATCTGCTGGACCTCCGGCACCGAGAGCACCCCCAAGGGCGTGCCGCGCACGCATCACGACTGGTTGGCCATCAGCTGGGCCGTGGTCGACGCGCCCCGCCTGACCGGCGACGACGTACTGCTGAACCCCTTCCCGATGGTGAACATGGCCGGCATCGGCGGCATGCTGCTGCCGTGGCTGCGCACGGGCGCGCGGCTCGTGCTGCACCAGCCGTTCGACCTGATGACGTTTCTGCGGCAGGTCGGCGAGGAACGCGTCACGTTCACCGTGGCGCCACCGGCACTGCTCACGATGCTGCTCGCCCGCCCCGACCTGCTCGCCGCCACCGACCTCGGCTCGCTGCGCCGCATCGGCTGCGGCTCCGCGCCGCTGTCACCGGCGATGGTGCGGGGCTGGCAGGACCGGCACGGCATCGCCGTCATCAACTTCTTCGGCTCCAACGAAGGCATCGCGCTGCTCACCGGCCCCCAGGACGTGCCCGACCCCGAGCGCCGCGCCAGGTTCTTCCCCCGCTACGGGGTGCCCGGCGTCACCTGGAGCTCGCGGCTCGCCGAGCAGGTGAGCGTTCGGCTCGCCGACCCCGTGACCGGCGCGGAGATCACCGAGCCGGGCCGCCCGGGCGAGCTGCGGATCAAGGGGCCCACGGTGTTCGCGGGGTACCTGCACGGCGACCGGCTGCCCGACCCGTTCGACGACGACGGCTACTTCCGCACGGGCGACCTGTTCGCGATCGACGGCCCGCGTGGCGAGTTCCTCCGGTACGTCGACCGCACCGGCGACCTCATCATCAGGGGCGGCCAGAACATCGCGCCCGCCGAACTGGAGGCGCTGATCGGCACCCATCCCGGCGTCGCGGAGGTGGCCGTCGTGGGGTACCCCGACGACGTGCTCGGCGAGCGGGTGTGCGCCGTCGTGGTGCCGGTGGCCGGCGAGCCGATCACGCTGGACGCGCTCAACGCCCACCTTCGCGAGGCCCGCATCGCGTCGTACAAGCTGCCCGAGCGGCTGGAGATCCGCGAGACGCTGCCGCGCAACGCCCTCGGCAAGATCCTCAAACGCGACCTGCGCGCCGCGATGCTTCCGCATGACGCGCGCTGATCGGGATACGGTCGAAAGATGAACCGGCCCACGCCGCCCCGGGCCCGGGCGGGCCCGTCGCGGCCCCGCTCGGGCGCGGGGCCGGGGCCGGCCGCACGACCGATCGGGGAGGGGACGCGTTGCTGGGAATGCCCGACAGTGTACGGGCGTGCCTGTTCGACATGGACGGGGTGCTGACACAGACCGCGAAGGTGCACGCGGCGGCGTGGCGGGAGATGTTCGACGATTTCCTGCGCGCCTGGTCGGAGCGCCACGGGGAGCCGTTCCGCCCGTTCGACCCGCACGCCGACTACCTGACCTACATCGACGGCAGGGCCCGCGCCGACGGCACCCGCGCCTTCCTCGAGTCGCGGGGCATCCGGCTGCCCGAGGGCGGCCCCGGCGACACCGCCGCCGACATGACGATCAGCGGGCTGAGCAACCGCAAGAACGACCTCGTGCGCCACATCCTGGAACGCGACGGCGTGCAGGTGTACGACGGGTCCGTCGGATTCCTGCGCAGGGTCCGCGAGGCGGGGCTGCGCACGGCCGTGGTCTCGGCCAGCGCCAACACCGAGCAGGTGCTGCGCGTGGCCGGCATCGGCGACCTGTTCGACGTCCGCGTCGACGGCGTGGTGGCCAGGGAGCGGGGGCTGCGCGGCAAACCGGCCCCGGACGGGTTCCTCGCCGCCGCCTGCGACCTCGGCGTGCCGCCTGTCGAGGCGGCGGTGTTCGAGGACGCGCTGGCCGGAGTCGAGGCGGGGCGCGCGGGGGGCTTCGGCCTGGTCGTCGGCGTCGACCGCGGCGCGCAGGCCGATGCGCTGCGCGCCCACGGCGCCGACATCGTGGTCGCCGACCTCGCCGAGCTGCTGGAGCGGGCATGAGCGCACAACCCGAGGGCACCCCGGGCCCCGTCGGCCCGGTCGGCGCGTTTTACGCCGTGGAGCCGTGGAGCGTGCGCGAGCGTTCCCTCGACCTCGACGTCATCGCGCAGAGCGAGTCGGTGTTCGCGCTGTCCAACGGCCACCTCGGGCTGCGCGGCAACCTCGACGAGGGCGACCCGCACGGCCTGCCGGGCACCTACCTCAACTCCGTCTACGAGCTGCGGCCGCTGCCGTACGCCGAGGCCGGCTACGGCTTCCCCGAATCCGGGCAGACCGTCATCAACGTCACCAACGGCAAGCTGATCCGGCTGCTCGTCGACGACGAGCCGCTCGACGTGCGTTACGGCACCCTGCACTCCCACGAGCGGGTGCTCGACCTGCGGGCCGGCACCCTCACCCGCACCCTGGAGTGGACCTCGCCGGCCCATGACACCGTGCGGGTGCGCTCGGTCCGGATGGTGTCGCTCAGCCAGCGGGCGGTGGCGGCCATCTGCTACGAGGTCGAGCCCGTCGGTCACGCCATGCGGCTGGTCCTGCAGTCGGAGCTGGTCGCCAACGAGGCGCTGCCCGACCTCGGCCGCGACCCCCGGGCGGCCGCCGCGCTGGAAAGCCCGCTGATCGGCGAGGAGCACGTGGCGCGGCACGCCGGTGTCGTCATGGTGCACCGCACCCGGGTCAGCGGGCTGCGCGTCGCGTCGGGCATGGAGCACGTGATCGAAGGCCCCGAGAACATGTCGGTCGAGGTCGAAAGCTCCCCCGACGTGGGGCGGGTCACGGTGGCGACCAGGCTGGAGCCGGGCGAGAAGCTGCGCGTCGTCAAGTTCGTGGCGTACGGCTGGTCGAGCCGCCGCTCCCGGCCGGCCCTGCACGACCAGGTGGTCGCGGCCCTCGCCAGCGCCAAGCGCACCGGCTGGGACGGGCTGCTCGCCGAGCAGCGGTCGGTGCTGGACGAGTTCTGGACGGGCGCCGACGTCGAAATCTACGGCGACGCCGAGGTGCAGCAGGCGGTGCGCTTCGCGCTGTTCCACATCCTGCAGGCCGGCGCGCGGGCCGAGCAGCGGCCCATCCCCGCGAAGGGCCTCACCGGCACCGGCTACGACGGCCACACGTTCTGGGACACCGAGATGTTCGTGCTGCCGGTGCTCACCTACACCTGGCCGCACGCGGCGGCCGACGCGCTGCGCTGGCGGCAGATGACGCTCGGCCCGGCCATGGACCGCGCCCGTCAGCTCGGCCTCGAAGGCGCGGCGTTCCCATGGCGCACCATCCGCGGCCAGGAATGCTCGGGCTACTGGCCCGCCGGCACGGCGGCCTTCCACATCGGCGCCGACATCGCCGACGCCGTCGTCCGGTACGTCGACGCCACCCAGGACGAGGAGTTCGAGCGCGAGACCGGGCTGGAGCTGCTGACGCAGACGGCCCGGTTGTGGCGCAGCCTCGGCCACCACGACGCCCACGGCAACTTCCGCATCGACGGCGTCACCGGCCCCGACGAGTACAGCGCCATCGCCGACAACAACGTCTACACCAACCTGATGGCCAGGCGGAACCTGTACGAGGCGGCCGAGGCGGCCGCCCGCCACCCGGACCTCGCCGCCGAGTTCGGCGTCACGACCGAGGAGACGGCGTCGTGGCGCGACGCGGCCGCCGCGGTGTACATCCCGTACGACGACCTGCGCCAGGTGCACCAGCAGAGCGAGGGGTTCACCGACCACGCCGAGTGGGACTTCGAGAACACCGCGCCCGACCAGTACCCCCTGCTGCTGCACTTCCCCTACTTCGACCTGTACCGCAAGCAGGTCGTCAAGCAGGCCGACCTGGTGCTCGCCATGCAGGTGTGCGGCGAGTGCTTCACGCCCGAACAGAAGGCCCGCAACTTCGCCTACTACGAGGCGCTGACCGTGCGCGACTCCTCCCTGTCGGCGTGCACGCAGGCGGTGCTGGCGGCCGAGGTCGGCCATCTGGATCTCGCCCACGACTACCTGGCCGAGGCGGCCCTGATGGACCTGCACGACCTGGAGCACAACACCCGCGACGGGCTGCACATGGCGTCGCTGGCCGGCGGATGGCTGGCCATCGTGCAGGGCCTGGGCGGCATGCGCGCCAAAGGCGGGCGGCTGAGCTTCACACCCCGGCTGCCCGACCAGATCACCCGGCTGGTCTTCCGCGTGCGCTACCGGGGCAGGCTGATCAGGGTGACCGTGACCCACGAGGCGGCGGAATACGATCTGGTGGCGGGCGACCCGATCGAGCTCACCCATCACGGGCGGCCCACCAGGGTCGCCGACGGCACGGTGCGGCTGCCCATCCCGCCGGCCCCGGCCCGGCCCCGGCCACGCCAGCCGCACGGCCGCGCGCCTAGATCACGGTCGCGGCACGCGCAGGCGTTGCCCCGGGCGGCGGGCGGTGCTCCGGGACCGTCCGAGTGACCCGCCCGGTCAGTGCAACGCCGTCAGTGCACTCCGTCAGCGCACGCCGGCGGTGAGCCGCTCGAAGATCTCCAGCGCGGCGTCGCGCACCTCGTCGGGCGTGACACCGCCGAGGACGTCACGGGCCGACTCGATGTCACGCGTGGTGGCGAACGTGATGGCCACCGAGGCCGCGGCGGTGTGGCCGAGCGTGCCGGCGGGCTGGCTGTCGGCCATCTCGCGGGCGGTCGCGGCGAGGTCGAGGTTGTCGGTCGCGGGTGAGGTGGTCAACGCATCTCTCCTTGCCTGGGTGGCCGGACGGTCGTGACGGCCGTGACGGTGTGGTGGGCCTGATCGGTCCGCGAGTCTTCGCGGGCGGCGCCCCCGTCAGCACTGTCCTGCACTGCGCCTGTTGTCAGAGACTACAAGTTCCACACCTGGTACTTCACCTGTGCCCCGGGTAACCGTGGTGACATGGCTGCTCCAACGAAGGAACTTCTGGCCGGTCTGGCCCCCTATGACCCGTTCGACATCTTCGACGCCGAGGCGGCCCGCCTCGACTCGTACTTCTCCGCCCTCGACGCCGAGGGCTGGGCGCGGGCGTCCCGGTGCGACGGCTGGTCGGTGCGCGACGTGCTCGGCCACCTCGCCGGCGAGGAACTCTACAATCACGCGTGCCTGGAGAACCGGCTGGAGAGCTTCTACGCGATGCTCGACGCCGAAGGGATCGCGGGCTACACGGAGTTCAACGAGTGGTGCGTGCGCCGCCGGCGCGGGCTGCCGGTGGCCGAGGTGCTCGCCGAGTGGCGCGACCAGAACGGCCGGACGCGGGCCCGCATGCGTGAACTCGGCCGCGACGCGCTGATCGAGACGTCCGTGGGGCCCTACCCCGTGGGGGCGCAGACCTTCCACTACGACTCGGAGTACGCCACCCACGCCGACGACGTGGGCGCGCCGGTGCCGCCGGACGAGGTCGAGGGCCGCACCGACTGGCGGGTGCGCATGGGCCTGTTCGCGCTGGCCGAGCGAGGGGTCCTGGCAGAGCACGGGGACGAGCGGCACGGAGGCGGGGCGCGTGCGGGCGGGGTGCGCGTCGAGCGGGACGCGGGCCGGGTGCGGGTGCGGGCCGATGGGCAGGAGACCGTGCTGACCGAGCCCGAGTTCGTGACGGCGACCGTGGGCCGGCTGCCCGCGACGAGCCCCGTGCCCCCCGCGATCAGGTCGGTGCTGCGCTGCCTCGCGTGAGGCCCGGGTGAGCCCCGCCTGCGGGCGCCGGGCGTCAGTCTTCGGGGGCGTGATCGATGAGACGCACCGGGCAGGCGCAGGACCGCACCAGCTCGCGGGCCGGGCAGCGGTGGAACCGGCTCGCCCAGCCGGCGCGCCGCCGCGCGCCCACGTACACCGCGGAGGCGCGCCGGGCGGCCGCGGCCTCGCTGAGGCACTCCGCCGGGCGCCCGGAGGCGACCTCGAAGTCCCAGTCGAGCCCACCGGCCTCCACGATCTGCAGGCAGTTGAGCCAGGCCTCGAGCTCCAGCGCGTCGCGCCACTCGCTCAGCACCCCGGTGGCGTACGGCGCCATCATCACCATCATTTCGGCGAGCTGGGGCTCTGCCCGCACGTGGACGCACACGACCCGGGCCCGAGTGCAGGAGGCATCGCGCGCGGCCTCGACGAGCGCCGCCACCCCTGAGGAGGTGCCGTCGACGCCGACCACCACCGTCGGCTCGGCACCGGAGATGGGCGCCTCGCGATCACTCGGTTGCGGCTTGGGGGCCATCCTCATCACATCCCGTATGAGCACGCCATCCTGCATTCATAGCATGCTATATATCCGCCCCCATAGTACGCTATGTAACTCGGGGAGGAAAAGGTCAGCATGGTGGATGTGCAGCCAGAAGGCCGATCGCGAGAGCGGCCGGAACCCTTCGTGACGGCTGTGCTGGATCTTATGCGCTCGGTGCGCCGCATCGGAGGCGCCACGCGGAGCGCGCCCGGTTCGGTCATCTCCGTGTCGCAGCTGCTGGTGCTCACCGCCGTCGACGCGGTGGGCGAGCGCGGCATCTCGGCGATCGCGGAGGAGGCCGGGCTCGCCCAGCCGAGCGTCACCCGTACCCTCGACTCCCTGCACCGGCGCGGGCTCGTGCGCCGTGACCGGCATCCGGGCGATGGGCGCAGCACCAGGGTCAGCCTCACCCCCGAGGGCGCCAGGCTGGTGACCGACAAGCGGGCCGAGGTCTATCACCGGCTCAGCGAGCTGTGGGGCGAACTGTCTCCCGACGGGCAGTCCCAGGTGCTCGGGCTGCTGCCGCGCCTGGCCGCCGTCATGGAGAGCCTGGGCTGATCGCCGGACCCGAGGCGGCACCGGCCGCCCGGCCGCCGGCCGCGCCGATGCCCGGGCCGATGTCCGCACCGATGCCGGCTGCGATGCCGGGGCCGATGACGGGGCGCGTGGACATGCCGCCGATCGCGCCGGCGAACCCGCCCGCGCGGCCCCCATGCCGGCCCCTCACTCCGTGACCGTGGCCGCGTTGCGGCCCGGTCCGCCGTACCGCCACAGGAAGTTGGTGAGCACATTGACCCGGTTGCGGCCGCCCAGCAGGTAGTAGATGTGCAGGAGCATCCACGCCAGCCAGGCGACCGGGCCGTGCATGCCGATCGGATGCCTGCCCGGCAGCTGGAACACCGCGTCGGCGCGTCCCACCACGGCCATCGTGCCGGGGTCGCGATAACGGAACGGTTCGGCGGTGCCGCCCAGCGCCATCGCGATGATCTGCCGCGCCGCGTGCTTGCCGGTCTGGATGGCCGGCTGGGCGAGCTGAGGCAGCGGGTCGGGCGCGGCGGCGAGATCCCCCGCGACGAACACCTCGGGGTGGTCGGCGACGTTCAGGGCCTCGGTGACGACGATGCGCCCGCCGCGCGTCTGCGGCAGCCCCCAGTCGGCGACCTCCCTGGCCGCCGTCACGCCCACCGCCCAGATGGTGAGATCGCTCGGCACCCTGGTGCCGTCCTTGAGCAGCACCGCGTCGGGTTCGATGCTCGCGACGGCCGTCCCGAGCTGCAGCCGGACGCCTCGCCGGCTCAGCGCCCGCGCGGCGGCGTCGCGCAACGACGGGATGTAGGGCGCGAGCACGTAGTCGAGCTGCTCGACGAGCGTCACGCTCGTGGCCGACGGATCGATCTCCGGGAACGTCAGCGGCAGCGACCGGCGGCGCAGCTCGGCCAGCGTGCCGGCGGTCTCGACGCCGGTGGCTCCGCCGCCGACCACCACCACATGGCAGCTGTCGCGCCGCCCCGACGCGGTCTGGTCCAGCAGGGAGAGCAGGCGGTCGCGCATCTTGATCGCGTCGCGGACGGTGTAGAGGGGGTAGGTGTGCTCGCTGGCGCCCGGGATGCCGTACCAGTTCGTCGTCACGCCGGTGGCCAGGATCAGGTAGTCGTACTCCAGGCTGGTGCCGTTGTCGAGGTCGACCCGGCGCTCGGCCGGCCGCAGCTTGGCGAGCGACGCCAGCTCGGCCGTGACGGTAGGGTAGCGGGCCGCGAACACCCGCAGCGGGTAGGACACGTCGCTGGCGCTCAGACCCGCGGTGGCGACCTGGTAGAGGAACGGCTGGAACGTGCTGTAACGCTCACGGTCGACGAGGGTCACCCGGGCGCCTGCGCGGGCGAGCACCCGAGCGGCCGTCAACCCGGCGAACCCCGCGCCGATGATGATCACTCTGGGCGCCGGGCCACGCTCGGTGGGTTCGTGTCGCGGCCTCATCCGTTCTCGCACCTCCAGGGGGACGGCCTGGTCGAATCCGGGCCGATTCGCGCGGTAACGTGCCCTCATGGGGCACTCCGAAACGCCGGGTGAAACGCCGGGTGAAACGCCGGGCACGTCCCGTCTGTGGCGGGTCCGCCGCGACCTGACGGTGCTGAAGGCCGCAGGCGCGGCCGTGTTCGCGGCGGTCGCCGTGATCTCGGCGACGGTCATCGGCGACCGCCTCGGCACGGCCCTGGCCGCCGTCGCCGCCGTGGTGCTCGCGGCGTTCGCGCTGCGCGACCTGGTGGCGCCCGTACGGCTGGCCGCCGGCCCCGACGGGGTGACCGTCGTGGAGGGCTTCGCGCGCAGAATGCGGCTGCCCTGGCCGGAGGTCCGGCGGGTCGAGGCGACCCGGCACGCCCGCTACGGGCTGCGCTGGTCGCTGCTGGAGATCGAGACCACCGAGGGCCTGCACCTGATCGGCTCGGCCGAACTGAGCGCCCCCTGCGAGCGGGTCGCCGAGGACCTGACCCGTCTGCGCACCGCGAGGTGACGGCCGGGTGAGACCAATGTGACGGCTGCGGCGGCGTCGTGATCGTGGCGGGGAGGGCTTGATGGCGCGCGGATCGCGGGTAGGGACGCCCTGGAGCGGTACAAGTCGCTCTGTGTGGTGATATTGGTTGGCTAAGGGGGCATAGAACCACTTGCTCCCCAGGCTAGGGAGACGAAACCAGACACATGCTGGAGCTGCTCGGCGCCGCCGCCACCCTCGTGATCGTCCTCGCCCTCGTGGTGGCCGCCGCGGCCATGCTTTCGGTCATCGTGCTGCTATGGCTCGGCGGCCTCGCCACGGTCGTGCTGCGAAACCGGCTGCGCCGCTTCGGCACCCGGCCACGGCCAGAACCCACCCCCGGAAAGGGGCCCGCGAAGAACCAGGCCACCGCCGCACCCGCGAAGCCCGCCCCGGCGCAGGCGCGGCCCGCCAAGCGGCAGGCCCCAGGTGAGGCGGCGGACAGCGCGCGGGAAAGCAGCGCGCAGGCAAGCGGTGCGCGGGGAAGCGGCGCGCGGGCCGGAGGCGCGCGGGAGAGCGACGTGCGGGCCGGTGGCGAGCGGGCAAGCAGCGTACTGGCAAGCGGTGCACGGGGAAGCGGCGCGCGGGCCGGAGACCCGCGGGTGAGTGGTGCGCAAGAGAGCGGCGCGCGGGGAAGCGGCGGAGGGCTGGTCGGCCGGGTCGCCGGGCTGGGCAGGGCCGGGCGGGGTCTGTGGCAGCGGATGGCTCCGATCGTGGCCCGTACGGTGACGCGGACGGTGCCGGACGTGACGCGGCGGATCGTGGGCGGGCCGGCGCGGCGTTTCGCGGGCTGGGCGGGGATCGCCGCGGCTCGTGCCGGGCACGGCGTGAGCGATGCCGTGGAGCGGCTGGCCCGTGCTCTGCGGCGGCCTTCGGCCGAGGGCGAGGAGGTGCCGCGGGAGGCCGTGGGCGGGGGCGGCCGGCGATAGGCCGTCCGATTCACACACCTATTTCATTGCTTCGTCCGATGTTGTTGGGAATAAGAGGATCGTTTCCATGAGATAACTACTTAGTGAATCAAACTAAAGATCTGGGGCCGGGGACGCCCGCAGGGAAGGCGGCGAACGCGCGGACGGGGGACGGCTACAAGTGGATCGCCCTGTCGAACACCACACTGGGCATGCTCATGGCAACGATCAACTCCTCGATCGTGCTCATCGCGCTGCCCAACATTTTCGACGGCATCAAGATCGATCCCCTCGATCCGGGCAACACCGGCTACCTGCTGTGGATGATGATGGGCTTTCTCGTCGTCACCGCCGTGCTGGTGGTGACGTTCGGACGGCTCGGCGACATGTACGGCCGCGTGCGGATGTACAACCTGGGCTTCGCGATTTTCGCGGTGTCGTCGGTCCTCCTGTCGCTCACCTGGATGTCGGGGGACGTGGCCGCGCTGTGGCTGATCGGCTGGCGGGTCGTCCAGGGCATCGGCGGCGCGTTCCTGATGGCGAACTCCTCGGCCATCCTCACCGACGCCTTCCCGATCAACCAGCGCGGCACCGCGCTCGGCATCAACAGCGTCGCCGCCATCTCCGGGTCGTTCGTCGGGCTGCTCCTCGGCGGCGTGCTCGGACCGCAGAACTGGCACTTCGTCTTCCTGGTCTCGGTGCCGTTCGGCGTGTTCGGCACGTGGTGGGCGTACGCCAAGCTGCGTGACACCGGAATCCGCAAACGGGCCCCCATGGACTGGTGGGGCAACATCACCTTCGCCATCGGCCTGATCGTCCTGCTGATCGGTATCACGTACGGCATCCAGCCCTACGGCGGGCACGTGATGGGCTGGACGAACCCCATGGTGCTCGCGGAGATCGCCGGCGGGCTGGCGATCCTCGCCGCGTTCGTCGGCATCGAGACGAGGGTGGCGAACCCGCTCTTCCGGCTGGGGCTGTTCCGTAACCGCACCTACACCGCCGGGAACGTCGCGGGCCTGATGGGCGCGCTGGGCCGCGGCGGCATGCAGTTCATTCTGATCATCTGGCTGCAGGGCATCTGGCTGCCGCAGCACGGCTACAGCTTCGAGGAGACCCCGCTGTGGGCCGGCATCTACATGCTGCCGATGACCGTCGGCTTTCTGGTCTCCGCCCCCGTCTCCGGCATCATCTCCGACCGCGTCGGCAGCCGGTGGCTCACCACGGGCGGGATGCTGCTGTCGGCCGGCAGCTTCCTGCTGCTGGCCTCGATCCCGGCGAACTTCGTGTACTGGCAGTTCGCCGGTCTGCTGCTGCTCTACGGCATCGGCTCGGGCCTGTTCTCCTCGCCCAACCGGGCCGACATCATGAACAGCCTGCCCGCCGACCAGCGCGGCGTGGGCGGCGGCATGAACACCACGTTCCAGAACGCCTCCATGGTGCTGTCGATCGGCCTGACGTTCTCCCTCATCGTGGCCGGCCTGTCGGCGCATCTGCCCGACACCATGTACGCCGGGCTCACCGCCCAGCAGGTGCCGGACGATGCCGCCCGGACCGTGGCGAGCCTGCCTCCGATCGCCGTGCTCTTCGCGGCGTTCCTCGGCTACAACCCGATGCGGTCGGTGCTCGGCCCCCAGGTGCTCGACCACATCGACCCCGCGCACGCGTCGTACCTGACCGGCCGGAGCTTCTTCCCGCATCTGATCACCGGCCCGTTCACCGACGGCCTCACCGTGGTGTTCGGCTTCGCGATCGCGATGAGCCTGATCGGCGCGGTCGCGGCCCTGCTGGCCACGCCCCGCCGCGCGGCCCCCGGCGCCGTGCCGGCCACCGCGCCGGCGGCCGGGGGCGAGGCGGACCGGGAGCTGCGCGGCGGCGGAAACGTGTACGGGGACCGCGTCGGCGGTGCCCTCGGTGATCAGGGCCGATCCGACTGATCACCCGCCGATCCCGGTCAGGTGGCGGTGCAGGTGACGGCGGGCACCGGGTTGCCGCCGGTCCAGCCGCCGATGAAGCCGAACGTCGTGGACGCGTGGGCGGCCAGGGCGCCGTTCCAGCTCATGTTCGTGGCCGTCACGACGTCTCCGCTCTGCGTGACGTTCGCGCTCCAGGCCTGGCTCACGTGCTGCCCGGCGGAGAACCCGAACGTCACCGTCCAGCCGGTGATCGCGGCTGCCCCGGCGGTGACCCGCACCTCGCCCTGGAACCCGCCGGACCACTGGTTGACGATCGTGTAGGTGGCCGTGCATCCGGTGGCGGCCGTCGGGGTCACGGTCGGGGTGACCGTCGGCGTCACGGTCGGGGTCACGGTGGGGGTCACGGTCGGGGTCACAAAGGGCGTGACCGTCGGGGTGGCCGTGGGCGTCACGCCCGTCAGCGCGGCGACCAGCGCGGGGTACCAGCGGTCGGCCATCTTCTGGTCACCGGAGGCGTTCGGGTGCACGCCGTCGCCGGTGTCGGTCGCGGTGTCGAACCCGGTCCACTGGTCCACCACGGTGATGGGCGACCGCGCGGTCGACCTGCCCGCCGCCCACGCCGGGATAGCGGCGTTCAGGTCGACGACCCGCTGCCCGCACTCGGGGCAGCTGCTCGGGTTCATCGGCAGGATCTGCGCCACCAGGATGCGCATGTCCGGATTGCTCGCCCGCATCTGGTCCACGAGCTTGTCGTACGCCGCGAGGATCGTCGCGGTGGAGCGGTTGCTCCACACGTCGTTCGTGCCGAAGTGCATCATCACGATGTCAGGGTGCGTCGCCGACAGCCAGCCCACGAGCTGGTTCTGGTCGGCGACCGTCGTCACCAGTGCCCCGCCGTGGCCCTCGTTGTCGCCGTCGTACGGCACCCCGCAGCCCTGCGGCGGCAGCGTGCCGACGAAGTCGATGTCCGTGTAGCCGGCGTCCTGCAGCCGGTTCCACAGGAGCGCCCGCCAGCAGCCCGGCGAGCCTGTGATCGAGTCGCCGAGCTGCATGATGCGGACCGTCGCCGCGTGCGCGGGCGCGGCGGGCCCGGCGACGGCGTAGGCGCACGCGGCGGCCACCATGAGCAGCACGGTGACGAGCGCCCCCAGCGGGCTCCTGCGGGCGCCCCAGGGCCACCCGGGTCTCGGCACGGTGGGCGCTGCGCGCGTCACGGACATGATCGACCTCCTGTAGCCGGTGCGAGGATGCTAGGAATCGATCTCGCGGCTCGGAAAGCGCTCCCCGCGCGACGTGCCGCATGGCCTGCGCGCACACCGTCTCCCATCGTGCAACTTTCACTTCCGGCAGATGATCTCCCTCTTCCCATCCCGAGCGTGGTTCGGCATGCTTGACGAGCTGGACGACCTCAACGAGGAGACGACCCGAATCATGCGCACAACACCCCCGTTCCGAGCCGATCACGTGGGCAGCCTGCTGCGGCCGCCCGAGTTGCTGCGAGCACGCGATGACTTCGCCGCCGGTCGCATCACCGCGGAGGCGCTGCGCGAGATCGAGAACGAAGCGATCAAGGACGTCGTGCGGATGCAGGAGGAGGTGGGCCTGCAGACGGCGACCGACGGAGAGTTCCGCCGCGCCTCCTGGCACATGGACTTCATCTACCGTATCGGGGGCATCAGCCAGGCGCCGGGCAACATCAAGGTCAGCTTCCGCAACGAGGAGGGCCAGATAGAGTTCGCCCCGGCGGCGCTGCACATCGGCGAACGCCTGCACCTCAACGAGACGATCTTCGGCGACGACTTCACGTTCCTCAAGGAACACGTCACCACGAACACGCCGAAGCTCACCATCCCGTCGCCGAACATGGTGCACTACCGTGGCGGCCCGGCCTCGATCGACCGCGCCGTCTACCCCGACATCGAGGAGTTCTGGGCCGACCTCGCCGCGGTGTACGCCGAGCAGGTGCGCCGCATCGGCGAACTCGGCTGCACGTACCTGCAGTTCGACGACACCAGCCTGGCGTACCTCAACGACCCCGCGCAGCGGGCCCAGATCGCCGAACGCGGCGAGGACGCCGAGCACCTGCACCTGCGGTACATCAAGCAGATCAATGCGGCGATCGCCGGCCGCCCCGAGGGCATGCGCATCACCACCCACATGTGCCGGGGCAACTTCCGCTCGTCCTGGGCGGCGTCGGGCGGCTACGACTTCGTCGCCGAGGCGCTGTTCGGCGAGCTGGGCGTCGACGGCTTCTTCCTGGAGTACGACGACGAGCGCTCGGGCGGCTTCGAGCCGCTGCGGTACGTCCCGCGCGACAAGATGGTGGTGCTCGGCCTGGTCACCACCAAGCGCGGCGCGCTGGAGTCCAAGGACATGCTCAAGCGGCGCATCGAGGAGGCCAGCAAGTACGTCGACATCGACCAGCTGTGCCTGTCGCCGCAGTGCGGGTTCTCGTCCACGGTCGAAGGCAACGTGCTGTCGCGCGAAGAGCAGGTCGCCAAGCTGCGGCTCATCGTCGAAACGGCGCAGGAGGTCTGGGGCTGACGCTCTCTGATCATCGGCTGATAGCCTGATCCCGGCGCTGACTACGACAATCCGGGGCTGGGATGAGCAGACTTCGCGACCGACTTGATTCGGGCGCGTTCGCGGTCACGGCCGAGATCAGCCCTCCGCGAGGGGCCGATCCCGGCGTGATCCGCGACAAGGTGAAACCACTGCGCGGCCTCGTCGACGCGGTCAATATCACCGACAACCAGGGATCCAACGTTCGGCTGAGCAGCTGGGCCGGCAGCCTCATCGCCCTGGGCGAGGGCATCGAACCCGTCATGCAGGTCACCTGCCGCGACCGCAACCGCATCGCGCTGCAGTCCGACCTCATCTCGGCCGGTGCCCTCGGCGTCCCCAACATCACCATCATGACGGGCGACCATCCGAGCGGCGGCGACCATCCCGACGCCACCCCGGTGTTCGACCTGGACAGCCTGGAACTGCTGAGGACCGCCCGCGCCCTGCGCGACGAGCATCGCCTGCTGTCGGGCCGCGAGGTCGAGCCCGCCCCCGACTGGTGCCTCGGCGCGGTCGAGAACCCCTTCGCGCCGGGCGCGACGGCCCGGCTCACCAAGAAGGCCGACGCCGGCGCACAGTTCGCGCAGACCCAGTTCGTGTTCGACGTGCCGGCCTTCGCGGCGTGGATGGAGCAGGTGCGCGAGCTCGGGCTCGACCGGCGCTGTCACATCATCGCCGGCGTGGGCCCCATCCGGTCCTTACGCGCCCTGGAGCACATGAGCGCGAACCTGCCGGGCGTCACGGTGCCCGGCGACGTCGCCGACCGGCTGCGCGCCGCCCCCGACATAGCCGAGGAGGGCGTGCGCCTCTGCGTGGAACTGATCGGGCGCCTGCGCGAGATCCCCGGCGTCCACGGCGTCCATATCATGGCCATCGGCTACGAGCAGGGCATCCCCGACATCCTGCGGCGCGCCGGCATCGGTTGATCGGCGTCGCCGGTGCGGCAGGGGCCCTCCGCGCGAGGAGTCATCTCACCTCGCACCGGCACCCGATCGGCCGCCGGACCTGCCTGGGCGGGGTCCGCTGCGCGCCGTCGGGCGACCCGGTCTCCTGGTGCGGCAGGCTGCCGTTCGCCCTGGGCAAAATCCGGCCCGGTGCCCCGGAGCCGTAGCGCAGCGACTTCTCCAGACACACGACCGCGCCGTTGTCCTCATAGTTGGTCAACCGGATCTCATCGGCCAGCGCCCGCATGATCTGCAACCCGTGGCCGTGCTCGGCGAGCAGCGAAACCGACGCGGCCACGTCCGCGGTGAAACCCTCCCCGGCGTCCATCACCTGGATGACGCACCGGTCCTCGAACACGTCGGCGCTGACGTCGTACTCGTCGGTGCCCAGCGCGTGGATGACGACATTGGAGCACGCCTCCGTCAGCATGAGCCGGATGTCGTCACGAATCGGCTTGTCGACACCGGCCACGCAGAGCGCGCAATCGACCATGTGTCTGATCACCGGGACACTCGCGGGGTCACGCGGGAGGCGCAACGCGATCACCGCTTCCATATCTTCCTCCCATTTCAGCCGTTCGTTGTGACTTGCCCGTATCTGCTGGCTGAAACGTCCGTGATCTGCCGTTTTGTCAGACCGGGAACTCCTCCCCGAGGGCGTACGCGATGGCGTCGCTGATGGCCAGCCGTGCCCCCTCCGCCGCCACCGACTCGTACGTGGCGTCACCGAGCGACTCCCGCACGCGCCGCTCGCACCGGTGCCGCTCCGAAAGACCCGGCGAGCGGGACTGGCCCGGCACACCGCCGATCTCGACCGCGGCGCCGAGCAGCCGGGCCGCCCGCTCCGCGTTGCCCTGACCCGCCGCCACCCACGCCAGCAGCTCCAGGCAACGCGCCATGCCGGGCACGTCGTCGAACAGCCGCTTGATGCGCAACGACAGCCGGACGTGCGTCCACGCCTCGTCGATGTCGCCATCGGCGTAGGCGACGCGGCCGAGCACGAACAACGTGTGCCCGCGCGCCCACAGCTCGCCCCGCTCGTCGCACACCGAAGCGCACTCGGTCAGCAGCGCCCGCGCCCCGGCGGTCTGCCCCACGGCGCCGTAGGCGGCGGCCAGCTGCGGCAGCCCCAGCATCAGCCCGGGGCTCAGCTCGCCCCGCGCCCGATGCCGGCCGATGGCCTTGCTCAGACGGGAGATGGCCAAGGCGGCGTCGCCGTCCAGCAGCGCCACCGTGCCCGCCACCTGGGTGCCGTAGGCCGCGGCGGTCGCGTCGCGCTCGGCCTCGGCCCTGGTGACGCACTCGGCCGCCCGCCGCGAAGCGTAGGCGAAGTCGCCCTGCATCGCCGCCAGCCCTCCGCACACCCACAGCGCCTTGGTGCGGGCGGCCGAGGGCGCGGTCACCACCCGCAGCAGCAGATCGAGGTAATGCCGGCCCTCCCGGAACAGGTTGGCGGAGCTCCAGAAGTACCACAGCGACGAGACGAGGATCAGCCCCGCGAGATGCTCGGCCGGCCGGTGCAGGCAGAACGCCACGGCGGCGCGGATGTTCGGCAGGTCCCGGTTCAGGCAGCGGTACCAGGCGACCTGCCGCCCGCCGGGCCACGCCTCCTCGCCGTCCCTGACCCGGCGCAGGTAGAAGTCCCGGTGCCGCTGCAGCAGGGTCGTCTCCTCGCCGAGGGCGCGCAGCCGTTCCCTGCCGTAGTCGGCGACGGCGCGGGGCAGCCGGTAGCGCGTCCCCTCACTGTCGTCGAGCCGCTCCACGATCGACGCCGACACCAGGCGGTCCAGGATGGGCCCGATCTGCACCTGGCGCAGCCTGCTCTCGGTGCAGGCATGCTCGGCCGCGGCCGCGTCGAAGCCCGGCGCGAACACCGACAGCCGCGCCCACAGGAGCCGCTCGTCCGGGTCGCACCGCTCGTACGCCCAGTCCAGGATCGCCCGCAGCCGGTCCGCGTGGCCTGGCACGGAACCGCCCGGCACGGAACCATCCGGCACGGTATCGGTCGGCACGGAACCACCCGGCACGGTGCCTGCCGGCACGGTGCCTGCCGCCCCGTCGGCACCCCCACCCGAGGTGTCGCCGGAAGCATCGCCTGAGGGGCCGCCGGTCGGTGGAGGCGGGGGAACGTGGGCGGCCAGGCTCGGCAGCAGTTCGTCGGCGGAGCACGACCGGAGCCGACCGGCCGCGAGCGACACACCCAGCGGGATCCCGCCCAGGCGTCGGCCCAGCTCGGCGAGCGCCGGCAGGGCGGGCCCGCCGCCCGTCGGTTCGGCCGGCCCGTGGCCGAGCAACGTGAACATCTCCATCGTCTCGGAGCCCGGCTTCCGGTCCGGCTCCCCGGCTCGGCTCGGCTCTCCGGCGGTCGGCGTGGTGAGGGGCGGCACCTCGACGACGTGCTCGCCCGGCACGCCGAGCGGCCGTGCGGCGGTCGCCAGGACGCGCAGCCCGGGGGCGGCGGCGAGCAGGCCGGGGAGCAGCCGGGCGCATTCGGCCGCGAAGTCGTCGCAGTGATCGAGCACCAGCAGGGCACGCCGATGGGCCAGGTGGGCGGTGAGCGTCTCGGCGGCGGGGCGTGCGCCGTGATCCTGCCCATGGAAGACCCGGATGAGGCAGCCGGCGAGCAGGGCGGGGTCACGCAGCCGGGCCAGGTCGGCGAACCAGGCGCCGTGCTCGAACCGGGGCCGCAGCGCACCCGCGACGCGCAGCGCGAGCCGGGTCTTGCCGATGCCGGCGATGCCGGTCAGGGTCACCGGCCCGCCCGTGGGCCCTTGGGTCAGCAGCCGCTGCAGCGTGGCGAGCCGGGCCTCATGCCCGGCGAACCCCATCGTATCCATGGGCAGGTCACCCGCCCACCACCGATCGCTGCTACCGGCCACTGCCACCTCGCCATTGGGGTTCGATCGAGCCAGGGGGAAGCCTCCGGGGACACACGAGGGCGCCGCGGAGAACGATGGAACCCGCCAATCCTAGATCCTCCGGGTGACCCTGGGGAGCCGTCCGGACACGCACGCACACGAAAGGGCCGCGGTCACCGTGGCCGGAAGATCCGGTGTGACCGCGGCCCTGACGCGGTGAGCCGCCCACGCCCGGCCGGCGTGGCGAACCGGTCGGCTAGGCGCCGGCGGGCTGCTCGACCTCACGAACCTTGGGGTCGCCCTGGTCGACGGTGTAGTCGGCGGGCCGGGTGCCGTCCACGCCCTCGGCGGCCTTGGCGGCGCGTGCGATGAGCGTGCCGGCGACGGTGACGACCACGTTGACGATCAGGGCGAGGAAGCCCGCGTAGAGCGTCATCTTGGTGTCGAACCCGAGGTTGGACAGCGAGAAGGCGGAGCCGCCGAAGTGGGCGCGGTGCGTCGCCGGGTTGGGGATGTTGTACAGCATCAGCATCCCGGCCACCATGCCCGCGACCCAGCCGGCCACCAGCCCGTACCGGTGGAACCACCGGGTGTACAGGCCGAGGGCCACCGACGGCAGCGTCTGCAGGATGATCACACCGCCGATGAGCTGCAGGTCGATGGAGAACTGCGGGTCGATGAGCAGGATGACCAGCACCGCGCCGATCTTCACCACCAGCGAGGCGATCTTGCTGACCCGGGCCTCCTGCGCGTCGGTGGCGTTCTTGCGGAAGTACTCCCGGTAGATGTTGCGCGTGAACAGGTTGGCCGCCGCGATCGACATGATGGCCGCCGGAACCAGCGCGCCGATGCCCACCGCCGCGTACGCCACCCCGGCCATCCAGTCGGGGAACATCTTGTCGAACAGCTGCGGCACGATCGTGTTGGCGTCGGGCTTGCCGTCGCTGACGATCGGCGTGATGCCCGCCGCGATGGCCATGTACCCGAGCAGCGCGATCAGCCCGAGCACGAAGCTGTAGGCGGGCAGCGCCGCCATGTTCCGCTTGATCACGTTGCGGTTCCGCGCCGCCAGCACGCCGGTCACGCTGTGCGGGTACAGGAACAGCGCCATGGCCGAGCCGAGGGCCAGGGTGATGTACTGCAGCTGGTTGTTGGAGTTCAGCAGGATTCCGTCGCCGGGCGAGGGGCTGGCCGCGAACTTGGCCTGCGCCTTGTCGAAGATCGCGTCCATGCCGCCGAGCTTGGCGGGGATGTAGATGATCGCGACGATGATCACCAGATAGATCAGGATGTCCTTGACGAACGCGATCAACGCCGGCGCCCGCAGCCCCGACTGGTAGGTGTAGGCGGCCAGGATCGCGAACGCGATGATCAGCGGCAGGTCGGCGGCCAGGCCGCTGCCGGTCACGCCCATCGTCTTCAGCACCGCCTCGATGCCGACGAGCTGCAGGGCGATGTACGGCATCGTGGCGACGATCCCGGTGATCGCGATGAGCAGCGCGAGCGTGGGCGAGGCGAACCTGGACCGCACGAAGTCGGCCGGTGTCACGAAACCGTGCACGTGCGAGACCGACCAGAGCCGGATCATGAACAGGAACACCATCGGATAGATGACGACGGTGTACGGCAGCGCGAAGAATCCCATGGCCCCGGCGCCGAACAGCAGCGCCGGCACCGCCACGAAGGTGTACGCCGTGTAGAGGTCGCCGCCCACCAGGAACCAGGTGATCCACGACCCGAACGTGCGACCGCCGAGCCCCCACTCGTCCAGGCTGGCCAGGTCGGTGCCGTTCGCGCGCCAGCGGGCCGCGACGAACCCCAGGACGCTGACGGCGAGGAACAGAAACGAGAAGATGACGATCTCGGTGATGTGGGCGCTCATCGGCCACCACGCTTCTTGGTCATCTGGTAGACGACGGTGGTGCAGCCGACGCCGACGGCGATGAAGACGATCTGTAGCCAGTAGAACATGGGGAAGCCCAGCAGCCGGGGGCTGTCGGAGTTGTACAGGGGGGTGATAAGGGGTAGCACGATCGGCACGAGCAGCAGCCAGTTCCACGGGCTGCGATCGCTTCGCGCGGGGGTGGCCGCGGGCACGATCTCGTCGGGCCGCTCGCTCGGCGGCTTGTCGTTGTCGGTACTGGTCAACACGGCTCCTGTAGGGGCGAACAGGGGGAACCTGATCGTCCCCGGCCGACCACGCTCCCCCGGCATCTGTGCAAGGCGGATCAAAAACACCCTGTCTGACGGGTACGACAGAGCTGGTCAATCCGCGATCGGCAGTGTAGTTTCGGGCGCGTTTACGGTCAGTCACAGAACCGGCGAACGGCAGATATCGGGCGGCGAACGGCAGCCGCGCGTCATGTTGCCGACTTCGCATCCTGCTCGCTACCATCTGCCGCATGCGAATTCCACGTCGATGCTCCGGCAGTCAGTGGTGGCGCCGCTTCTAGGCGGCGCCGATTCGCATACAGCAGTGTGAGAAGAAGGCCGCCCGGGGAGGTGGCCTTTCATGTTCCCGCCCCCTGGGCCTGATAATGATCAAGAGGGGCGGAGATCCCAGTGGAGACGAGCGGATATACCACCGCGGGCGGCGTCGGCGTCGAGGTGACCACCTCCGACGTGCCCGAGACGGTGCTCGAAGAGATCGTCGGGGCGCTGGGGGAGCGGCGCGGCGGCGTGCTGTCCTCCGGCATGGAGTACCCCGGACGTTACAGCCGGTGGCACCTGGCGTACGTCGACCCGTGCCTGGAGATCGTCGCGCGTGGCCGCGTCATCTCCGCGCGCGCGCTCAACGACCGCGGCAAGGTCGTGCTCCCCGTCGTCGCCTCGTGCCTGCTCGCCGCCGGCAAACCCACCCGCCAGGCCCCCGGCGCCGACGAGGGCCCCGCCGACGTGATCGAGGTGCACATCCCCGAGAGCGAGGACATCCTCCCCGAGGAGATGCGCAGCCGCCGCCCCACCGTCTTCACCGCGATCCGCGAGATCATCGGCGCGTTCTCCGGCCCCGACGGCCACCTCGGCCTGTACGGCGCCTTCGGCTACGACCTGGCCTTCCAGTTCGAGCCGATCCGGCAGGTCCTCACCCGCCCCGCCGACCAGCGCGACCTGGTCCTGCACCTGCCCGACCGCATCACGGTGATCGACCGCAAGCGCGAGACCAGCAAGGAATTCCGTTACGAGTTCACCGTCGACGGCGTCTCCACCCACGGCCTCGAACGCACCGGCGAGCACCTCCCGCTCGCGCCCCCGCCCGAGTCGATCCCGGCCAACCCCGAAAAGGGCGGCTACGCCAAGGTCGTGGCGGCCGCCAAGGAGCGGTTCGCCCGCGGCGACCTGTTCGAGGTCGTCCCCGGCCAGATGTTCTACTCGCGGTGCGCCGACCCCGTGGCCTTCTACCGCGGGCTCCGCACGGGCAACCCCGCGCCGTACGAGTTCCTGTTCAACCTCGGCGACGGCGAGCACCTGGTCGGCGCGTCGCCGGAGATGTACGTCAGGGTCCAGGGCGACCGGGTCGAAACCTGCCCCATCTCGGGCACGATCGCCCGCGGCGACAACCCCGTCGAGGACGCCGAGGCGATCCGCACACTGCTCACCTCCGTGAAGGAGGAGTCGGAGCTGACGATGTGCACCGACGTCGACCGCAACGACAAGTCGCGCATCTGCGTGCCCGGCAGCGTACGGGTGATCGGCCGCCGGCAGATCGAGATGTACTCCCGGCTGATCCACACCGTCGACCACATCGAAGGCAGGCTACGGCCCGGCTTCGACGCGCTCGACGCCTTCCTCACCCACATGTGGGCCGTGACCGTCACCGGCGCCCCCAAGACCTGGGCCATGCGGTTCATCGAGGAGCACGAGGCCACCACCCGCCGCTGGTACGGCGGCGCCGTCGGTTACCTCGGCTTCGACGGCTCGATGAACACCGGGCTGACCCTGCGCACCGCGCAGATCCGCAACGGCGTCGCGGCCGTGCGGGCCGGGGCCACGCTGCTGTTCGACTCCGACCCCGCCGCCGAAGAACGCGAAACCGAGCTCAAGGCGAGCGCGCTGCTGCGCGCCCTCGCCGCGGTGGACCGCGAAACCGCCGAGCCCGCGCGGCAGGCCGCCGCCGAGGGCGCGCCCGGCCGGCAGGCCGCCGCCGGGCCCGGCGACGGGCTGAAGGTGCTGCTCGTCGACTACGAGGACTCCTTCGTCAACACCCTCGCCGGCTACTTCCGCAGCCAGGACGCCGAGGTGACCACGCTGCGCCACGGGTTCCCGGTGGCCAAACTCGACGAGATCGGCCCCGACCTCGTCGTGCTGTCACCCGGCCCGGGCTGGCCGGCCGACTTCGGCACGGCCCCGCTCATCGAAGAGCTCTACCGCCGGAAGCTGCCGGTCTTCGGGGTGTGCCTCGGCCTGCAGGCGATGGTCGAGCAGGCCGGCGGCTCACTGGAGCTGCTGCCGTACCCCGAGCACGGCAAGCGCGGCCGGGTCCGCCGCCTCGGTGACAGCGCCCTGCTCGACGGGCTGCCCGAGGAGTTCACCGCCGCCCGCTACCACTCCCTGCACGCCAAGCGCGCCGGGGTGACGGGCTTCCAGGTGACCGCCGAGACCCCCGACGGCGCGGTCATGGCCATCGAGGACGTCGCCGCCCGCCGCTTCGCCGTCCAGTTCCACCCCGAGTCGATCCTGACGACCGAGGGCGGCGCCGGCCTCCACATCGTGGCCAACGTGCTCCGCCTCTGCCGCACCACCGCCCGCTGACCAGCACTCGGTAAAGTCCCGGCCTACCCACGGCCCCCGCCACCGGCACCCGCGTAGAGTCCGGCATCGACACCGGCATCGGCTCCGTGCCGGAGCGCGCCCGCGCCGAGGCCCGGCCCCGGCATCGACGGCCGCCCCGTGCCGCCGGTGGGCGCCCCCCCCTCCGGTGCCGCCCGGGCGGCCACCGGAAGAGCTCGATCGGAGCCGAACCCGCCGCCGGGCGGGGTCGCGTCGCACCCTCGACGCCACCGGTCTCCGTCGGCCCGGGCCGGATGCGGGGGAAGTGCCGGGGTGATCGGTGGGGGCCGGTCCGTGCCGGGGACCGGCCGGATGTGGGGGAGGTGCCGGGTGGCCGATGCCGAGGCCGGTCTGCGCCGGGGCCGGGGCGGATGCGGGGAGGACGGCGGGGTGAGCCGTGGGGGGCCGGCCGGTGCTGGGGCCGGGGCGGATGCGGGGAGGACGGCGAGGTGAGCGATGCGGGGCGATGACGTACTGCCGGTGGCGCTGCCGGGCGTTGTCGAGGAGGCGCTGCTCGCCCCTCTCTTTGATCACCATTGCTACGGGGTGCGGCGCGATGACGTGACGCGGCAGGCGTTCGAGTTGCTGATCACCGAGTCGGCCGCTCCCGCACCGCCGGGCACCACGCATTTCGATACGCCGGCCGGAGCGGCGATCCGCCGCTGGTGCGCGCCGGTGCTCGACCTGGAGCCGCACGCGCCGCCGACGATCTACCTCGCCAGGCGGGCCGAGCTCGGCGCGGCCGAGGTCAACCGAAGGCTGCTGTCGCGGGCCGGCATCGCCACCTTCCTGGTCGACACGGGTTCGGCCGATACCGACCTGGCCGGTCGGGGAGCGGCCGGTCGGGGAGCGGCCGGTTCAGGAGCAGACGGTTCACGAGCGGTCGGGTCAGGAGCGGCGGGCGCAGAAGCGGGCGTCACGGGACTCGCCCCGCTGTCGGCCGCCGCAGCGGCCGAGGCGGGCCTGGCTCGCGTCGGGCGGGCGGTCTCCGGCTCGGCGCCGGTGGGCCGATCGGACACGCCCGGGGCGAACGTCGCGGGGCACGGGACCGGGCGGCCGGGCACCCGGTCCAGCGGTCCCGACACCCATGGTGCGGGCAGAAGCGGTGCCGACAGGAACCGTGCCCCCGCGGGCGGTGCGGCCGGCGGCGGTGCCCCCAGGGGCGGTGCCCTCACTCCCACGGGCGGTGCCCCCATGAGCGGTGTCTCCGCGAACGGTGCCGGGCGGGGCGGGGGTGATGCTGGGCAGGGCATGCTGCTCGCGCCGGATGAGATGGCGCGCGCCGCCGGGGCGACCGTCGGCGAGATCGTGCGGCTGGAGCAGGTCGAGCACGATGTGGCCGCGCGGGGTCCGTCCGCCGCCGGTTACCTTGGGGCGCTGCACGCCGAGCTGTCGGCCCGGGCCGCAGGTGCGGCCGGGCTGAAGTCGGTCATCGGGTGCCGGCACGGGCTCGGCTTCGACCCCGGCCGGCCGGCCCGGGGGGCCGTCATCGCGGCGGCGGGGCGGCGGCTCGCGGCTCCGGGGGAGCCGCTGACCGACCCGGTGCTGCTGCGCCACCTGCTGTGGACGGGTGTCGAGGTGGCCCGTGAGCGCGGCCTGCCCCTGCAGTTCCCCACCGGGCTCGGCGGCCCGGGCCTGGACCCGCACCGCTGTGATCCGGCGCTGCTCACGGGGTTCATCCGCGCGGTGGCGCCGCTCGGGGTGCCGGTGCTGCTGCTGCGCTGCTACCCGTTCCACCGGGAGGCCGCGTATCTCGCCGCGGTCTTTCCGCACGTGTACGTCGGTGTGGGGCCGGCGCTCGCCCACACCGCGGCCGGTTCGCCGGCGGTCCTCGCGGAGCTGCTGGAGTCGGCGCCGTTCCACAAGGTGCTGTTCGGCAGCGGCCGTCGCGGTCCGGCCGAGCTGTGCCATCTCGGGGCGCTGTATCACCGGCGGGCGCTGGCCCGTGTGCTCGCCGCACGGATCGCCGACGGCGAGTGGGCCGCCGCCGACGCCGCGCGGATCGCCCACATGGTCGGGGCCGGTAACGCGCGGCGCGTCTACCGCGTGCCCGCGCAGGGCGGCCCGGCCCCCGATGTGGTTTGCTAGGGCGACACCCGTTCCATCCGCTCTGGGAGTGAACCATGCGCAGCGTCGAACCCGAGGTCTTTCTGGTCGCGCGTCCTCAGGTCGACTACGACGAGCTGGCCCGCTACCTGCGGGAGATCGGCGGCGAGAGCTGGCTGGAGCGCATCGACCGGGGCGATCTCGACGATCTCGACGATGCCCGGCGCGGTGCCTCCTACGATGCCCAGAACCTCGCCGAGTTCGCCGGGCGGTTGTGCTACCGCTCGTTCGAGCCCGGTCTGAACGCAAACGTCGCCAGGATCCGCACCGACCAGGAGAAGTACCTCCGCAACATCCTGGCCAGCGCCCACGGCTCGGTGCTGGAGCACATCAGTTTCAGCTTCGTGCTGCACAACACCAGCCGGGTGTTCACCCACGAGCTCGTGCGGCATCGCCCCGGCGTGGCCATCTCCCAGGAGTCGCTGCGTTACGTGCGGCTGACCGACATCCCGTTCTGGTTCCCCGAGTGGGCCCGCGAGGACGCCGAGCTGATGAAGCGGGCCACCGCGCTGCTGGATCAGATGGAGGAGTTCCAGCAGTGGATGGCGAGCCATTTCGGGCTCGACGAGGAGGGGGTGACGTTCGCGGAGAAGAAGCACCGCACGTCGTTCATGCGCCGCTTCGCGCCCGAGGGGGTGGCCACCGGCCTGGTCTGGACGGCCAACGTGCGCGCCCTGCGGCACACGATCGAGGCCCGCACCGCCGAGGGCGCGGAGGAGGAGATCCGCCTGGTGTTCCAGCGCATCGGGGAGCTGATGAAGGCCGAGGCGCCTGCCCTGTTCGGCGACTATGTCGTCGAGAACGGCGCCTGGATTCCGGGCTGGCGCAAGGTCTGACCGGTCGGCTCACACGCGGGCCAGCGCGGGCAGCACGTAGATCTCGGCCGCCGGGGGCAGCGCGCAGTCGAGCCCGCCGAGCCGCCGGGCGTTCTCGCCGCACACGAACATGGTGATGTGCGGGCGGATGCCGCCGAGTTCGTCGCGCAGCCGGCGCTCCAGCCCGGGTCGTACTTTGCTCAGGGTGTCGAGGGCCGCGCCGAGGGTCGGCGGCTCGTCCTCGGTGTCGGCTACGGCGAACACCCGGACCTGCGTCCGCCCGTCGGCCCAGTGCCGCAGGGCGCTGGGCAGGACGAACGTGACCAAGGTGACCGGCTTGGCCATGGATCAGCCCACTCCTCCCCGGACCCGGCGCTCCTGCGGCGCCGATCGGCCTCATCGTGTCACGTTGCCGGGCGGAGCGCCGGGGTCTGCGAGAAATGCCCACGAAGCCCCAGGTCAGCGGGGTTCGCCCGGCGTGATCTTCCGAAGTCCGCACGGCTCCCCGGCTCGCCTGCCGCCGCGTGTGATCGCCGGGCTCAGGGTTCGCCCTGCACGATGTCCTGGTGGATCTGGGCGACCGGGACGCCCGCCCGCTTCAGCCGGCGGATGGTCTCGTGGACCATGGGGTCGGGGCCGCAGACGAACACCTCGTGCCCGGCCCAGTAGCCGAGGCCCTCGACGACGTCGGGCAGCCGCCCCCGCACGCCGCCGTACCCGCGCTGCTCGGACACGATGGGCAGCACGCGCAGCCAGGGGCGGTCGTGGGCCATGCGGGTGAGGTCCGTCAGGTCGTACAGGTCGGCGGCGCTGCGGGCGCCGTAGAGCAGGTGGACGCCGGGACTGTGGCCGGTGCCGATGACGTCCTCGATGATGGCCTTGAGCGGGGCCAGGCCGGTGCCGCCGGCGACCGCGAGGATCTCGCGGCCGTGCCGGGGCGGGGCCATGGTGCCCATGGGCGGGCCGAGCAGCAGCGTGTCGCCGACCCGGGTGCGGGTCACCAGCGACGTGGACACCCACCCGCCGGGGCGGGCCCGCACATGCAGGCTGATCGTGTTGTCGGGCCGGGGGGCGTTGGCGATCGAGTAGGTGCGCCACACCCGGGGCCAGCGCCTGGTCTGCACGCTGATGTACTGGCCGGCCCGGTAGTCCAGGCGGGGGGACGGGCGCAGGGTCAGCACCGCGATGTCGGCGGTGCGCAGTTCGTGGCCGACGACTTCGGCCGGCCACCACACGGGCGAGACGTCCGGCTGGGCGTCGGCCGCGTCGATCATGCGGTTGGCCGCCGCGGTGTACGCGGCGACCCACGCCGCCTCGGTCTCGGCCGTCCAGACGGGTGCGGCGAAGCGCCGGATCGTCGCGAGCAGCGTGTTGCCGATCGACGTGTAGTGCTCGGGGATGACGCCGTACTTGCGGTGGTCACGGCCGAGCTGGTCGAGGTACTCGGCGAGGGCGTGCGGGCCGTCGAGGGCCGGCAGGACCCGGATGAGCGCCCGGAACAGCCGATCGCGGTGGATGTCGAGCGCGGGAGGGAACATGTCGCGCAGGTGAGGGCTCCCGCCGAACAGCCGCCGGTAGAAGAACGCCGTGGCCTGGTCCACGACCGGTTCCACGAGCCGGAGACTCTGCTTCACCAGGCGCGGATTCAATGACATGAATCGGATCACATCCTTTTATTGATCGGAAATCACCGCGGCTCTCCGGTATTCGCCTCCCGGCCCGCCGGTGATGCGCTTGCGCCGCTCCCGGCGGCGAAGCCGATCGGCTGAATTCTTTCATCGGCGGGTCGGCCGGACAACCGATTCGGTGCAATGTAGAGGCTGATCCCACGCTGGGTAGTCGTGTGCCAATTATCGGTTATCGGCTTGATAAGGGATTACGGGGATTGCCGAAAAAGATTCACTTTTCCTTTCGGTCCGTTCCGCGGCGGGTTTACGGACGGGCCGGTACCGCCCGGACGGGCGGGTGTCCCGCCCTCGGACGGGGCCGCCGGAGCACGCGAATCGCGGGCCGCTCGCGCGGCGGCGCGCGGGGGACCGGCGGCCCGGAGTGGCGCAACAGAGGCGGGCGAAACGCGCGGACAGGTGCCCTTGGGCAAACGTTGTGCGCCATGATGGGCATGCCACCAGAGAGGTGTTTTGCCACGAATGCGAACTGGTGGCGGTACCACGTGAACCTCTGGAGATTCCATGCCCCGACCAGTGATCGGCATCACCGCCTACCTCGAAGCAGCCCGCTGGGGTACCTGGGTCAGGGAGGCGGTGCTGTCACCACCCGCCTACTCCCGCGCCGTGGAGAAGGCCGGTGGCGCTCCCTTGGTCCTGCCGCCGCTCGGCGTCGCCGGCATCGACGACTACCTGAGCAGGCTTGACGGGCTGATCCTGGCGGGCGGGGTGGGGGTCGACCCGTCGGCGTACGGCGCCGAGCGCGACGACCGCGTGGACGAGCCGCAGCCGCACCGCGACTTCTTCGAGCTGGCCATCACGCGCGCGGCGATCCAGGCCGGCCTGCCGATCCTGGCCATCTCGCGCGGTATGCACGTGCTGAACGTGGCCCAGGGCGGCACGCTCATCCCGTGGCTGCCCGACGTGGTCAAGCACGACCGGCACGGCACCACCGCCCAGCCGCACCGCATCCAGGTGAGCGTGTCGAGCGCCGTCGGCAAGGCCATCGGAGACTACGCCGAGATCGCGGTCGCCCATCAGCAGGCCCTGAACCGGCTCGGCTCGGGCGTGCTCGCCGTGGCGTGGGCCGACGACCAGATCGTGGAGGGCATCGAGTTGCAGGGCCATCGGTTCGCCGTGGGCGTGCAGTGGCACCCGGAGCGGGGCGACGACCATCGGCTGTTCACGGCGCTGGTGGAGGCCGCCGGCTGATCACCCGGCCGCCCGCGCGGGCGTCACGAGGAGCCACGCTATAGGGTCGGGGCTGTGGATGCGGCGGAAGACAGGGTGTGGACCATACCCAACGCGCTGAGCCTGCTGCGGCTGCTCGGCGTGCCGCTGTTCCTGTGGCTCGTGCTGGGCCCGGAGGCCGACCTGTGGGCGGTGCTGGTGCTCATCTTCGCCGGCGTCTCCGACTGGCTCGACGGTCGTCTCGCCCGTGCCTGGCACCAGGTGAGCAAGGTCGGCCGGCTGCTCGACCCGCTGGCCGACCGGCTGTACATCCTGGCGACCCTCGTCGGCCTCACCCTGCGCGAGATCATTCCGTGGTGGCTGGCCGTCGCCGTCGTGGCCAGAGACGTCTTCCTACTATGGATTCCCCCGATTTTGCGGAAATATGGCTATGGGCCCGCGCTGCCGGTGCACTTCCTCGGTAAGGCGGCCACCGCCTGTCTCCTGTACGCCTTCCCGCTGCTGTTCCTGGCGGGGCACGACGGATGGTACGCCGAGCCGGCGCGGGCGCTCGGCTGGGCCTTCGCCCTTTGGGGAACAGGTCTGTACTGGTGGGCCGGGGTGTTGTACGTGGCGCAGGCGCGCAGGCTCGTCACTGCGGGCGCGTCGCGCGGCAAGGTCAGGGACGTGGTGAGGTGAAGAGCACCGGAGGGTGATCCGTGAAGGCAGTCGTGATGGCGGGTGGTGAGGGGACACGGCTGCGGCCGATGACCGCCAACCAGCCCAAGCCGCTTCTCCCCGTGATCAATCGTCCGATCATGGAGCATGTCCTGCGGTTGCTGAAACGCCACGGTTTCACCGAGACGGTCGTCACCGTGCAGTTCCTCGCGGCGCTGATCCGCAACTACTTCGGCGACGGCGGCGAGCTCGGCATGAGACTGCACTACGCCACCGAGGAGGTGCCGCTCGGCACCGCCGGCAGCGTCAAGAACGCCGCCGACAAGCTGCGCGACGACCGGTTCCTGGTGATCTCGGGTGACGCGCTCACCGACATCGACCTCACCGACATGATCCGGTTCCACCGCGAGAACGGCGCGCTGGTCACCATCGGCCTCAAGCGGGTGCCGAACCCCCTGGAGTTCGGCATCATCATCGTCGACGAGCAGGGCCGGGTGCAGCGTTTCCTGGAGAAGCCCACCTGGGGCCAGGTCTTCTCCGACACCGTCAACACCGGCATCTACGTCATGGAGCCGAGCGTCCTGGACGAGGTGGCCACCGACCGGCCGGTCGACTGGTCGGCCGACGTGTTCCCCCGCCTGCTGGAGCGCGGCGCGCCGCTGTACGGCTACGTCGCCGACGGCTACTGGGAGGACGTCGGCACCCACGAAAGCTACCTGAAGGCCCAGGCCGACGCCCTGTCGGGCAGGGTGCGCCTCGATCTGGGCGCGTTCGAGCTGTCGCCCGGCGTGTGGGCCGCCGAGGGCGCCTCGATCGACCCCGAGGCGGTGCTGAAGGGCCCGCTGTACATCGGCGACTACGCGAAGGTGGAGGCCGGCGCGGAGGTCCGCGAGTACACCGTGCTCGGCAGCAACGTGGTGGTGAAGGGCGGCGCGTTCCTGCACCGCGCCGTGGTGCACGACAACGTGTACGTCGGGCCCGGCGCGAACCTGCGCGGCTGCGTCGTCGGCAAGAACACCGACGTCATGACCGGCGCCCGCGTCGAGGAGAGCGCGATCGTCGGCGACGAGTGCGTCATCGAGGCCGAGGCGTACGTCTCCTCCGGCGTCAAGATCTACCCGTTCAAGACCGTCGAGGCCGGCGCGGTCGTCAACACCAGCGTCATCTGGGAGTCGCGCGGCCAGCGCAGCCTGTTCGGCCAGCGGGGCGTGTCGGGGCTCGTCAACGTCGAGATCACCCCGGAGCTGTGCGTGCGGCTCGCCAGCGCCTACGCCACGACCCTGCGCAAGGGCGACGCCGTCGTCACCTCACGCGACACCTCCAGGGCCGCCAGGGCGTTCAAACGGGCCGTGATCAGCGCCCTCACCGCCAGCGCGATCGACGTGCTGGACCTGGAGGCCGCGCCGCTGCCGCTCACCAGGTTCCACACGGCCGCCGAGAACGTCGCCGGCGGGGTCGCGCTGCGCACCACCCCGGGCGACCCGCAGAGCGTCGACATCGTCTTCATGGACTCCGGCGGGGCCGACCTGTCGCAGGCCGCGCAGCGCAAGCTGGAGCGGGTGTTCTCCCGGCAGGAGTACCGCAGGGCGTTCCCGGGCGAGATCGGCGAGCTGCGGTTCCCGCCGCGCACCGTCTCCACCTACGTCAACGCCCTGCTGCGCTGCGTCGACATGACCGGGGTGCGCGACGCTGGTATGAAGGTCGTGGTCGACTGCGCCGGCGGCACCTCGTCGCTGGTGCTGCCCAGCCTGCTCGGCCGGGTCGGCGTCGACGTGCTCACCGTCAACAACCGCCTCGACGACGTCTCGCCCACCGAGACGCTGGCCGAGCGGCGCCGCGACCTGCAGCGGCTGGCCGAGCTGGTGGGGTCGTCGCGCGCGGCGTTCGGGGTGCGCTTCGACCCGGTGGGGGAGCGGGTCTCGCTGGTCGACGAGATGGGGCAGCTGATCAGCGAGGAGCGGGCGCTGCTGGTGGTGCTGGACCTGGTGGCCGCCGAGCGGCAGGGCGGCACGGTCGCGCTGCCGGTCACCACGACACGGGTCGCCGAGCAGGTCTGCCGGTTCCACGGCGTGCAGGTGCGCTGGACCCCCACCACGCTCGACGCCCTCACCTCGGCCGCGGCCTCCGACCCCGATCTGATCTTCGCGGGCGACGGCCGCGGCGGGTTCATCGTGCCGGAGTTCGCGCCGACCCTGGACGGCCTCGCGGTGTTCCTGCGGATGCTCGGCCTGGTGGCGCGCACCCGGCTGTCGCTCAGCCAGATCGACGCCCGCATTCCGGAGGCCAAGCTGCTCAAGCGCACGGTGCCCACCCCGTGGGCCGCCAAGGGCGCCGTGATGCGCTCGGTGGTGGAGGCCGCCGACGGGCAGCGGCTCGACACCACCGACGGCGTACGGGTCGTGGCCGACGACGGCAGCTGGGCGCTGGTGCTGCCCGACCCCGCCGAGGCGGTCACCCATCTGTGGGCCGAGGGCGACGACGTGGACTCCGCCCAGGCGCTACTCGAACGGTGGGCGAGGGTGGTGGAACAGGCCGCCGGAGCTTCCTGATGGAATGCTGGAAACCCCGATGGGGACGGCGTTTCGGGCCCCCCGCCGGAACGTCTCGGAAACGGCGCGGCGGCATGGACCTGCAGGCCGCTCGGCGGTACCTTTGGGACCGTACCAACCGCCGTCGACCATTCCATCTTGACCTTTGCGCCTCATCAGCGTAAGTTGCGGCATTCGCAGTCCAAGGAATCTTAGTAGCGAAAAAGCGAGGCGCGCCGCCGATAGTCTTGGTGCCGCGACTTCGCGGTAGGAGGCCGAGCCGATCGATGCCCAGCGTCTACTGCACGCAGTGCGGTCATGCCAACCCCGAGGATGCCCGCTTCTGTTCGAGATGCGGGTCGCCGCTCAGCCGTGACACCCCTGGGGACACCACCTCGACCATCTCCTTGGCGGGCATCGAGGCGCTCGACGCTGAATCAGGCCAGACCATGGCACCCGATCGGGCGCAGGTGGAGCAGCTGGCGCCGGGCACCTCGCTCCTGGTCGTCATGCGCGGCCCCAACGCGGGCAGCAGATTCCTGCTCGACAGCGACCTCACCACCGCCGGCCGCCACCCCGGCAGCGACATCTTCCTCGACGACATCTCCGTCTCCCGCAGGCACGCCGAGTTCTACCGCCGGGGCGGCGGGTTCACCGTGCGCGATGTCGGCAGCCTCAACGGCACCTACGTCAACCGCGAGCGCATCGAGGAGCACCGGCTGATGGGCGGCGACGAGGTGCAGATCGGCAAGTTCCGGCTGGTGTTCTTCGACCGCGGCCCCGGCGGGGCATGAGGCCGCATGTCAGGCTCGGCCGCACGGGCGTACATGAGCATCGGGGAGGTGCTCGCCCTGCTGCAGGGGGAGTTCCCCGACGTCACGGTCTCCAAGATCCGGTTCCTGGAGGGTGAGGGGCTCATCGAGCCCCAGCGCACGCCTTCGGGCTACCGCAAGTTCACCCACGCCGACGTGGAGCGGCTCCGCTACATCCTGACGGCGCAGCGCGACCGGTACCTCCCCCTGCGCGTGATCAAGGATCACCTCGACGGCGGCGGCCTGCAGCGCGGCCCCCGGGCCGTGCCCGACGCGCCGCCCGCCCCGCCGGTGCGGCTGAGCCGCGAGGAGCTGCTTGAGGCCGCCGGCATCGACGAGGAGACGCTCACGGAGCTGGAGGACTACGGCCTGGTCGTCCCGGTGGCCCGCCGTTACGACACCGACGCCCTGGAGATCGCGCGCAGTGTGGGGGCGCTGGCGCGGTTCGGGCTGCACGCCAGGCACCTGCGCTCGGTCAGGGCGGCCGCGGAGCGTGAGGCGGGCCTGATCGGGCAGACCCTCGCCCCGCTGCTGCGCCGCCGCGCCCCGGGCGCCGCCGCCGAGGCCGACGAGTCGGCCCGCGAGCTGTCCGGCCTGCTGCTTGATCTGCACGCGGCTTTGCTGCGTGTGGGGGTTCGCGGTGTTCTGGGGAGGTAAGTCCTCTATGGAGCACTCATGCCGTCAAGGGTGTTAGGTTGAAAAGCGGCGCAGGTCACTTTGCGGAGGGGGATCGTAACCGGCGGGGGAGGTAGCCGAGCCGGGAAAGCCGGGGACGACAAGACCGTGGTCCCGCGGAGAACGAACAGGGAGTGCTGAGCTACCGAGGAGTGTGGAGTCGCCCGTGTTGCAGATGGAGGTCGTGGGGGTCCGCGTCGAGATGCCGTCAAACCAGCCGATCGTCCTGTTGAAAGAGGCGAGCGGGGAGCGTTATCTGCCGATCTGGATCGGCATGGCGGAGGCCACGGCGATCGCGGTCGCCCAGGCCGAGGAGCCGCCACCGCGGCCGCTCACGCATGATCTTTTCAAGGACGTGCTGGAGGCGCTCGGCGTACGCCTGCGCACCGTCAACATCGTGGCTCTGCGTGACGGCATCTTCTTCGCCGACCTGGTGTTCTCCAACGGCGTAGAGGTCAGCGCCCGGCCCTCCGACTCGATCGCCCTGGCCCTGCGCACGGGGGCCACCATCTTCGCGAGCGAGGACGTCGTGCGCGAGGGCGGGGTCACCATCCCCGACGACCAGGAGGACGAGGTGGAGAAGTTCCGCGAGTTCCTCGACACGATCACGCCCGAGGACTTCGGCCGGGCCGGCTGAAGCACCGCCACAACGCCTTTGCGTAGCCGCCATTTCGGGTATTTACGCTTCACGACGCGCCGGGCGGGATCGTTGACTGAGCATGGCCCCGGTCCTACGGTGCAAGGGAAACCACGGTTGTAGTTCATGAACCCCCAGATCAGACCGTGGGATGAGAGAAAGCCGGAGGTCCGCGTGGCGGTCAGCAGCGGCGAAGGTAAGACAGCCGGCCGGCACGACCCGGCGCAGCGCGAATCCGCGCGCGAGCGTGCGGGCGAGCAGGGCCTGCTGTTCGACGAGCGGCCGTCCGCGCTGCCCGACGACATCGGATATCGCGGCCCCACCGCCTGCGCGGCCGCCGGCATCACCTACCGGCAGCTCGACTACTGGGCGCGCACCGAGCTCGTACAGCCCAGCATCAGACCCGCCCACGGGTCCGGCTCGCAGCGGCTGTACAGCTTCCGCGACATCATCGTGCTCAAGGTCGTCAAACGCCTGCTCGACACCGGAGTGTCACTGCAGCAGATCCGCACGGCGGTGCGGCACATGCGCGACCGGGGCGTCGCCGATCTGGCCCAGATCACGCTCATGAGCGACGGGGTGAGCGTCTACGAATGCACCTCCCCCGACGAAGTCATCGACCTGCTGCAGGGCGGTCAGGGCGTGTTCGGCATCGCGCTCGGCCGGGTCTGGCGCGAGGTCGAGGGATCACTGGCGGAGCTGCCGGGGGAACGGGCACAGGCCGCGGACCCTTTGGACGTGGCCGACCACCCGGGCGATGAGCTCGCCCGGCGCAGACGGGTGCGCAGGACCGGCTGACCCGCGCGAGCCCGCCAAGCCCATCGTGGAGGCAGGCCCAGGCACACGCAGGGCCCATCACAGGACCGGTGTGATGGGCGGTCGTGGGGCCGTGCGGAAGGCCGTCGCGCGGGGCGGCACTTTTCGGAGCGCGTCGCGCGGGTAGACTTTACTGAGCACACGGCCGACGACCCTGTGCGGGAGAGACCTTGGCGGCTCCGCAGCGCGCGGGGCGGGCCGGGGCGCCGAAGGAGCAACCTCCCCGGAAACTCTCAGGCATCCGCACCGCACAGACGAGGCGACTCTGGAAAGCGGGCGTGCCCGCCAGGCATGTCACACCGAAGGTGCAAGCTCCCAGGTCCGCCTGGGGGTGAAGCTCTCAGGTCCGATGACAGAGGGGGAGACCGGCATCCGTACGCCTGGAGGTCTCCCATGACGGATCGTTCACTGCTGCGCGAGCTCACCGGCCCGCCCTTCGCCGCCCGGCACATCGGGCCGTCCGAATCCGACCGCGAGCGCATGCTGGCGACCGTGGGCCACGCCTCGGCGGCCGGCCTGCTCGCCGCCGCCGTGCCCGCGGACATTCGCGCGGCCGCCCCGCTCGCCCTGCCGCCCGCCGCCGGCGAGGCCGAGGTCATCGCCGAGCTGCGCGAGCTGGCCGGGCGCAACCAAGTGCTCACCTCGATGATCGGCCTCGGCTACTACGACACCATCACCCCGGCCGTGATCCGCCGCAACGTGCTGGAAAGCCCCGGCTGGTACACCGCCTACACGCCGTACCAGCCGGAGATCTCCCAGGGGCGGCTGGAGGCCCTGCTGAACTTCCAGACCATGGTCGCCGACCTGACCGGCCTGCCCGTCGCCGGCGCCTCCCTGCTGGACGAGGCCACGGCCGCCGCCGAGGCCATGACATTGGCCCGCCGCGCCACCGGCCGCCGGGGCGAAGGGGCGGCGTTCGTCGTCGACTCCGACGCCCTGCCGCAGACCAAGGCGGTGCTGCGCACCAGGGCCGAGCCGCTCGGCATCGAGCTGGTCGAGGCCGCCCTCCCCGCCGTGGGCGCCTCCGGCGATCCGCTGGAGGGGAACCTGCTCGAAGCAGGCCCGGTCGAGGGGGACCCCTACGCCGTCCTCGTGCAGTACCCCGGCGCGAGCGGCCGCCTGCCCGACCTGCGGCGCGTCGCCGAGTGGGCGCACGCCCGCGGGGCGCTGGTGATCGTGGCCGCCGACCTGCTGGCGCTCACCCTGATCGAGGCCCCCGGCCGGCTCGGCGCCGACATCGCCGTGGGCTCCTCGCAGCGGTTCGGGGTGCCGCTCGGGTTCGGCGGGCCGCACGCGGCGTACCTGTCGGTGCGCCAGGGCCTGGAACGGCAGCTGCCCGGCCGCCTGGTCGGCGTGTCGGTCGACTCGGCCGGGCGGCCGGCGTACCGGCTCGCCTTGCAGACCCGCGAGCAGCACATCCGCCGCGAGAGGGCCACCAGCAACATCTGCACCGCCCAGGTGCTGCTCGCGGTCATCGCCGCGATGTACGCCGTCTACCACGGCCCCGACGGGCTGCGCCGCATCGCCCAGCGCGTCCACCGGCACGCCGCCGTGCTCGCCGCGGGGCTGCGCGCCGCCGGCGTCGAGGTCGTGCACGAGCAGTTCTTCGACACCGTGCTCGCCCGCGTGCCCGGTGCCGCCGCCGACGTCGTGGCCGCCGCGCTCCGGCGGGGCGTCAACCTGCGCCTCGCCGACGCCGACCACGTCGGGGTGTCGTGCGACGAGACGACGACGCTGGAGCAGCTGCGGGCCGTCTGGGCGGCGTTCGCCGCGGTGGCGCCGCGCGGGCCCGACCTCGCCGCGCTGGCCGGCCGCGACGGCGACGACCTCGACGACCTCGACACGGCGACCGACGACGCGCTGCCCGCCGGGCTGCTGCGCCGCTCGCCGTATTTGCAGCACCCGGTGTTCCACACGCACCGCAGCGAGACGGCGATGCTGCGCTACCTGCGCGCGCTCCAGGACAAGGACGTCGCGCTCGACCGGTCGATGATCCCGCTCGGCTCCTGCACGATGAAGCTGAACGCCACCACCGAGATGGAGCCGATCAGCTGGCCGGAGTTCGCCCGGATCCACCCCTACGCCCCGGCCGACCAGGCCGCGGGGTACCTCGCCCTGATCGAGGACCTGGAGCGCCTGCTCGCCGAGATCACCGGATACGCCGCGGTCTCGTTGCAGCCGAACGCCGGCTCGCAGGGCGAGTTCGCCGGGCTGCTCGCGATCCGCGCCTACCACCGCGACCGAGGCGAGAGCGGCCGTGACGTCTGCCTGATCCCGTCGTCGGCCCACGGCACCAACGCCGCCAGCGCCGTCATGGCCGGCCTGCGGGTCGTGGTGGTCGCCTGCGACGCCGAAGGCAACGTCGACCTCGCCGACCTCGACGCCAAGATCGCCGAGCATCGGTCCCGGCTCGCGGCCCTCATGGTCACCTACCCCTCCACCCACGGGGTGTACGAGGAGGCCATCGGCGCGATCTGCGCCCGCGTGCACGAGGCGGGCGGCCAGGTGTACGTCGACGGGGCCAACCTCAACGCCCTGGTGGGGCTGGCCCGGCCGGGCGAGTTCGGCGCCGACGTGTCCCACCTGAACCTGCACAAGACGTTCTGCATCCCGCACGGCGGAGGCGGCCCCGGCGTCGGCCCGGTCGCGGTGCGCGCCCACCTGGCCGGCTACCTGCCGGGGCACCCGCTGCGCGACGGCTCGCGGGTCGGGCCGGTCGCGGCGGCGCCGTACGGCTCGGCCGGCATCCTGCCGATCTCGTGGGCGTACATCCGCATGATGGGCGCCGACGGGCTGCGCGAGGCCACCGAGCAGGCCGTGCTGTCGGCCAACTACCTGGCGGCGCGGCTCGCGCCGCACTATCCGGTGCTCTACACCGGGCGCGGCGGGCTGGTCGCCCACGAATGCATCGTCGACCTGCGGCAGATCACCAAGCGCACCGGCGTCACGGTCGACGACGTCGCCAAGCGGCTCATCGACTACGGGTTCCACGCGCCCACCATGTCGTTCCCGGTGCCGGGCACGCTCATGATCGAGCCGACCGAGAGCGAGGACCTCGCCGAGCTCGACCGGTTCTGCGAGGCGATGATCGCCATCAGGGGCGAGATCGCGCGCGTCGAGTCGGGGGAGTACGACCGCGCGGTCAACCCGCTGCGCTGCGCCCCGCACACCGCCGAGGCCGTCACCGCCGACACCTGGGACCGGCCGTACGGCCGGGCCGAGGCGGCCTACCCGCTGCCGTCACTGCGCGAGGGCAAGTACTGGCCGCCGGTGGGGCGCATCGACCAGGCGTACGGGGACCGCAACCTCGTGTGCGCCTGCCCGCCGCCCGACGCCTTCGCCGGCTGACCGCGCGGGCCGACGCCGAATAGGTCCCCCCGAATACGGCATGTCGCCTACGGACGCGTGCCGGGGCCGTTAGGATCACGTCTGCTCACGAACCCGCGGCCGGCGAACCCGGCCCTGCCAGGCCGGTGAGGATCACGACGATGATGGCCCACCAGCAGTCGCGTCCCGGGCGGCTGATCGACGACGCGCGACGGCTCGCCGAGGCGGGCGACCTGGACCGCTCGGCGCACATTCTGTCGCGGCTCGCCGCCGACCCGTCCTCGCCCGACCAGGCGCAGGCCGCCGTCGGCCTCGCCGTCGTGCTCGACGAGCGCGGCGACGTGGAGGGCGCCCGAGAGGCGGCCCGCGCCGCCCTGGCCAGCGGGCACCCCGAGTACGCCGCGCAGGGCGCCTGCCACCTGGCCAGGGGGTTCGAGCGGGAGGGCCGCGACGATCAGGCCAGGGCGGCCTGGCAGGCCGTGATCGGGGTCGGCACGGCGGCGTACCTGCCGATGGCGCACATGGCCCTCGCCGAGCTGGCCGCCCGCGAGGGCGATGATCGCGGAGCCGAGGCCGAGCTGCGCGCCGCGCTGGCCACCGGCGACCCCGGCATCGCGTCGCAGGCGGCGCAGGACCTCGCCGAGTACTATCTGGCCGAGGGCGAGCCGGGCGAGGCGGCCGACGTGCTGATCGAGGCGCTGGAGCTGCCCGGCGTGGCCGACCCGTCGCGGCTGCGGGTGCTGCTCGGCATCGCCCATCTGGAGCTGGCGTGCGGGCAGTTTCAGGGGGCGGTCGAGGACGGCCCGGACGTGGACACCGGCGCCCTCGCCATCGAGCTGCTGGCGCGCACCCTGCCCCTGCGGGGCCGCGACGACGACGCCGAGAGCGTGTGGCGCTACGGCCTGGAGCACGCCGACACCCGGCTCTCGCAGCAGGTGCGGCTGCGCCTGAACCGCCCGGCGGGCACGCCGGCCGGGCCGCTGCCGGAGGCGGCGCTCGACCCGGCCGGGGCGGACGTGTAACCGTCCGGGGCGGCTCTGGCCGTCCGGGGCGGCCGTTCGGGGCGTGCGGTCAGTGGCCGCGGCGGCGGCCGAGCGCGTAGGCCATGTTGACGATGGCGATGCCAATCCAGGCGACGAGCAGCCCCACCATGCCGGAGGTGCCGGCGGCGATCGCGGTCAGCGGAACGCCGATGCCGAGCGAGCCCAGCGCCATCCCCATGGCCGGATCACGGTCCTTGCCGTGGCCGCGCCCGCCCCGCTCCTGCGCGAGCCGGGCGTCGACCTCGGTCCGTACCCTGGTCGCGATGGTCTGCTCGACCCGGTCGAGGAACGACTCCACGAGCGCCGACTCATAATCAGGCCCGAGATCCCGGCGCGCCTCGATGGTGGCCCGCAGTTCGTCTCGTGGTATTGATTTCTCCGACACATGACCCAATATAGGCAGGGCCTGGGCGGATCGCGTCCTACCAATGGACGGTGACGCACTCCACCGGAAGGGGGACTCGCGCCGCGTGGAGATCCGGATCGACACGCCGCAGGGCCCGGCCGCGGCCGACATCGACGAACCGCCCGGGCGGGCCGCGCCGCCGAGGCTGCTGCTGGTGCTCACCCACGGCGCGGGCGGCACCGTGGCGGCCCCCGACCTGCTCGCCGTACGCGACGCCGGGCTCGCCGCGGGGGCGGTGGTGGCGCGGGTGACCCAGCCGTTCCGGCTGGCGGGGCGGCGGGCGCCGGGCTCGGCGGCCAGGCAGGACGACGCGTGGGCGGCGGTCGTCGCCGCGCTGCGCGACCGGCTGGGCGCGCTGCCGCTGGTGCAGGGCGGGCGCAGCAACGGCGCCAGGGTCGCCTGCCGCACGGCCCGGCGGGTGGGCGCCCGGGCGGTGGTGGCGCTGGCGTTCCCGCTGCATCCGCCGGGCCGACCGGAGCGGTCGCGCGCCGCCGAGCTGCGCGACGCCGGCGTCGATGTGCTGGTGATCAACGGAGACCGCGACCCGTTCGGCGTGCCCGGCCCCGCCGACGCGGCACGGCTGGTCGTGCTCCCTGGCGAGGGCCACGAGCTGAAGAAGCGGCCGGCCCGGGTGGGCGAAGAGGTCGCGCGGTGGCTGCCCACCGTCGTGTGAGCCGCCCCGGGCCCGGCCCGGGCATGCGCAGGCACCGTGCCCGGGGAGTGGAGCCGTGAGACGCGGGGAGCGTCCACGGGACGCACGGAGGGTCACGGTGCCGGGAGGCCGGCGCCACGCGAGAGCGTGGGCCGGGTGGGACCGGTCGTGGCGGCCGTCAGGCCGCGCTGCTGGTGGTGAGGTCGGTAGGGCGGTGCGGCGCGATGATTCCCCCGTTGGGAAGCAGTTCGCCGGTGTCGTCGAACAGGACGACGCCGTTGCAGAGCAGGCTCCAGCCCTGCTCCGGGTGAGCTGCGACAGTGCGTGCTGCCTCGCGGTCCGGCGCGTCCGGGGATGGACAGGACGGCTCATGCGGGCACATCGGCGTGCCTCCGGTCTCTGGGCTCGGGCTCGCCTGGAGCCGCGCCGGTGCGGCCCCGCTTCCCCCCGTGGACGGAAAGGCGAGCTGTTGGGGTGGGTGTGTGGCGAACCACACATTGACAGGACAAGTGTGGGATGCGCGCCAGCCCAGTGACATAGCCCATTTGGACTGTTCCCTACCGCCCACTCGGGGGTGCGGACCGGCCCGTCAGGACTGATGCCGTCGGGACTGATGGCTCTCACATGTGGTCTACACCACAAGCGTGCCTCACGAAAGATAACGGTCCAAGCTCAACACGCCGCCTATGTGATAAACGATGCGTAACGCGTAAGAAGACTCACCGGGCGGCGGGTGCCCGATGGTCGTCGGCCGTGTCAGGCCATCTCAGCACTTGAGAACGGCGGGGTCAAGGAACGCGCCGTGTCAGGCGCCCAGATGTGCCGCCGCGAGACCGTCGAGCACCGCCCTGAGGCCCTGGTCGAAGGCCGCCTGCGCCTCCGCGCCCGACTCGACCGACTCTCCGGACCACCCCGACCGCTGCACCTCCAGCGCCACGCTGCCCATGACGTACGCCCGCAACGTGCGCAGTGCGTCGCCCGGCGCGGGCAGCCCGGCCTCGGCCAGCCTGCCGGTCTGCTCGGTGATGGCGAGGGCCGCCGCGCCGCGCGGCGGCTTGGTCAGGGCCAGCGAGAGCACGCCGGGATGGGCGAGCAGCCCCGCCCGCGCGGCGTGCGCCCAGGCGTGGGCCAGCTCCCGCCACGACGCGGCGCCGTCGGCCTCGACGGCCACGGTCGTGACATGCTCGGCGAGGGCGTCGAGCAGGGCCTCCTTGCCGCCCGGCAGATGATGGTAGATCGCCATCGCCTCGACCTGGAGCGCGTCGCCGAGGCGGCGCATGGTCAGGCGGCGCAGCCCCTGGCCGTCGGCGATGTGCAGGGCGGCCTCGATGATGCGTTCGCGTGAGAGCGGGACGGGAGGGCGTTTCGCCGGCATGGGCGTTGATTATGCAGCGTGTGGCTTACTTTGTAAAGGTCGGCGCGCGGTCGCCGCCCCTCGATGACCGGTACCCTCACCGGAGCGCGTACGCTAACAGGCCAGGGGCACCGCGCGGGTGCGGCCCCGGGCGAGCAGCACCAGGTGAGCAGGAAGGGCAGGCGATGGCGTTTTTCCGTCCGCGCGTGAGCCGCGAGGCCGAGGTCCGCTACCTCGCCGACCGTGAGGTCGGCGCGGGCTACGGCAAGCTGCTGAGCAAGGCGCGCGAGGCCGAGGCGGCGCTGCGGCAGGCGCAGGCGTCGCACGCGACCGTCGAGGAGCTGCGGCAGGCCGCGCTGGCGTTCGACCGGGCGCTGACCGAGGCGCTGCGCGCCGCCGAGGCGAACCAGCGCGCCACGTTCGGCATGAAGGCCTACGACGACCGCATCCGCCGTCGCAAGGGCAAGGCCACGCCCCAGGGCGCCCTGTGGTCCGCCGAGGTCGACCGGCTGCGCACGCTGCGCGAGGAGCACCGCCTGACGGGCATCCCCCGCCTGCCGCGTCCCGTGGCCCGCTGAGCGCATCGCGCCGGTCACCCACTGGACACGCTCCGCGCGCCCGGCTTACGTAACTTGATGGGCGCGACGTGAGGGGCGCGCGGACGAGCGCGCCGGTCGGCCCCTGCGGCGGCGAAGGGGGCGGCACCCATGCCCGAACGGCACTGCTACATCGGCGGCGAGCCCTGCTGGGCCGACATGGGCAGCCCCGACCTGGAGGTGGCCCGCCGCTTCTACGGTGGCCTGTTCGGGTGGGAGATCCGTTCCGCCGACCACGAGTCCGGCTACTGCCTCGCCTACCTTCGGGGCCGGGCGGTCGCGGGCCTCGGCCTGGCAGCGTCGCCGGGATCCTCGTGGTGGACCACCTACCTGTCGGTGCCCGACACCGACAGGGTCGTGCGGGCCGCGCTCGACGCCGGGGCGAGCCTGCTCGGCGGGCCCGTCGACGTGCACGTGCCGGGCCGGGCCGACCGGCAGGGGCGCGCCGCGCTGCTCGCCGACCCCGCCGGCGCGGTCTTCGCCGTCTGGCAGCCCGGGGCGTTCCCCGGGGCCGAGCTGGTCGCCGAGCCGGGCGCGCCCTGCTGGAACGAGCTCGCGGTGCACGACACCCGGCGGGCCGCCGCGTTCTACCGGGCGGTGGCCGGCTGGGAGAGCCACGCCACCGGCCCCTACACGGAGTTCCTGGCCGGGGGGCAGGTCGTCGCCGGCATGGTCGGCATGGACGAGCAGTGGCCGCCGGAGATCCCGGCGCACTGGATGGTGTACTTCGCCGTCGCCGACTGCGACGTGGCGGCGCGGGCCGTCGCCGAGCTCGGAGGCACGGTGTCGATCGCGCCGTTCGAGACCGACGCCGGCCGGGTCGCCGTCATCGACGACCCGCACGGCGCGGTCTTCTCGATCATCGAGCTGGCCTGACCCGACCCGATCCGGGCGCGGGCCGCGGTCAGCTCGCCCAGTCGAGCAGCGGGCTGGTGTTGCTGGGGTGCCGCAGCTTCGACAGCGACTCCTTCTCCAGCTGGCGGATCCGCTCGCGGGTGAGGCCGAGGTACTTGCCGATCTCGTCGAGCGTGTGCGGCTTGCCGTCGAGCAGCCCGAAGCGCAGCGCCATGATCTTCGCCTCGCGCGGCGACAGGTTGCCCAGCACGTTCTTCAGCTGCTCGGCGAGCAGCTGCCGGTCGACCAGCTCCGACGCCTCCACCGAGTCGGCGTCCTCGATCAGGTCGCCGATGCGGGTCTCGCCGTCCTCGCCGATGGTCGAGTCGAGGCTGATCGGCTGCCGGCTGGTGCGCAGCAGCTCCTCGATCTGGTCGGGGGTCTTGTCCAGCTCGACGGCCAGCTCCTCCGGCGTGGGCTCACGGCCGAGCCGCTGATGCATGTCCCGCTCGACGCGCGACAGCTTCGACAGCAGCTCCAGCACGTGCACGGGCAGCCGGATGGTGCGGGCCGAGTCGGCGAAGCCGCGCTGGATCGCCTGCCGGATCCACCACATGGCGTACGTCGAGAACTTGTAGCCCTTGGTGTAGTCGAACTTCTCCACGGCCCGGATGAGGCCGAGGTTGCCCTCCTGCACCACGTCCAGCAGCGACATGCCCCGGTCGGTGTACTTCTTGGCCACCGACACCACCAGGCGCAGGTTGGCCTCCAGCATGTGGTCCTTGGCCGCGCGGCCGTCCCGGGCGATCCACTCCAGGTCGACGCGGTCCTCGATGGACAGGTCGCCGGCGGTCTCCAGCTTGTGCTCGGCGTACAGACCGGCCTCGATGCGCTTGGCGAGCTCCACCTCCTGCTCGGCGGTGAGCAGGGTGCGGCGGCCGATGGACTTGAGGTAGGTGTGCACCGAGTCGCCCATGGCCGAGGACTGGTCGTCCAGGTCGAGGGTGCTCGCGGTCTCCTCGGGCGTCTCGGCCACCTCGGCGGTGGCGGCCAGGTCGCTCTCGTCCGGGCTCCACTCGTCGGGGTCCTCGGCGCGAGTCGTGCCCTTGACGTCCTGGACGTCCTTGACGTCACCCCTGATGTCGTCGGCGGTTGCGGGGGCGGTCCGGCCGGCCGTCTTGGTCGCGGCCCTGCCGGTCCTGCCGGTCTTGCGGGCGGTCGTCGCCGTCGCCTTCTTTCTGCTCGCGGTCCTCTTCGTGATGGTGCCTTCCGGCCTGCCGCTCGCGGGCTCGTCCTCCGCCGCGAGATGGACGCCGGAGGCGGTGAGGTCTCGTAGGATGGAACGGCTCTCGGCGGGACTGAGGGCGGCCTGCTCGAACGCCGCGCGCAGCTCCGCCAGGCGAAGGCGACCCTGCGCTCGCCCTCGGTCGAGGAGCCGGTCGAGGGCCGGGGGACGGGTTTCGCGCTCTGGCGAGGTCGCCACGGCGGATCGGGGCATAGGACACCTCCTCGCACGGAGTGCTCGGTTCCGGAGTGCTCTGTTCGCTGAGCGCTCGTCAGGCTGAGTGCTCGTCTTGCTTGGGGCGGTGCGGCGCGGCGGCTTCACGGCACCTGTATCAATAACGCGAATCAGCCCAAAATGTTCCCGCCCGGGCGGTAGGCGGTATAACAGCAGTTTGCCCTATGCCTCGCCCAGTGCTCCCGGCGGCCCCTCAGTCGCCCCGGCCGTCATGCTCCGCCGGCGGCGCGTGCTCTGCCGCGTGACCGGGCGCGGGCACGGTGACGACCGGCAGCGGCAGCGGCTCGGCGTTCTCCATGCGTTCCCTGGTCCAGAACTCCGCCACGTCGCGCGGATCGTCGTTCACCCGGGTCGACACGACGAAATCGTCGGGGTCCCGGGTCGGCTCGGCCGCCTCGGGAACCTCCCCGCCCGGCACCTTGCCGGGCGCACGGCCGGGGGCGTACGACGCCTCGGCGCCGGGCCCCTGCGGCTCGACCCGCACCCGGTCGGCGCCGTCGGCGGCCCCCCTGGCGACCGCGGTCGCCGCGACGGCCACGCCCCCGGCGAGGATGGCGCCGGCGAGGCCGGCGGACAGCCACATCGCGTGTCTCATCGCGGAGACCCCTCCCTGTGCGTCTGCCTGTAGGACGAAGGGACGGGCCCGGAGGTTCCCCGGCGGCGGCGCAGCGCCACCAGGTCCGGCTTGCCGTTGGGCAGCAGGGGCAGGGTCGCCAGCACCTCCAGCGAGCGCGGCGCGGCGTACGCCGGCAGGCGGCCTTTGACCAGGTCGCGCAGCTCGGCGAGGCGCGGCGGCGCGGCCGGGTCGGCGGGCACCACGACGGCGGTGACGAGCTCGC
>JBIQJI010000016.1:0-40855 GCA_044507605.1 Actinomycetales bacterium | reverse complement strand
CCCCACTCGGGGTCGGGCCGGCCGACCACCGCCGCGTCGCGGACCGCCGGATGCTCGGCGAGCACGGCCGCGACGGCGCCCGCCACGACCTTCTGCCCGCCGGTGATGACGACGTCGTCGGCCCGGCCGAGCACGCCGAGCCGGCCGCCCGTGAACGCGCCGAGGTCGGAGGTGACGAACCAGCCGCCGGCCATCGCCGCCCGGGTCAGGTCGGGCCGCAGCCGATAACCGGAGAACAGCACCGGCCCCCGGATGCGGATGCGGCCGTCGGCCCGGACATCGAGATCTACTTTGTCAAGGGGCTCGCCGTTGTACACGCAGCCGCCCGCCGTCTCGCTCATGCCGTAGGTCGTCACGACCCGCCCACCGGCGGCGCGGGCGTCCCGCAGCAGCCCGGCGGGGGCGGGCGCGCCGCCGAGCAGCAGCGTGCGGAACCGCGACAGCGGCGCGCCCAGGTCCATCAGGCGGCGCAGCTGCGTCGGCACGACCGACACGTGGGCGGCGCCGCTGTCGGCCACGGCCGCGGCGTCGAAGCCGGCGTGGATGATCGGCTCGGTGCCGCTTTCGAGCGACCGCACCAGCACCTGCAGGCCCGACACGTGCGACGGCGGCAGGCAGCACAGCCACCGCTCGCCCGGCCCGGCGCCGAGGCGGCGCAGCGAGGCCCGGGCCGAGGCCCGCAGCGCCGCGGCGGTCAGCTCCACGCCTTTGGGCGTGCCCGTCGACCCCGACGTGGCGATGACGACGGCCGTGTCGTCGTCGGTGCCCACGCCGTCGGCGCGCCGCCGCACCCCCTCTGGGGTCACCACGTGGGTGGGCCGCAGCGCCTCCAGCGTCGCCCGCAGGGCCGGGGCCGGCAGGCCGGGCGCCAGCGGCAGCACGGCGGGCCCGGCCGAGGCGAGGGCCGCGCGCACGGCGTCGAACAGGGCCGGGCCGGGAGGCAGCAGGAGGGCGTGTACGGGACGTGTCGGCACGGTCGTAAGGTTAGTGCGGGCGGGCACGGACGGCGTGCGCAGCGGTCGAGGAGGAGCAATCGTGGGTGCCGGCGCGGGCAGACGGATCGTGAGCGCTGTCGACTGGAAGCGGTCCGGAGACTACGAGGACATCATCTACGAGACCGGCGAGGGCATCGCCAAGATCACCATCAACCGGCCCGAGCGGCGCAACGCCTTTCGCCCCACCACCCTGTTCGAGCTGGAGCGCGCCTTCGCCACCGCCCGTGACGACGGCGAGATCGGTGTGATCATTCTCACCGGCGCCGGCACCGAGGCGTTCTGCTCGGGCGGCGACCAGAAGATCCGCGGCGACGACGGGTACGTCGGGCCCGACGGCATCGGCCGGCTCAACGTGCTCGACCTGCAGGTGCAGATCCGCCGCCTGCCCAAGCCGGTGATCGCCATGGTGGCCGGCTACGCCGTGGGCGGCGGCCACGTGCTGCACGTGTGCTGTGACCTGACCATCGCCGCCGACAACGCCGTGTTCGGCCAGTCGGGCCCCAAGGTCGGCTCGTTCGACGGCGGCTACGGCTCCTGGCTGCTCGCCGAGACCGTCGGGCTGAAGAAGGCCCGCGAGATCTGGTACCTGTGCCGCCAGTACAGCGCCGAGGAGGCCAGGCAGATGGGCCTGGTCAACACCGTCGTGCCGCTGGAGCGGCTGGAGGAGGAGACCGTCCAGTGGTGCCGTGAGCTGCTGGAGAAGTCGCCGCTCGCGCTGCGCATGCTCAAGGGCGCGCTCAACTCGGTCACCGACGGTGCCGCCGGCATGCAGCAGTTCGCCGGCGACGCCACCCTGCTTTACTACATGAGCGAGGAGGCGCAGGAGGGGCGCGACGCGTTCAAGGAGAAGCGCAGGCCCGACTTCTCCCGCTTCCCCCGCCGCCCCTAGGGGCCCGGCCCGACGCGAAGTCGGACACGGGAGGTCCTGGAGAGCGGCGCAGCCGGGCAGGCGCGGCACGATGCGGAGGGAATGCGGGTGAACCCAGCGACGGCCCTCGCCACCGTCCTGGTCGACGAGCTCGTGCGGTGCGGGCTGACCGAGGTGGTGCTGGCGCCCGGCTCACGGTCCGCGCCGCTCGCGCTGGCGGTCCACGCCGACTCACGGGTGCGGCTGCACGTGCGCGTCGACGAGCGCTCGGCGTCGTTCCTCGCCCTGGGCCTGGCCCGGCGCTCCGACCGCCCCGTGGCGGTGATGTGCACCTCGGGCAGCGCGGCGGCGAACCTGCACCCGGCGGTGATCGAGGCGCACGAGGCCGGGGTGCCGCTCCTGGTGATCACGGCCGACCGGCCGCCCGAGCTGCGCGACACCGGCGCCAACCAGACCATCGACCAGCTCAAGCTGTACGGCACGTCGGTGCGCTGGTTCACCGAGATCGGCGTGCCCGAGGAGCGGCCCGGCCAGGTGGCCTACTGGCGGTCCACGGCGGCGCGGGCCTACCAGCGGGCCCTGGGCCCGGGCGACCCCGGCCCGGTGCACCTCAACCTGGCCTTCCGCGAGCCGCTGATCCCCGACGGCGACACCACCTGGTGCGAGCCGCTCGACGGCGACTCGGCCGGTTCGTGGGTGCGGCTGCGCGTCGCGCCCCCGTCTTCGGGGCTGCACGTGACGCCGACCCGGCGCGGCGTGCTCGTGGTGGGCGACGGCGCGGTCAACGTGCGGCGCTATGTCGCCGCGGCCGGCATGGCCGGCTGGCCGGTGCTGTCGGAGCCGACCGGCGGCGCCCGCTACGGCGACCACGCCATCTCCACCTACCATTTCCTGCTCGGCGTGCCCGAGTTCGCCGACGCGCTGCGGCCCGACGTCGTGGTCACCCTGGGCCGTCCCGGGCTGTCGCGGCCGCTGCTGTCGTGGCTGAAGCGGGCCGACGAGCATGTGGTGGTGTCGCCCGGCCTGGCCCGCTGGCCCGACCCCACCCGGTCCGCCACGCAGGTCGCCCAGTCGGCCGAGATCGCGGTCGCCCCCGGCGACGACCAGTGGCTGCAGGCCTGGCGGCACGCCGACGCGGCGGCCCGCCGGGCGGTCGACGAGGTGCTCGACGGCGCCGGCCTGAGCGAGCCGCGGCTGGCCCGCGACCTGGCCGACGCGCTGCCCAACGGGTCGCTGCTGTTCTGCGGCTCGTCGATGCCGATCCGCGACCTCGAGCAGGCGATGCGGCCCCGCCGCGGGCTGCGGCTGCTCGGCAACCGGGGCGCCTCGGGCATCGACGGCCTGGTCTCGTCGGCGATGGGCGCCGCCCTGGCCCACAACGGGCCGGCGTACGCCCTGCTCGGCGACCTCGCCCTGCTGCACGACCAGAACGGGCTGATCCTCGGGCCGCGCGAGCCCCGGCCCGATCTGTGCATCGTCGTGGTCAACAACGACGGCGGCGGCATCTTCTCGCTGCTGCCGCAGGCCGCGCTGAACGCCCCGTTCGAGCGGGTCTTCGGCACCCCGCACGGCGTCGACATCGGGTATCTCGCGGCGGCGACCGGCACCCCGTACACCCTGCTGACCTCGATCGACGACCTGCCGAAGGCCATCAGGGGGGAGGGCCCGCGCATCGTCGAGGCCCGCACCGAGCGGGCGGCCAACGCCGCGGTGCACGCCGCGATGCGCGAGGCGGCGCACGAGGCGATCCGCGCCGCGCTCGGCTGAGCCGGCGTTTGCGTGACGGCCCGAGTACGACAGAATGGGCCGATCGGTGGTCCGGTGGCTCGACGGATGAATCGGGGATCCGGCGATATTCCGGGCGTTCGGGTGATCACGCCTTTGGGGGAGCGCACATGCATGTCGAGGAGTGGCTGCACACGATCCCGCACGTGTGGATCTACGTGCTGGTCGCGGCGGTCATCGGGTTGGAGAGCCTCGGCATCCCCCTGCCCGGCGAGATCGTGCTGGTCAGCGCCGCGCTCCTCGCCGCCCAGCACGTCGTGAGCCCGGTGTGGGTGGGCGTGTGCGCGGCCGCGGGGGCCATCGTCGGCGACTCCATCGGATATCTCATCGGCCGCAAGGGCGGCCGCCACCTGTTCGCCCGGCTCGGCCGCAGGTTCCCGCGGCATTTCGGCCCCGAGCACATCGACCGGGCCTGCGCCATGTTCGAGAAGTGGGGCGTGTGGGCGGTCTTCCTCGGCCGGTTCATCGCGCTGCTGCGCATCCTCGCGGGGCCGCTCGCCGGTGCCCTGCGCATGCCCTACTGGCGGTTCCTGATCGCCAACGTGCTCGGCGGCGTCTGCTGGGCCGGCGGCACCACCGCCGCCGTCTACTACCTGGGCATGGTCGCCGAGCGATGGCTGAAGGGGTTCTCGTGGGCGGGCCTGGCCGCGGCGGCCCTGTTCGGTCTCGGCATCACCGTGTACGTCAAGCGCCGCATGACCCGCGGCCCGGCGGCCGAGACCACGCCCGAGGCCGAGACGGCGGGCGGCGGGGGTCAGCGCTCGATGAGCGTGACCTCCAGCGAGTAGTGCGAGGCACGGTAGACGTGCGAGCCGTGCTCGACGGCCCGGCCCTGGTCGTCGTACGTCGTGCGCACCATCGTGAGCAGGGGGGCGCCCCTGCGCTCGTCGAGCAGGCGGGCCTCGGCCGCGGTGGCCGACCGCGCGCCGATGCGCTGGTTGGCCACGCGCATGCGCACGCCCGAGCCGCGCAGCAGCTCGTACAGGCCGCGCGCCTCCAGGGTCTCGGCGGTGAGGGAGGCGAGCCCGGCCGGCAGCCAGTTGTGCAGCAGGGCCAGGGGCTCGCCGCCGGCGTAGCGCAGCCGTTCTAAATAGATCACCTCGGTGCCGGGTTCGACGCCGAGCACGCCGGCGATCTCGTCGCCGGCCGGCTCGGGGCCGCAGGAGATCAGCTTGGTCGCGGGGTTCTGCCCGGCGCGGCGCAGGTCGTCGTACAGGCTGGTGAGTTCGACGCTACGCTTGACCTGGCCGTGGACGACCTGGGTGCCGACTCCGCGTTTGCGCACCAGCAGGCCCTTGTCCACGAGATACTGGATCGCCTGACGGATCGTGGGGCGCGACAGGCCGAGCCGGTCGGCGAGCTGGATCTCGTTGTCCAGCCGCGACCCGGGCGGCAGGTCGCCGCGCTTGATCGCGTCGGAGATCTGCTCGGCCACCTGGAAGTAGAGGGGAACGGGGCTCGACCGATCGAGGTCGATGTCAGGGCTCATCCTGCTCCCTTGCCGCCGAATGCAGATGGTGGCAATAGGTTAGCGACATCAGAATGTCTTGACAAACGGGCCGATCTTACCGTCGTCCGCGCCGGCCCGCCAGGGGGCGGGTGGCCAGGACGGCCTGGGGGCCGAGGCGCCTGCGCGGGCCCGTGCGGAGTGCGGCGAAAACGATCACGAAGACGGCCGAACCGTCCCTCGTTAGGTAAGAATGTCTTGACAAACTGTTCACGTAATGTACATCCTGATGATCCAAGAGTTTCGTTTCGCCGACCATGCACATCATGTGGTGCCCGAACCGGGGCTCGGGCCCACTCGTACCACCCCCCGCGAGGCGCGAGGCGCCTCGTGACCAGCGAAGGAGCGACGCGATGACGCGGCGTACCCCGAAGATCTTCGCCGGAGCGCTGTCGACCGCTACGGCCGTCCTGCTGATCGGCGCGTGTGCGCCGTCCACGGGCGGTGATGCGGCGGTCCAGGACACGGGCGGCACGTCCGCCGAGCCGCTGCCCGCCGCCTCGGTCGACTCGTCCCTCGACCTGGACGCGCTCATAGCCGCCGCCAAAAAGGAGGGCGGCCTGACGGTGTACGACTCGAGCGGCGACATCGAGGACGTCGCGAAGGCGTTCACCGCCAAGTACGGCATCCCGATGGAGGGCGTGAAGTCCGGTTCGCCGGAGACCGCCGAGAAGATGATCCGCGAGAACAAGGCCGACAACGTCACGATCGACGCCACGATGTTCGAGGACGGGGGCGTGCTCGTGGGCCAGCTCGTCCCGCAGCACATCGTGCACACCTGGGTGCCCGCCGACCTGCTGAACGACATCCCGGAGGCCAACCGCAACCCGCTGATGGCCCTGTCGAAGGCCAACGTGTTCGCCTACAACCCCAGGCTGTCGCCCGGCGGCTGCCCGATCAAGAACATCTGGGACCTGACCGAGCCGGAGTGGCGCGGCAAACTCGTCATGCAGGACCCCGTGGGCAAACCCACCGTGTTGTTGCTGTTCACGCAGCTCGTCGCGCATGGTAGTGACGAGTTGGAGCAGGCGTACCAGGAGAAGTACGGCAAACCGCTGGAGACCAAGGAGCAGAACGCCGCGTGGGAGTGGATCAAGCGGATCTCGGTGAACCAGCCCGTGCTGACCGGATCGGACGAGGACATCTCGGCCGCGGTGGGCGCGCCCACCGCGCAGGACACCAAGATCGCCCTGATGTCGATCTCGAAGTTCCGCAACAACGAAGAGAAGGGCTACCAGCAGAGCGTCTGCGAGGGCATGAAGCCGTTCTCGGGCTACACCTACGCCAAGTACGCCCAGATCGCCACCAAGACCAAGCATCCCAACGCGGCGAAGCTGTTCATCCACTTCATCATGACCGAGGAAGGCGTCAAGCACGAGATCGCCGAGGGCGGCGTCTCCGGCAACTCGAAGGTGCCGGCGTTCGGCCTGCCGCTGCCCGGGCTGTCCGACTGGGACAAGGACCTGTTCCACGTCGACTCCGGCCTGCTGGTCAACGACTTCAAGAACCGGCAGGACGTGACCGACTTCTGGCGCGTCAACCACGGATGAGGACCGGCAGATGACGAGCGACGGGGCCGCCGGCTGATGCTCTGGATCACCGCGTTCGCCATCGTCGCCGTCGTCTTCGTGCTGGTCTGCGGCGCGAACGACGGGGCCGTGCTGCTGTCGCTCGCGGTCCGCTTCCCGCGCACCCCCGGCCTGCTGGCGGCGGCGCTGCCGCCGCTGGCCATGGTCGTCGTGCCGACGCTGCTCGGCACGGCCGTGGCCGCCACGTTCACCGACCGGCTGGCCGGGCTCGACGGGGAGCAGGGCGCGGCGGCGTTCCTCGCCGGCGTGGTGATGGCCCTCGTCGTGGTGGCCGTGCTGACCCAGCGGGGGCTGCCCACCAGCCTCACCCTGGCCGTGATCGGCGGCATCGCCGGCGCCGGCCTCGGCGCGGGACTGCGGGTCGGCTGGGCCGACCTCGGCGTCGTCCTGGCGGTCGGCGTCGCCGCCCCGCTGGTGGGGCTCGCCGTCGGCTACCTGCTCGGGATGCTGGCACGGCGGGTGCCCTCGTGGAGCCGCATGCCGCAGGCCGTGCCGGTGGCCCACCTGGTCGCGTACACCGCCCAGTGCGTCGCCTACGCCCTCAACGACGGCCAGAAGATGCTGGCCGTGGCCGGCGTGGCACTGCAGGTCGCGAGAAGGGGCGGGCCCGGCCGGGCGGAGGCGCCCGACGTGCCCCTGCCGTGGCTGGCCGTCGTGGCCGTCGTGTTCGTGCTGGGCATGCTGGTGAGCCTGACCCGGATGGGGGAGCGGCTCGCCCGCGGGCTCGTGCTGGCCCGCCCGCAGCACATCGCCTGGGCGGAGACCGCGGCGGCCGCGGCGGTGCTGGGCAGCTCCGCCCTGGGCAGCCCGGTGAGCATGACACAGTCGCTCACGGGAGGCGTGATCGGGGTGGCGGCGAGTGAGGGAACACGGAGGGTCCGATGGCAGGGAGTGCTGAATCTCGGAATGGCGTGGCTGCTGACACTGCCATCGTCCATGGCCCTGGGCTGGGCGGCCGGGCTGGCCGTGGGGGCGCTGTGAGCGGCCCGCACCCCACCGGCGACGGGAACGGCGGCGCGACCGGCGGCCACCCGACCGGCGGCGAGCCGCCGAGGGCCACCGGCTCCCAGCGGCGGAACCCCCGGGGGCGGGGCCGCAAGGGACGGCGCCGCGTCTGGCGGCGGATCACGATGGCCGTCGACGACCTGCGGGGCCGGTCCGCGCTGCGCGTCGTCGACCTGGTGGCCGGGCACATCGAGGTGGCGCGGGCCGGCGCCAGGCTGGCGGTCGAGGCCGCCGCCGGCCACATCGACCCCTCCTCGGCGCGCACCCGCATGGCCGACGTGGAGCACGAGGGCGACGCCGAGCGGGCCGAGCTGGTGCGCGTGCTGCGCCGCATGCTCGCCACCCCGGTCGACCGCGAGGACCTGTTCCGGCTGTCGCGCTCGATCGACGATGTGCTGGACCACCTGCGCGACTACGTCCGCGAGGCCGACCTGTACGGCCCGGCCGACCTCACCTTCGGCGTCCAGCCGCTCGAAGCGATCATCGACGGGCTGGGCGAGCTGGAGACGGCCGTCACCAAGATGATCAGCGATCCCGGTGGGGTCACCAAGGCGGTACTGGCCACCCGCAAGGCGTGCAACCGGGTCCGCCAGCACTACCAGGCCGGGCTGGCCCAGCTGTTCTCCGGCCCGCTCGACATGGACGTGCTGCGCCGCCGCGAGCTGCTGTCCCGCCTGGACGCCGTCGCCCGGCGCCTCGGCGAGGCGGCCGACGCCCTCGCCGACGCCATGCTCAAGCGCAGTCACTGACCCCGATGCCGCCACGTCCGCGCCCGCCCCGCCCGCTCCGCCGCAGGCCCCGTCCCACGACCCCGCGACCACCCCGCTCGACCCCCGTCAGACGTTGAAAGACCCCGAAGGACACCTCCCATGGCGGTTCTCACCGAGGATCCCCCCTCGAGTCCTCCCTCGCCACCGCGACGCCGCAGGGCGCTCTACCGCTTGCGGGTGCTGCGCCACGACCCCACCGCGCTGCTCGGCCTCGTGCTCGTGCTCCTGCTGCTCTACCTCGTCGTCGCGCCGCTGGTGTCGGTCGTCTCCGACGCCTTCCGCGTGCAGTACGGCGACCAGGACCACGCGGCCCAGCAGCCCGGCGAGTGGACCGGCTACTACCTGTGGCGCGTGTTCCGCTCCCGGATCAGCGGCCTGCTGTTCTGGCAGCCGCTGATCAACACCGCGATCGTGGCCGCCGGCACGGTGGTGCTCGCGCTGGTGCTCGGCGGAGGCATGGCCTGGCTGGTGACCCGCACCAACATGCCCGGGCGCCGGTTCCTCGCCGGTGCGCTGGTGGTGCCGTACATGCTGCCGTCGTGGACGTTCTCGCTGGCCTGGCTGACGCTCTTCAAGAACGAGCGGGCCGGCGGGCAGATCGGCTACCTGCAGGCGCAGGGCATCCGCACCCCCGACTGGCTCGCGTACGGCGCGGTGCCGATCATCATCACGCTCGGGCTGCACTACTACCCGTTCGTGTTCCTGCTCGCCGGCAACGCCCTGCGCCGCCTCGACGCGCAGCTGGAGGAGTCCGCCCGGATCCTGGGCGCGCCCCGGCGCACCGTGCTGCGGCGGATCACGCTGCCGCTGATGCTGCCCGCGGTGTCGTCGGCCGTGCTGCTGGTGGCCGGGCGGGTGCTCGGCACGTTCGGCACGCCGTACATCCTGGGGCTGCCCGCCGACTTCCGGGTGCTGTCGACGGGCCTGTACCAGTCGATCCGCGACCGCAGCACCGGGGTGGCGTCGGTCATCGCGATGGTGATCGTCGTCATCGGGGTGCTCATCGTCATCGGCGACTCCCGCCTGGTGCGCGAACACCGGCGGTTCGTCACCGTCGGCGGCAAGGGCGCGATGGAACGGCTCGCCGACCTGCGGCGGTGGCGGCGCCCGGCGCTCGCGCTCGGGCTGCTGGTGTTCACGGTCAGCGTGGTGGTGCCGGTGGGCACGCTGATGCTGTCGACCGTGACCATCACCCCCGGGGTGTTCCGCCTCGACAACTTCACGCTGCGCTTCTGGGTGGCCGACCACCTGCAGGGCGCGGTCGGCTTCCCGCACGGCGTGCTGCGCGGCGGCGAGCTGTGGCACGCGGCCTGGAACAGCCTCGTCGTCGTCGGCCTCGCCGCGCTGGCCTGCGGGATGGCCGGCCTGCTCATCGGGTACGTCGTCGTCCGCGGCACCGCGCCGCGCGTGGCCACGTTCCTGCGGCAGGTGTCGTTCCTGCCGTACCTGATCCCCGGCATCGCCTTCGCCGCCGCGTCGCTGTCGCTGTTCGCGATCCGGCGCGGGCCCATCCCGGCGCTGTACGGCACGACCGTGCTGCTGATCCTGGTGATGGCGGTGACGCACCTGCCGTACTCGTCGCGGTCGGGCATCGCCGCGATGGTGCAGCTCGGCCGCGAACCCGAGGAGGCCGCGCAGCTGTGCGGCGCGTCGTGGCTGCGGCGGATGCGGCACATCGTCGTGCCGATCCAGAAGGGTGCGCTGGTCACCGGGGTGATCCTGCCGTTCGTGTCGGGCCTGAAGGAACTCAGTATCGTGATCATGCTGACCACGACGGGCACGCAGCTGCTCACCACGCTGTCGATCGGCCTGGTCGACTACGGATACACCCAGCTCGCCAACGCGGTCGTGCTGATGATCGCGGTGGTGTCGTTCACGATGACCTATCTCACCCAGCGGCTCACCAAGAGCAGCCTGGCGACCGGCCTGGGAGGCTGACCCGCAATGCCCACCATCACCCTGACCGGGATCTCCAAGAGCTACGGCGGCGGCGAGCAGGCCGTGCGCAACCTCGACCTGACCGTCCCCGACGGCGCGTTCATGTGCCTGCTCGGCCCCTCCGGCTGCGGCAAGACGACCACGCTGCGCATGATCGCGGGACTGGAGCAGCCGACGACCGGCACGATCGCCGTCGGCGACCGGATCCTCGACTCGGTCGAGCGCGGCCTGTACGTGCCGCCGGAGAAGCGGCACATGGGGCTGGTCTTCCAGAACTACGCCCTGTGGCCGCACCTGACGGTGCTCGCCAACACCGAGTTCGGGCTGCGCATGCGCAAGGTGCCGGCCCCCGAACGGCGGGCCCGCGCCGAGGCGGCGCTGAAAATGGTGCACGTCGACGACGCCATGGACCGCTACCCGTCCCAGCTGTCCGGCGGGCAGCAGCAGCGGGTCGCGCTGGCCCGCATGCTGGCCGTCGCCCCCTCGGTGCTGCTGCTCGACGAGCCGCTGTCGAACCTCGACGCGCGGCTGCGGCTGGAGATGCGCGCCGAGCTGAAGCGCATCCACGACGAGACCGGCGCCACGATCGTGTTCGTCACCCACGACCAGCACGAGGCGATGACCCTCGCCACCGACATCGCGGTCATGGAACGCGGCGAGCTGCGGCAGCTCGCCGCGCCCATGGACATGTACGCCCGCCCCGCCAACCGGTTCGTCGCGGAATTCGTCGGCAGCCCGCCCATGGAGTTCGTCGAGGTCCCCGAGTCGGGGGCCGGCGGCCTGGCCGGGTCGCTGCTGCGGCACATCGGGAAACGGGTGGCGTGCGAGCCGCGCTCGGTGGGCATCCGCCCCGAGGACCTGAAGATCGTCGCCGGGCCCGGGGACGGGCCGCCGCCGCAGGCCTGGTCGGAGGAGGCGGTCGTCGAGGCGGTCATGCCCGCCGGCTCGTCCTGGACGGTGCGGCTGCGCGTCCTCGACACCGACCTGTTCGCGCTGGCCTACACGCCCGTCACCGCCGTCCCCGGCGACCGGGTCCGCTGCTGGGTGCCGCCCGGCCGCATGCACCTGTTCGACGCCGCCGATGCGCGGATCGCCCTCTGGGACGACGCGTGGCGCGACGCCGCCGACGCGGTCGCGCCCGCCGCCGGGGCCGCCGGGGAGCGGGCATGAGCGGCATGAGCGGGCTGCCGCGGCCCAAGGCGCTGCTGCTCGACTTCGGCGGAGTCGTCGTGGAGACCGGCAGGCGCGCCCAGTGGGCCGCCGAACTGGCCAAGGAGGTGTGCGACCTGCTGACCAGGTCCGGGTTCACCGGACTGAGCCCGGACGAGGTCGCGACCGACATCCGGGCAGGCGCCGCCGCCGACAAGTGCTGGAAGGACGCCATGTCGCGGCCGTTCGCGCCCAGAGAGATGACGCACCGGGAGTTCTGGGGCGACTACGTCGCCGCCGACTGGCCCGAGCGGGCCCGCGCCGTCGTGGTCGCCGAGGCGACCCCGCTGTGCCACCGCATGGGCGTGCTGCGCAGCGACCGCCGCGTCCGGGAGGGCATGCCCGAGCTGCTGGCCGCCGCGTGGGCGCGCGACGTGCGGCCCGCCATCGTCAGCAACGCCCTGTGCGGCGCCGTGCATCGCGACTTCCTGGCCGGCACCGGGCTGGACCGGCGGTTCGCGCTGCAGGTCTACAGTGACGAGGCCGGCGTGCGCAAACCCAACCCGGAGATGATCTGGATCGCCTGCCGCGCCCTCGGCGCCGACCCCGCCGAGGTCTGGTACGTCGGCGACAACCACGACCGCGACGTGGTGTGCGGGTCGCGTGCCGGGGCGGGCGCGACCGTGCTCATGGTGTCGCGCAGCACCGCCAAGACGCCCTACACCGTGCGGCAGCGCCCCGACGCCACCGTCGACGACCCGCGCGGCCTGCTGACCCTGCTGGAAGCCACATGACCGCTGGAGGCGACATCAACGCCGGAGACATCACCATCGGAGGAGACATGAACAACGGGGGAGACCTGAACGCCGGGGGAGAGCCGGATCCGGCCACCTCACGCGAGCTGGCCGCGATCGCCGCCGAGGCCGCCCGCGCGGTCGCCGGGGACCTGCGGGCCGCGTTCCGCTCCCGGCCCGACGTACGGACCAAACGCGACTTCCACGACCCCGTCACCGAGCACGACCGGGCGGCGGAGGAGCGCATCCGGGACGTGCTCGCGCGCCGGTGCCCCGGCAGCGTGGTGGTCGGCGAGGAGGGCGGCACCGCGACGGCGGGCACCCGGGAGACCGCCGCCCCGAACGCGCCGGATATGTCGGGGGTGAGGTGGTATGTCGATCCGATCGACGGCACCGCCAACTTCGCCGCCGGCATGCCGTTCTTCTGCACCTCCATCGCCGCGGCCATCGACGGCAAGGTCGTCGCCGGCGTCGTGTACGACCCCGTGCGCGACGACGAATTCCGCGCCCACCTCGGCGGCGCCTTCCACAACGGCACCCGGCTGCACAGCCGGGGCGCGGTCCGCGACAGCGAGGCGCTGCTGCTGACCAGCTTCCCGTCGCCGCGCGACCTGGCCGCCGGGGAGGAGGAGGCGCTGCGCCGCTTCGGCGCCCTCGTGTCCACCTTCGCCACCCTGCGCCGGCCCGGCAGCGCCGCCCTGAAGCTCAGCTACGTCGCCGCCGGCTGGGCCGACGTCGCCCACGGCTCCTACGTCAACGCCTGGGACGTCGCGGCCGGCTCGCTCCTGGTGGAGCAGGCGGGCGGCGTGTACGTCCCGCTGTCCGGCTCGGTGTTCACCCCCGGCGGCTACCTCGCCTGCGTGGGCGGCTTCGACCTCGACACCTCCGTCCTCGCCGGCACCGTTCTGGCCGGCGCCGCCCCGCGGGCGGAGGCCCGATGACCCCATCGCGCCCCGCCGGGCACGACGACCGGGCGAACCACCGGAGCGACGTCCCGAACGACACCCCGGGCGGCACTCGGGGCGGCCCCGTCGGCGGACCTGTGCGCGAACCCGGGAACGGCTCCGCGAACCTCCGGACGCACGAGGACGCGGGCGGCCCGCCGCCCCCGCCGCCCCCGCCGATCCGCTGGATCGCGACCGACCTGGACGGCACCCTGGTGGCCAGGGACGCCGCGATGGTGCCGAGCGGGCGGGCCGCGCTGCGCCGATACATGGACGCCGGGGGACAGGTCGTCATCGCCACCGGCCGCTCCGAACGGTCGGCGTCGCCCTACTATCGCGAACTCGGCCTGACCGGCCCCGCGATCCTCTACAACGGGGCCAGGACCGTGGACCTGTCCACGGGCCGGGTCCTCGACGACCACAGCCTGTCCCCGGCCGCCTGGAGCGGCCTGCTCGGCCTGTTCGGCACGCTGCGGCCCATCGTGCACCCCGTGGTGTTCAGCGAAGGCGAGGCGTTCGCCGTCGACGACGTGGACCCGCTGCGCGCCTACGCCCGCCGCGACGGCGTCGCCCTCCGCGACCCCGGAAGCTGGGACGTGCTCGCGCGGGCCCCGATCACCAAGTGCATGCTGATCGGCGACATCACCGCCCTCCCGCCACTCCACCTGCCCGGCATCACCCTGGTGCGATCCGAGGACGTCTACCTGGAGGCGCTGCCGGAAGGGGCCACCAAGGGCGCCGCGCTGCGGACGCTCGCCGCCGCACGCGGCATGCCCCTGGCCAGGGTCGCCGCGATCGGCGACAACCCCAACGACACCGACATGATCCGCGCGGCCGGCCTCGGCGCGGCCGTGGGCGACGCCCACCCGGACGTACGCGCCGCCGCCGACCTCGTGGTGCGCCCCTGCGCCGAGGGCGCCGTCGCCGACCTGGTGGCCGTCGCCCTCGGCGATCACCCCGATGCCCCCCGCCACCTCCCGGATCAGGTGGCGGGCCGGCAGGCCGGGGCCGGGAAGGCACGATCGGACGCTCTCCGGCCGGGATCACCCGACCCTGTCTGACGGGGTCATGCACGGGGTCTGACGGGTCATGTACAAGGTCTGACGGGTCAGGCCGGGCCGCGCCGACGCCCGGTGCCTCCCCGCGTCGCCGGCACCGGCCGGGGCCCGCCCCGGCCCCCTCCCCGTGACATGGGCTCCGGCCGCGCGAAGGGACGACCTTCACGCGGCCGGAGCCGGTTCGGCGGACGGTCAGTCGCGCGGGTTCCAGCGGGTGTCGATGGTCAGATGGAGCCGGTGGGCGATGTCCTCCCACTTGACGAACTTGAAGTCGGTCTTCTCCCGGACCTCGCCGTTCGCGTCGGTCTCGTCGGGGGTGTTCACGCCGTCGTGGGCCACGAACAGGCCATGCCGGAACGTGTGCCCGAGCGGCACGTTCAGCACCATGGAGCCGTCGCTGACCTCCACGCCGTCGACCCTGGCCGGGCCGACGCGGAAGCCGCCGATGTACTCGTTGCCGCCTTCGCGGCGGTACACCGCGAACGTGTTGTCGCCCTGGCTGGAGACCAGCAGGTAGCCCTTGCCGTGCGAGCCGTAGTAGATCGTCAGCCCTTCGGCGTCGGCGGTGAGGTGCTTACCGCCCACGCCCGGGTCGGCACCGGGGACGCACTCATCCGTGGCGGGGTCGTAGGTGGCGGGCACGCCGTACTCGCGGACCTTGTCGATCAGCACCGGAGTGCCGGTGAGGTCGGCCGGCATCCGCCACACGCCCACGTCCTCCTGCGCGGCGTACAGCACGTCGCGCTCGCCGTCGACGACCATGCCCTCGACCTGCGGCAGCCGGCCCGGCTCGTCGCAGGGGGTCCACGACGTGCCGTCCGGGAGCGTGAACGACGCCGGCAGGTCCAGGGTCCGCACCGGCTCGTACCCCACCGTGCCACCGGCCTCGGCCGTCAGCCGCACCAGGCCGACGCGGGTGGTGTGCCGCCGGCTCACCAGGGCGTACACCCCGGTGGAGTCGGTCCAGGTGGCCAGCCCGTAGGCCGTCTTGGCCTCGTTGATCTCGGCCTGGTCGTCGTTGAAGATGAACGGCGCCGACGGGTCGGTCACGTCGGTCAGCGGGTCGTGCCCGGCGGCCGCCTTGGCCGGGTCGATGGCGTAGATGCGGAGTGTGTCACGGCCCCGGTCGGACACGACCGCGAGGTCCCGGCCGTGGAAGTCGTACACCAGGTCGACGTTGTTGAAGCGGCCGGGCTCGTCGTCCGGCCCGGGCGCGGGCGGCGCGGCGATGTGCTGCACCAGTGAGCCGGTCAGGGAGTAGGTGTTCAGCCCGCCCTCCTTGGCCGTGGTCACCACGAGACTCCGGGCCGATTGGGTGGGGTGCACCCAGATCGCCGGGTCATCGCCGTTGGCGTTGCCGCCGGCCTCGTCATCGAACAGGGCGGGGGTCTCCAGCACGGCGTGCACGGACGGCACACCCTGCGCGAGGGCCGCCGGAACGGCGGGAGCCGTGACAAGTGAGATCAGCAGGGTGGTGAACGCTAGTCGGGACAGGGGACGCATCGCGCCTCCTCGGTCGGCGGGGAGTGATCGGCATCCGATCATGTCCCTCACAAGATAAAAACAACCGAACACAGATGCAATAGGTCATTAATATGTCCTGACAACTTGTCCTCTATGGATCGAATGCGGCAAGGCCTGATCTCTCCGGGCGGCACCGGCCGACCCCGCGGCGGACGGGCTCGGGGTGGAGTCGAGGCTCGGGGTGGAAATCCCGAGCCTTCTCTACTTTGTAAAGGCGTCGGCTTGCGGGTCAGCCCTCCAGGGCGTGGCGCATGACGTGCAGCTTGACGTGGGCCTCGGCCAGCTCGGCGGCCGGGTCGGAGCCGGCCATGATGCCGCAGCCGGCGAACAGGCGGGCCGTGCGGCCCGACACCGACGCGCAGCGCAGCGCGATGCCCCACTCGCCGTCGCCGCGCGCGTCGATCCAGCCGACGGGTCCGGCGTAGCCGCCCCGATCCATGCCCTCCAGGTCGCGGATCACCTCCAGGGCCGTGGCCGTGGGGGTGCCGCCGACGGCGGCCGTCGGATGCATCGCGGCGACGACGTCCAGCACCGACGCGCCGTCGGACAGGATGCCGGTCACCGGGCTGGCCAGGTGCTGCACGTTGGGCAGCACCAGCAGCTCGGGGTCGTCGGGCACGTGCAGCGACGAGCACAGCGGCGTGAGGGCCTCGCGTACGGACGACACCGCGCAGGCGTGCTCGTGGCGGTCCTTGGCCGAGCCGTACAGGGCCAGGCCCCTGGCGCGGTCGTCGCCCGGGTCGGTGCCGCGTGACGTGGTGCCGGCCAGCACCAGGGACTCGATGGTGCGGCCGGTGTGCCGCACCAGCAGCTCGGGGGTGGCGCCGACGAGGCCGCCGCAGGAGAACGTGTAGCAGTCGGGGTAGCGGGCGGCGAGCCGGTCGAGCAGCACCCGCACGTCGATCTCGCGGTCGGCGGTCGCGGTGACGTCGCGGGCGAGCACCACCTTGTCCAGCCGCCCGGCCCGGATGCGCGCCACGGCCCGGGCCACCACGTGCCGCCACTCGGCGGGGGACATGCTGCCCTCGCCGTACCGGATGGGGCCGGGGGCCACGCGCGGGGTGACGGGGCGCAGCGTGGCCTCGCCGATCGTGGTGAGCCAGGCACGGCCGCCGCGCCTGGCGAGCACGACCTGCGGCACCACCATGATCGAGCCGGCCGCTCGGTCGTCGAAGGTGAACGAGCCGAACGCGACCGGCCCCGAACCGGGCACCCGCACGTCGTCGTCGATGTGCGCCTCGCCGAACAGCGCCGAGGCCCATCGCCGCGCCCAGGCGAACCGGCCGGGCCCTGGGGGCACGGCCGCCCTGGCCACCTCACCCCACGCCACCAGCCCTTCGCCGTGCCGGATCCACGCGTACGGCGCCGATCGGGGCAGCTGGGCGAGCAGGTCTCCCGGGTCCGGGACGGCGACAGTGCGGACCAATAACGGACGGGTCAATCCGAGCGCGACACTCACCTGCCCCACTCTATTCAGCGATCTGAACACGTTCGAAACGGGGGGCGTCGAACAGGGCGCGGGAGCCGGGCGCGGACGGCCCACCGGTCGGTCACGCACAGTGATAAAAGCATGTCAAGACGTAATAAGAACTTGGTCAGTGAACAGACGTCTTCCCCGGACGCCATAGAGCATGCATGGGCCGATCCCTACCTTGGGACGGCCCACCACGACCAGGTCCGGAGGCGCCCATGCTCAGGAAGATCATGCCGGTTCTCGTCATGTCGGCCACGCTGGCGCCGGGCACGGCGCGTGCGGCCGACGCACTGCCGATTCCGCCGGTCATGGCCGCACTGGGCGACTCCATCAGCTCCGGATTCAACGCGTGCGGCTGGTACGTCTCCTGCACGTCGCGCTCGTGGTCGACGGGAGACGATCCCGCGGTCGACAGCCAGTACCTGCGCCTGCTCGCCCGCAGCCCGGTGATCAAAGGTCACAACCTCAACTACGCCGAGGCGGCCACCACCAGCGAAGGGCTCGCCGCGCAGGCGGCCCGGGCCGTCGCCCACGGCGCGTCGTACGTCACGATCCTGATCGGCGCGAACGACGTGTGCGCGGGCGGAGAGGCCGACATGACCCCGGTGCGGGCGTTCCGGCGGAACATCGACGAGGCCATGGCCGTGTTGGCGTCCGCACGCGCCCCGGTGCGGGTGTTCGTGGCGAGCATCCCCGACCTGATGCGGCTGTGGCGCGTCGGCAAGGACGATCTGCTCGCCCGCATGTTCTGGACCGTCGGCCACCTGTGCCAGGCGATGCTGGCCCACCCGGCGTCCACGGCCAAGCCCGACCGGGCCCGCCGCGAACGGGTCCGCGCGCGGATCATGGACTACAACGACCAGCTCGCCGCCGCCTGCCGGGGGTACGGCGCGGGCTGCACCTATGACGGCGGCGCGGTCTTCCGCCTCCCGTTCACCCTGAAGATGATCAGCAAGTGGGACTACTTCCACCCCAACGCGGCCGGCCAGCGCGCCCTGGCCGCCACGACCTTCAAGGCCGGTTTCACCTGGCAGAACCTGCGCTGAACGCTCGCCCGGTCGCGGGGCCGGGCAGCAGCCGGCCCGCCCAGCTGGCCTCGTGGGCCTCGACCAGGTGCCGGGGCGCCGTGAGGCACCAGGCCTCGGTGAGCAGCTCCAGCAGCTCGTCGGGCTCGATCTTGTCGAGATGGACGACGACCCAGCCGAAGCGGCCGTCGGTGAACTGCTTCTCGAACACCTCCGGGCGCTCGGCCACCAGCGACATCTGCTCCAGGATCGTCGCCTTCAGCCCGACCGTGCGGGTGCGCTCCCACAGGTAGCCGAAGCCCTTGCCGCCCACCCGCAGGGAGGTCCAGTCACCCCCGTCGCGCTGCTCGACCTCGGGCAGCCCTTCCAGCATGGTCAGGAACTCGTCGATGCTCACACCCATGAGACACACACCTACCAGAGCCCTCCGACAGAACCGGGCCGTCCCGCCAGGGGGCCGCATCCAGACCATGGGCCGGCCCTTGAGCCGGGCCGGCCCATGAGCCGCCGGACCCATGAGCACGTCTGTGTGCAGTGGCGGTGAGCCGGGCGGGTGAGCCGGGTCCGGGAACACGGTGGGTGAGCTTGACGGCGGGCCGGGCTCAGGGCGTGGCCGGGCGACGGCGGATCTTGAGCACGTTGTCGACGCGGGTGGCCGGCAGGCCGTCGGGTCCCGTCTGGACGCGCTCGTGCTCCTCGCTGAGCAGCACCTCCCACTGGTCCTCCGCCAGGTCGAGGGACACCAGCACTTCCTGCGGCGTGGGGAAGTGGGCCGCCGGGTGATCGGTGTGGTCCCATGGCGCGGGCCCGGCGTGACCCACGATGAGCAGGGTCCCCCCGGGGGAGACGGCCGCGGCGGCCGACCGCAGGATCCGTTCCCGGGGCAGCTCCAGCCAGGAATGCAGGAACTGGGCGGAGACCAGGTCGAAGCGTCCCTGCGGAAAGGACTCGGCGAGGTCGGTCCGCAGCCAGGCGATGCGGTCCGAGACGCCGGCCTCGGCCGCGTGCTCCGCCGCCCGGGCCAGGGCGACGCCGGAGACGTCGACGGCGGTGACCCGCCAGCCCCGGCCAGCGAGCCAGATGGCGTCGGCGCCTTCGCCGCAGCCCAGGTCCAGGGCGGTGCCCGGAGGCAGGCCGGCGACCTCGCGGACCAGGACCGTGTTGGGCTTGCCGCTCCACATGCGGTCGCTTTCGGAGTACCGCGCGTCCCAGTGCTCCTGCGCCGAGACGTCAACGGTGTGGTGCGCGTGGTCGGTCATCTGCGGTCCTCTCTGTCGTCGCGGCCGCGCTCGCGGCGCGTCCGTCGGGTGCTGTCGTGCTGCTGTGCTGTCATGATTGGTGCGGGTCGCCCGGTGTCCGCACCGGCCCGGTGCCGCATGGGCGGTGCCAGGCGGCGGGTCCGGCGTTGGCCGGAGCCGCCGTCGCCACGGTGCGTCGCCGGGCTGATGCGGGCGGCGCACCGGCGCCGAGCGTGTCGGGGCAGGGGCCCGCGACGTGCCCGATCTGGTCCCTCGCACGTGTGTGCTCGTCGTTCCTTCCTGGGCAGATGGTCGGTCCTGCTGCGCTCGTTTGACAAACCTTCTTGCCAAGATGGCAAATGGAGGGATGGCAGAGGACGACCTGTCGACCGTGCTGGACGCCGTGGGCCCGCGGCTGCGGGCGCTGAGGCGGGAGCGGGGCGGCACGCTGACCCAGATCAGCGAACGGACGGGCATCTCGCTGAGCACCCTGTCGCGCCTGGAGGCCGGGCGGCGGCGTCCCACGCTGGAGCTGTTGTTGCCGCTGGCCCGTGCCTACCAGGTGCCGCTGGACGAGCTGGTGGGCGCGCCGCCCACGGGCGATCCGCGGGTCCACGCGCGGCCGTTCCAGCGGCACGGCATGACCTTCGTGCCGCTGACCCGCCAGCTCGGCGGCCTGCGCGCGTACAAGCAGATCATCCCCGCCGGGCGGGCACCCTCTGATGGACCGTTGGAGCAGAAGGCGCACGAGGGGTACGAATGGCTCTATGTGCTGTCGGGCCGGCTGCGGCTGGTGCTGGGGGAGCACGACCTGGTCCTGACGGCGGGGGAGGCGGCCGAGTTCGACACCAGGACTCCGCACGGCTTCGCCGACGCCGGCGCCGAGCCGGTCGAGCTGCTCACCATCTTCGGCATGCAGGGCGAGCGGGTGCACGTCCGCGCCCGTCCGGCGAGGAGGGGGGACCGTCCCGGCGGCACCGCCTGAGACGGCCCGGCCCGCCGCCCGGGGCGTGCTACGGGCCGTGCGTCTACAGCCAGCCGTTGTGGCGGGCGGTGCGGGCGGCCTCGATGCGGTTGCGGGTGCCGGTCTTGCCGATGGCCGAGGACAGGTAGTTGCGCACCGTGCTCTCCGACAGGTGCAGGCGGGCGGCCACGTCGGCGATGGTGGAGCCGTCGGCGGCGGCGGACAGCACGTCGCGCTCGCGCTCGGTGAGCGGGTTCGATCCGGTGCTGAGCGCGGCGGCCGCCAGGGCCGGGTCGATGACCCGTTCGCCCGCCAGTACGCGGCGGATGGCGGCCGCCAGTTCCTCCACGGGTCCGTCTTTGACCAGGAAGCCGTACGCCCCGGCCTCCATGGCGCGGCGCAGGTAGCCGGGGCGGCCGAACGTCGTGAGGATGAGCACCCGGCACGAGGGCAGCGCCTCGCGCAGGCGGGCGGCGGCGTCGAGGCCGCTGCGGCCCGGCATCTCGATGTCCAGGAGGGCGACGTCGGCGCGGGCTTCGACGGCGGCGGGCACCACCGCGTCACCGTCGGAGACCTGGGCGACGATCTCGATGTCGGGCTCCAGGTCGAGCAGCAGGGCGAGCGCGCCGCGCATCATGCCCTGGTCTTCGGCGAGCAGCACCCTGATCGGCTTGGGGCTCACGGCGCGTCCACGGGGACGCGTGCCTCGAGCCGGAACCCGCCGGAGGCCACGCCGGCCGCGTCGAGACGCCCGCCGGCGGCGGCCAGCCGTTCGCGCAGCCCTCGCAGCCCGTGCCCGGGCGTGCCGCCGGGGTCTTCCGCATCGTCCGGCGCGGCCGCGCCGCGGCCGTCGTCGCGGATCTCCAGCACGACGCCGTCGTCGCCCTGGTCGAGGCTGATGCGGCAGGTCCGGGCCGCGCTGTGCCGTAGCACGTTGGTGACGCCTTCGCGTACGGCCCAGCCGAGCAGGGCGTCGGCCGTCGGGGTGAGAGGGAGCGTGCGGGCGCGCACGGTGGCGTCGATGCCGGCGTCGGCCAGCGCGGTGCGCGCGGAGTCGAGCTCCGCGGTGAGGCCGCGGCCGCGGTAGCCGGTGACGGCGGCGCGGACCTCGGTGAGGGCCTGACGGCCGATACGCTCGATGTCGGCGGCCTGGTCGGCGGCCTTGGCGGTGTCGCGGGGCAGCACCCTGCGCACCGCCTCGGCCTTGACGACGATCAGCGACAGGGTGTGCCCGAGCAGGTCGTGCAGGTCGCGGGCGAAGCGCAGCCGTTCCTCCGCCACCGCCGACCGGGCGAGTTCCTGCCGGGTCTCCCGCAGCAGCGCGATCACCTCGAACAGCCGGAGGACGACCCACGGGACGAGGGCGCTGGTGAAGGCCCCCCAGAACATGCTCACCGCGCCGCCGAGGCCGGTGGGGGAGTCGGCGTCGCTCGGGCCGGCGAAGCACAGTGCGACGGCGACCAGGCCCCAGGCGAGGAACGCCAGCGGGGCGATCCGGTGCCGTAGGGAGACGCCGAAGGCGGCGGAGGTGAGGATCGGAAGCAGGAACCAGACGTCCTGGAAGTGGACGGCGAGCAGGCTCGTCAGCACGGCCAGGGCGGCCAGCGGCCCCGCGGCGGCCCGGAAGGGCCCGCGGAGGCCGAGGCGCACCGTCCAGACGTACAGGGCGGCGGTCGCGGCCAGGCCCAGTGCCGCCGCCCACACCGGACGGGCGGAGCCGTCGGCGATGTTCCAGATCGGCGCGCACAGCAGGAGCAGGCAGAAGCTCATGCCGCCGGCGTCGGGCCCCCGCATTCTGTCCACCGGGGCGAACGGCTTCTGGCACGTCTCGCTCACGTCCATAATGTACGACTCCTGCTGCGCTCAGGTCGTGCGTCCGGAGTGCCGGTAGGCGTAGACGGCGTACAGCCCGAACAGGACCAGCCAGCCGGCGAGCACGCCCAGCGCCCGGAGCGTGGGGGTGGTGCCGAAGGCCACGTTCCAGGACAGTTCGGCGTAGCTGTTGGTGGGGGTCCACTTCGCGATGGCCTGCAGCCAGCCGGGGAACATGGTCGCGGGGATCCACAGCCCGCCGACGACGGCGAGCCCCATGTTGGCGCCGAAGTTGGCGAGGCCGGCCGACTGGCCGGTCAGCCGGTATCCGTTGCCGAGGCCGAGCAGCGCGAACGGGATCGTGCCGATCCACAGCAGGCCCACGATGGACAGCCACTGGGCGGTGTCCAGCCGGACGCCGTTGATCAGCACACCGGCCAGCAGCACGGCCGCGATCGCCGGCACCACGATGATCATTCCGGTGATCGTCTTGGCGGTGATGATCGCGAGGGGTGGCAGCGGGGTCAGCCGCAGCTGGCGCAGCCAGCCGAGCGTGCGGTCCTCGGCCAGGCCGGTGCCGTTGTTGAGCGCGGCGCCGAGGCCGCCGTACGCCGCCATGCTGATCATGCTGAACAGGGCCGCGTCGTGTTTGTCGGCCCCCGCGAGACCGAGGTTGGTGAAGATGAGGTACATGACCACGGGGAGCGCGATGCCGAAGACGATGAAGGTGACATCGCGGACGATCCGCAGAACCTCAAGACGGACATATCCCCACATCAGATGGCCCTCTCGTCTTTCGTCGTCAGCGCCACGAAGGCGTCCTCCAAATCGGCCGGCACCACTTCCAGATCGCGTACCGCCCCCGCCGCCGCCAGCGCCAGCACCGTGGCGTCGGAGTCGGCCGAACGCATCCGGGCCCGGTCGCCGCGGATCTCCACGCTCGTCACGCCCGGCAGGCCCGACAGCCAGGCCACCTCGTCCTGGCGGTCTCCCCCGAGCGTCACGCCCACCGTCGTCAGCGCCACCACCCGCTTGATCTCGGCGGGCGTGCCGTCGGCCACGACCCGGCCCCGGTCGATCACCACGACCCGGTCGGCGTACTCGTCGGCCTCCTCCAGGTAGTGGGTGGAGAACAGGATGGTCTTGCCGCGGGCGGCGAACCGCCGCATGCTCTCCCAGAACTCCCGCCGCGCCTCGACGTCCAGCGCCGCCGTCGGCTCGTCCAGCACCAGCAGGTCGGGATCGCCGGCGAGCGCCAGCGCGAACCTCACCCGCTGCGCCTGCCCGCCCGACAGGCGATCCGCCCGCCGGTCGGCGAACGACCCGATCCGCGCCGTGTCCAGCACCTCGCCCATCGGCATCGGGGAGGCGTAGGTGCCGGCCACGAACCGCACCAGCTCGCGCACCGTCACCCGGGGGATCAGGCCGCCCTCCTGCGGCATCGCCCCCACCCGGCCGGCCCGCACCGCGCGCTCCGGAGAGGTGCCGAACACCTCGATCCGGCCCGAGTCGGGGGGAAGCAGGCCGAGCAGCATGCCGATCGTGGTCGACTTGCCGGCGCCGTTGGGGCCGAGCAGGGCCACGGTGCGGCCCGCGGGAAGGTCGAGGGTGAGGCCGGCCACGGCCCGTACGGCGCCGAAGCTCTTGGCCACGGCCCGCAACGAGGCCGCGTGCGCGGCCTCGGGAGGCGCCGGGGAAGCGGTTCCGCGAGGGTCGCCCTCGACGGGCATGACGTCCATGTTCATGACCTCAACGCTAGGCAGGCGGCCGGTTCGCCAGTAGGCACGGCGATCCGCGAGTGGCCGGGACAAAAGTCCCACGGGAACAGGTAGCGCGATTTCAGCATTGATGAGTAATGCTGTAAGCACCTTCTCGGAAGGAGGCCGGTCGTGGCCCTCGACGCCTACTCCCACATCGTTTCCTCCGTCGCCGCCGAGCTCACCCCGAAGGTCGCGAGCGTGCGCGCCGGGCGGGGCAGCGGATCCGCGGTGGTGTTCACCGACGACGGCTTCCTGCTGACCAACGCCCATGTCGTCGGCCGCGCGGCGGGCGGCACGGCGGCGTTCGCCGACGGCACCTCGGCCGGCTTCGCCGTCGTCGGCGCCGACCCGCTGTCGGACCTGGCCGTGATCCGCGCCGACGGCCCCACCCCCGAGCCGGTCGTGCTGGGCGACAGCGACGGCCTGATCGTCGGGCAGCTCGTCGTGGCCGTGGGCAACCCCCTGGGGCTCGCCGGATCGGTCACCGCCGGCGTCGTGTCGGGGCTCGGCAGGTCGCTCCCGGCCCGCAGCGGTGCCGCCGTGCGCCTCATCGAGGACGTGATCCAGACGGACGCCGCCCTCAACCCGGGCAACTCCGGCGGCGCGCTGGCCGACGCGAACGGCCATGTCGTCGGGATCAACACCGCCGTGGCGGGCAACGGCCTCGGTCTGGCCGTGCCGATCAACGCGACCACCCGCTCCATCATGGCCGCGCTGATCCGCGACGGCCGGGTCCGCCGCGCCTACCTCGGCCTGGTCACCACGCCGGCCCCGCTGCCCCCGCAGGTGCGTCACCAGGTGGGCCAGGATGCGGCGCTGCGCGTCGTCGAGGTGGTCCCGGGCTCGCCGGCGGCCCGGGCGGGCCTGCGCCAGGGCGACCTGGTGCTGCAGGCGGCCCGCCGGCCCGTCACCGACGCCCAGAGCCTGCAGCGCCTGATGTTCGCCGAGGCGATCGGCCGGCCCCTGCCGATCACGGTGCTCCGCAACGGCGCCCTGGTCGACGTGATCGCCGAACCGGTCGAGCTGGGTCCCCTCACCGTCTGATCTACAAAGTAATGGGCGCTGCCCGGTTCGCCCGTTGACGCTCTGACAAAGTCCGCCTAGATTGTCACGATGTCAGAGCCGAACGATGACAAGCGCGACATCATCCTCGACGCCGCGCGGGAGGTCTTCGGGCGGTACGGCTACAAACGCACCTCCATGGACCTCATCGCCCAGGCCGCCGGCATGTCCCGCCCTGCCCTCTACCAGCACTTCAAAGGCAAGGGCGAGGTGTTCCAGGCCGCCGCCGAACGGATGCTGAACGAGGTGATCGAGGCGATCGAGGCGGCCGGCCGGGCGCCGGGAACGGTGACCGATCGCCTCTACCGGGCCCTCGCCGTCAGGCTCGACTTCTTCGTCGGCAACGTGGAGGCCGAATTCCGTTGCGAGCTGGCCAACGAGGCCAAGACGCTCGCCTCCGGCGCGATGGCGGCGTACAAACGACGCCAGAACGCCGCCATCAGGGACGTGCTGGCCGGCGCCGGCCTCGGCCTGTCCGAAGCGGCGGCCGACGAGGTCGCGGCCATCCTGGCCGACGCCCTCAGCGGCATCTCCCAGGCCGCCGTGCCGCTCGAGATCCTGCACGACCGCCTGCGGCGGCTCGTGGAGCTGACGGTCCGCGGCCTGATGAATCCCTGACCCGCCCGGGCGTCCCCGCGCCCTGATCCCCGCACCACCCTGCCCAGCCACTGCCGCGCCGGCCTGCGCCGGTGCGCATTCCGCCCCGCTGCGGACGCCCCCCCACCCGTACCGAAGGAGACACGACCATGGACCTGGCTCTTCGTGGCAACGCGCCCTGATCACCGGCGCGTCCAGGGGCATCGGCGCGGCGACCGCCGAGGTGCTCGCCGAGGAGGGCTGCCATCTGCACCTGGCCGCCCGCGGCGCGGACGCCCTGCGCGCGCTGGCCGACAGGCTGAACGCCGCCCACGGAGTGGAAACCCGGATCCACCCGGTCGATTTGCGCGACTCCGGCGCGATCGCCGCGCTCGTGGACGCCGCCCCCGACATCGACATCCTGGTCAACAACGCCGGCGACATACCTGGCGGAAACCTCGACATGGTCGACGAAGAGGCGTGGCGGTACGGCTGGGAGCTGAAGGTGTACGGCTACATCAACCTCACCCGCCTCGTCTACGGGCGGATGCGGGCCCGCGGGCACGGCGTCATCATCAACGACATCGGCGCCGCGGGCGAGGGCCTCGACTTCGACTACATCGCCGGCACCTCGGGCAACGCCGCCCTGATGGCCTTCACCCGGGCCCTGGGCGGCCGCAGCCCGCGCGACAACATCCGCGTCGTGGGCGTCAATCCCGGGCCGGTCGCGACCGACCGCATCGTCTCCCTGATGCGGACCCGCGCACGCGTCCGCTTCGGCGAGGAGGAGCGCTACCCCGAGCTGCTGGCGGGCCTCCCGTTCGGCCGGGCCGCCCGGCCCAGGGAGATCGCCGACATGATCGCGTTTCTCGCCTCCGAGCGGTCCGCCTACACCAGCGGCGTGATCGTCACGGTGGACGGCGGCATGTGCGCGGGCGCCTCGGCGTGACCCGCCCGGCGAAGCGGCACGCGCACAGGGCGCGCGACAGGGCACGGGCCCGGGGCGCGGCCTGACGCCGCGCCCCGGGCCCGCCGCCGATGGCTGACAGGTCAGGACCCTGGGGTCAGGGGCTGGTGCAGGTGGCGGCGGGGGTGGCCGCGGAGCCGCTGCCGAGGAAGCCGAACGTGGTGTTGCCGTTGGCTCCGATGGACCCGTTGTAGTCCACGTTGTGCACGCTGACGCTGGATCCGGATCCGGAGTCGGTGCCGTTCCACACCTGGGTGATGCGCTGGCCGCTCGGCCAGGTCCAGCTGACCGTCCAGCCGTTGATCGATGTGTTGGCGTGGACCGTCACCTCACCCTGGAAGCCGCCGGGCCAGCTGTTGACCGTGCGGACCGTCGCCGTACAGGCGCCACCGCCGGACGTCGGGGTCTCCGTCGGGGTCACGGTGGGGGTCACCGTGGGCGTGACCGTCGGGGTCACCGTGGGGGTCACCGTGGGGGTCACGGTCGGGGTGACGGTGGGAGTCACCGTGGGGGTGACGGTGGGGGTGGGGCCGGTGTCGCCGGTGAGGGTGGGGGTGGTCCAGTCCTTCCACTGGGACAGGTCGCCGCGCTTTTGCGGCGAGATGCGGAAGACGGCGGGGGAGGTGCCGGTGCCCAGCAGGAACGTGCGGATGCTCTGGGTCAGCGGGGTGCGCCATTCGGATCTGGCGGCGCAGTGGGTGCCGTCCTGGACGTCGGACCAGTAGGAGATGTTGTCGCCGGCGCCGAGGGCCTTGTAGACCTCGGCCCCCGCGAGGGCGGCGACGCTGCCGGAGCGGGCGCCGAGCCAGTCGACGTGGGGGTTCTCCATGATGAACAGGCCGCGGGGGGCGATCATGCCGATCATCTCGTGGGTGTCGACGGGCAGGCCGGCGGGGTTGCCGGTGTAGGAGCCGAAGGCGTCGCCGAGCCAGGGCTGTTCGGAGTAGCCGCTGCTGAGGGGCTGGGCGCCGCTTTCGCCGGCGATGGAGCGGAAGGCGGGGACGCCGCCGGTGCCCGATTCGATGGGCATGGTCAGCGCGATGCGCTGGTCCAGGACGCCGGCGACGAAGGCGCCCTTGCCGAAGCGGGAGCAGCCGGTGACGCCGGTGGCGCCGGTCTGCAGGATGGTGCCGTCGGACTGCTGGATGACGTCGATGATGCGGCTGACGCCCCAGGCCCAGGCGGCGAGCAGGCCGGTGCTGCTGGAGGAGCCGTAGATGCTGTAGTAGGCGCCTTGCTTGTTGCTGCGGGCGGTGCCTTCCTTGCCGACCTGGTAGGGGTCGTAGCTGATGACGGCGGCGCCGGCGGCTTTGATGGTGGCGGTGTCGGCGCCGAAGCCGCCGTAGACGATGACGGCGGGGAAGGGGCCGCTGCCGCTGGGCAGGTCGACGCCGGCGGTGAAGCTGGAGGTGCGGCCGTTGTCGGAGACGTTCACGGTGATGCCGGTGCGGGAGACCGTTCCGGTGACGCTGGCCGGTTTGCCGTGTTTTTCGCCGTAGACGTACTTCTCCGCGAGCTTTTTGATCTCCTCTCGGCGGCATCGCCACTCCGCCTTGGTGGAGATGCGCGTGCCGTCCAGCTTCCTGAATGGATCGGGCAGTTTGCTGTTCGAAGGTACGGATCCCGGCAAGGACACCGCGCAGTCGGCACCCTCGTCCTCGACGCCGGACGCGACGGCCGCGGCGGCGTTGGTGGGCACGATCGTTATCGCTCCAGCGACCGAAAGCGCCGCTGCGGCCAGCACGACAAGTGCCGACCGGAATCTGTTGCGGCCTAAGCTGATGATCACTAGGGCTCCTTCCGGGTCAGGGGGACGCCCGCCCCATCGATGATCACGAAGTTGTGCACATCTTGGCGCTCAGTCTGAGAAGGAGTCCGAAACATGTCAACGAGTCATCGAAAAGTTTCGCATTTCCTGTCCTTGATACTTCTCTGACCAGGGCGTCCGGCCGCTGATCGACCGAAAGTTGCGGAAATTAGGTGAATGTACCGGCTAGAGCACCGCGCCGTTGCTCTGCCGTGAGCGGCGGCGGCGGCGCTTGACCGGCTCGGGGGGAGGGCGGCGGTCGAAGCGGGACAGGACGATGGCCGCCGGGCCCGCGACGAACGCCGAGGACAGGGTGCCGACGACGATGCCCGCGACGAGGGCGATGGCGAAGTCGCGCAGAGAGTCGCCGCCGAAGATCGCCAGCGCGGCCAGAATGAACAGGGCGCCGAGGCCGGTGTTGATCGTGCGCGGCACCGTCTGCAGGATCGCCCTGTTGACGGAGTCCGAGAACGGCCTGCTCCGATATTCCGCCCACAGCTCGCGCACCCGGTCGAACACCACCACCTTGTCGTTCACCGAGTAGCCGATGACGGTGAGCATCGCGGCGAGGAACACGCCGTCGATCGGCTTGCCGAGCCAGGCGAACAGCCCGATCACGAGGGTCGCGTCCACCAGCAGGGCCAGCACCGCCGCGGTGCCGAACGTCCACCTGAACCTGAAGGCGAGGTACGCCAGCTGCGCGGCGATGGCCACACCGAGCGCGATCAGGGCGTTGCGGCGCAGCTCCTCGCCCAGGCTGGGCCCGATGAACTCGTCGCGGAGCTTGCCGGTCTCGCCCGCCTGCTCGGCCAGCGCCCCCTGGATCGTGGCGACGTCGTCGGCGTCGAGGCCCGCCGCCCGCACCGACACGCCTTCGCCGGACGCCTGCACCACGGCGTTCGGGAACCCGGCCTGGGACACGGCCTCCCGTGCCGCGTCGGCCGTGACGGGCCGGGCGGTCGTGAACTCGACGAGGCGGCCGCCGGTGAACTCCACGCCGAAGTTCAGCCCGCGGGAGAACAACCCCGCCAGCGCCACCACCGCGAGCCCGCCGGCGAGGACGAGCCACAGCCGCCGCGCCGACATGATCTGCGGGTCGCGCCCGGTCAGCCAGGTCCGGACGCCGCCGGGGGAGGCCAGGCCCGACAGGCGCGGCCCGATGCGGTCGATGACGCTCTCGGTGAGCACCCGGGTGATCAGCATGGCCGACACCAGCGAGGCCAGCACACCGATGCCGAGCGTCACGCCGAAGCCCTTCACGGGGCCGGAGGCGAGCCAGAACAGCAGCCCGGCCGCGATCAGCGTGGTGATGTTGGAGTCGGCGATCGCGCTCCACGCGTGCCGGAACCCGCCGATCAGGGCGAGCCGCAGCCCGCGCCTGGGCGCGAGCACATGTTCCTCTCTGGCCCGCTCGAACACCAGCACGTTGGCGTCGACGGCCATGCCGATCGCCAGCACGAAGCCGGCCAGCCCCGGCAGCGTGAACGTGGCGCCCATCGCGATCAGGACGGCGTACGAGATGAGGCCGTAGCAGGCCAGCGCGATGGCGGCGAGGAGCCCGGAGATGCGGTAGATGGCGATGATGAACAGCGTGGTCAGGATGAGGCCGGCGATCGCGGCCTTGGCGCTCGCCTCGATCGCGGCCGCGCCGAGCGTCGGCCCGAGCGTGCGCTGCTCGACGAGGTCGAGCGGCACGGGCAGCGAGCCGCCCTTGATCAGGACGGCGAGCTCGTTCGCCTCCTCGTGCGTGAACGAACCGGTGATCTGGGTGCTTCCGCCGGGGATGCCGACGTTGCAGCCCACCGACGGGTCGACCTGCGGCGAAGAGATGATCTTGTTGTCGAGCACGATCGCGACCCGGCGCTTGGGGTCGCCGGGCTCCGCGCAGGCGGCGTCGCCGGTCAGCTTCCGCCACGCCTCCGCGTCGCGGAAATCGACGCCGACCCACCGGCCGAACTGCGGGTCGTTCTGCGCCGAGGCGTCGCGCACGCCGTCGCCCCTGATCGCGACCGGGCCGAGCAGCAGCGGCTGCCCGTTCTCGTCGGGCAGGGTGGTCCGGCCCTTCGCGGCGCCCTTGTCGGCGTCGCCGGGCTTGCCGTCGCCGGGCGCGGCGTCCTCTGGCGCGGCGTCCTCGGACCGGGCGTCGCCGAGCACCGGGTGGAAGGTGAGCTGCGCCGTACGGCCGATGACCTCGGCGGCCTTGCGGGGGTCGAGCACACCGGGCAGCTCGACGATGATGCGGTTCTCGCCGGAGCGGACGAGGGTCGGGTCGACCACGCCGAGCCCGTCGGCCCTGCGGCGCAGCACGTCCAGGGCCCGGTCGGTGGCCTCGCTGTCGGCCTGAACCGTTGCGGAGTCGCGGGCCTGGAACACCAGCTGGGTGCCGCCGCGCAGGTCCAGGCCGAGACGCGGCGACGAGGCGAAGGCGAGGACCACCGAGATCGTGATGACGGACAGCGCCGCCACCGCACGCCACAGCGGCGCACGGGACATGACAGCCTCCACGGGCTTGGAAACGGCAGGGAACGCCGGGCCGCCCCATGGATGGGCCGCACCCGGTGACGGCTCGGCCGCCGGCGCGTGTGCGCGCGGCCGAGCCCGGTGACGTGAACCGGCTCACCTGCTCCCCGGGGCGCCGGGGGACGTGAGCGGTCAGCCTGCCGTCATGGGCGGTGCCCGTGCGCCGGTCGCCGCGCCGTGCGGCGCCGGGGGAGAGCCGGCGGCGGGGTGCCGGATGGCGACGGCCCACGCCTGCGGAGGAGACGGCGCCTGGGCGGGGAGAACGGCGAGTGCGGGGCCGCCGGGCGTGCCCGGCTGGTGCCCGTGCCGCTCGGACACCACCAGGTGGGTCTGCGACATGGGGCGCAGGGCGGCCTGCCGGTCGGCCTGCCAGACCGCGAGGTGGGCGGGCCGGTCCCCGTGATCGAAGCCCTGGAGGGCGGCACCGGCGACGGGCACGAGCCACGCCAGCAGAAAGAGCAGCACCGCGGGCAGTCTGATCCGCACGACGCCTCCCTTCCCGGCCTGTCGGGCTCGGTGCCCCTGCCTGCGCGTTCGCCGGCCCGGGCCCGCATGGTGTGCCGCCCGGCCGCCTGGCCCGCCGGCCGCGGGCGCGCCCGCCTGGACGGGCCATCGCGCCGGTCCGCGAGATGGCGGCCGGCGCCCGTGGCGTCCCGCCGCGGTCGCCGGCGAGCCCTCGCGGGCGGATGCCCGGCCGTGACTTCCACCGTAGCCTGTGCCCGATGCGCCCGCGCTCCGGCCTCGGTCGTCCGGCGGCGGGCGGCGGGCGGGCCGGGGAAAACGGCTTGGCCGGACGCGCGAATCGTGGGCTATGGTCGGGCTCATGGGGACCGGGTTCATGGGGACGACGCGCATGCGCGGGTCCACCGCCCTCACGTGGGCGGTGGGCGTGCTGCTGCTCGCCCTCGTGGCCCTCGCCGGGTCGCCGTCGTGGGCGCCCGGCGCGTCGCGGTCCGGCACCGCGCTTGACGTGATCACCGCCGGCACCCAGATGTCGGTCATGTCGACCCTGCCGCGTCCGGCGGTCCGGTGCCCCGAGTACCTGCCCCACGCGCCCTCCGGCGATCGCCCGGTGTGCGAGCCGGAGCGGCGGCGGGGCGGGGAGCCGGCGCAGGAGAGCCCGGCGATACGCGAACCCCAGCGGCAGGGGCACCGTTCGGCGGGCTCGCGCAGCCCGCCAGGCGTCTAGCCCGTCGCCAGAGCGCCGTCCAGCCGACGGCCCCACCCCCGACGGTTCGTCAATTCCTCGCGTGCCCGCCGACCCGCATGGCGACGGGCACGTAGCCGCGCGCGTGCCTTGGAAGGCGCGTGCTCATGGCGGCGACCCACGATCTCCGGAGGGAACATCATGACATTGCGCGATGAGAGCACCATGCTCAGCGACGTGCAGGCCGAGGCGATCGGCCACGAGTTGCGCGAGCAGCTCATGTGGCGCACGTCGCGGCTCGCCGAGCTCACGGCCCAGGTCGAGTCGAGCAGCGTGAGCGACGGTTCGCGGCAGGCCGTGCTGGCCGAGCTGGCCGCCAACGAGCGGATCATGGCGGACATCCGGCGGAGCCTGGAGCGGATCGCCGACCGGACCTACGGCCAGTGCGTCGACTGCCGGACGGCGATTCCGTACGAGCGGCTGAAGATCAGGCCGCTCACCAGGCACTGCGTGACCTGCCGTCGCCGGCACGAATCGAGGTGACGGAAGGAATCTACAAAGTAAAGGGCCCGGGTGTGGATCCGACCTCGGGCCTCCGTCAACAAATGACCCCGCCCGGCGGCCGGTGGACCCCGATGGGCTCGCGGGCCGCCGGCCGCTCCGCCGAGAGGCCGGGGCGTCCGCCCCGTGCGGGGCCGGGGAGTCGCCTGTCGTGTCCTGCCGGGACGCGGTGCCATGGCCGGTGCTGCTCGATGAGCCGCTTCCGGGCGGTCCTCAGCCCGCGTGCGGGCGGTCGGCGAGGTTCGGGGTGTGCGGGGGCTGCTCGGCCAGGCGGGCCAGGGCGAGCTCGATGGCCCGGTCGAGCTGGGGGTCGACGTCCCTGGCGTAGTCCTGCGGGGTGATGTCGACCTCGACGTCGGGGTCGGTGCCGTAGTTCTCCACCCGCCAGCCGACGTCGTCGAAGGCGAAGGAGAACTCCGGCTGGGTCGTGATCGTGCCGTCGGCGAGCCGGTGCCTCGGCCAGATGCCGATGACGCCGCCCCAGGTGCGTTTGCCGACCAGCGGGCCGAGCTTCAGCAGCTTGAACGTGTGGCTGAAGATGTCGCCGTCCGACCCGGCCCACTCGTTGGTGATGGCGACCATGGGCCCGCGCGGCGACTCCGGCGGGTACGGCTCGGGCACCCCCCACCGGGGGTAGTCGTAGCCGATGCGGCGGCGGGACAGCTTCTGCAGCAGCAGCGCGGAGACGTGACCGCCGCCGTTGAACCGCACGTCGACGATCAGCCCCTCGCGGTCGTACTCGGCGAGATAGCCGCGGTGGAACTCCGCGTAGCCACCGGGGCCCATGTCGGGGATGTGCAGGTAGCCGATGCGGCCGCCGGTGCGTTCGTGCACCTGGGCGCGGTTGCGCTCGACCCAGTCGCGGTAGCGGGCCGGCTGCTCGTCGGAGATGGCCTTGACGGTGACGGTGCGGGGCGGCTCGTCGCCGCGTCGCACGGTGAGCTGCACCTCCTGGTCGGCCTGGTTGACCAGGCGCTGCCCCGGCCCGGCGCCGGGCCCGATGGGCTGGCCGTCGATGGCCAGCACGACGTCGCCGGGCCGCACCCCCGTGCCGAGGCGGTTCAGCGGGGACGTGGCCTCGGCGTCCCACGTGTCGCCGCCGACGATGTTGGCGATGCTGTAGACGCCGTCGTGGTAGGCCCAGTCGACGCCCAGCTTGCCCTGCCAGTAGTGCGGGTGGGGGCGGTACTCGCCGCCGCTCTCGTAGGCGTGCGAGGTGCCCAGCTCGCCCTGGAGCTCCCAGAGCAGGTCGGAGAACTCGCCGCGGGTGGTGACGCGGTCGACGAGCGGCAGGTACCGGTCGTAGACGCCGTCCCAGTCGATCCCTGCCATGTCCTCGACCCAGAAGTGCTCGCGTTGCAGGCGCCACGCCTCACGGAACATCTGCCGCCACTCGGCCTCGGGCCGCACCGACACCTTGACCCGGTCGAGGTCGATCCAGCCGCTGGCCCTGCCGGGGCCGTCGTCGTCGGCGGGCGTCTCGGCCGCCTTGATGACGCGCAGCCGGTTGCCCGAGCGGTACAGCAGGGTCGCCTGGTCCGGGCCGATCGCGAAACCGCCGACCCCGCTGACGAGCGTGTCGGCCTTCTGCTTGTCGAAGTCGTAGACGCGCAGGGTGCCGGAGGAACCCTGGCCGGGGTCGCCGTCGCCGTTGGTGCCCTCGACGGGATACACCAGGTAGACGGCCTTGCCCTTGATGCCGGCGATGCCGTCGTAGCGGCCCTCGGGCACGGGGAACGCGACGACGCGCCGCTCGATGCCCGCGAGGTCGATCCGCAGCGGCTCCTTGGCGCCGCCGCCTGGCACCGCCGCCGTTTCGGCGGCCGTGTCACCGGTGTCGCCGGTGCCGTCGGTCGCGGCCTTGGCGGTGTCGCCGGCGGCCTCGGAGGAGGCGTCCGCCGCCGCGGAGCCCTCCGCGGCGGTCTCGGTGGCGGTCTCGGCCGGTGTCCCCGCGGGCGACTCGGTGTCTTCGGCGCCGTCGGTGCCGCTCTGCTCCTTCTCCTTCAGCGGGCGGGGCTGCGGCACGAAGGGCGAGGCGACGTCGTCGCGCAGGGCGATCGCGTACGGCCGGCTGCCGAGGGGGAAGCCGAGGTCGAACTGCAGGGAGTCGTAGACCGGGTGGAAGTCGCGCTGGCCGATGAAGTAGAGGTAGTCGCCTTCGGGGTCGAAGGCGGGCTGTCTGTCGTGCAGCACCGGCCGGGTGGCGTGGTGGGTCTCGCCGGTCTCGACGCGGTACAGCTTGATGGCGCTGGTCTGGGCGCTGCCGGGGTGGGTGTAGGCCAGCCACTGGCCGTCGGGGGACCAGGCGGGGTCGGCGATGCGGCCGTACCTGCTGGAGTCGATGACGGTGGCGGACGGCCGCTCGCCGGTGAGGTCGACCAGCAGCAGCTCGCCGCGGTGGTTGGCGATGGCGACGCGGTCGTGTTCGGGGGAGACGACGAGCTCGACGGCGCGGCCGGTGTCGAGCTCGTCGAGATGAGCGGGGGCGGCGCTGCCGTCGGCGGTGAGGATGACCAGCCGCTCGCGGTCGCTGTCGTCGCTGGCGGCGGCGATGAGCCGCTTGTGGTCGTTGAGCCAGGTGAGCAGGCGGTAGCGGACCCCGTCGGGTTCGCCGTGCTGCAGCACGGGCCCCTCCCAGTGGGCGAAGGAGAACGCCTTGCCACGGGTGGTGATGGCCAGGCCGCTGCAGTCGGGGTCGAGGGTGGCGCTGTCGAGGTAGGCCGCGGCGGGCACGAATCGGCGGTTGCGCTGGGTGCGGGAGCTGCCGAGCCGTACGTCGATCCGGGTGCCGGTTCCGGTGTCGTCGGCGGGGTCGAGGAGGTAGAGGTCGCCGCCGGCGTGGTAGACGAGGCGCCGGCCGTCGCCGCTGAGGTTGCGGGCGTAGTAGTCGGTGTGGGCGGTGTGCTTGCGCACGTCGGTGCCGTCGGGGGTGCAGGAGTAGACGTTGCCCACGCCCTCGTGGTCGGCCAGGAAGTAGATGCGGTCGCCGATCCAGCAGGGGGAGGCGAGGTTGCCGGGCAGGCTGATCAGCCGGGTGAACTCGCCGGTACCGTCGCGGTCGATCCACAGGTCGCCGGCGGTGCCGCCCCGGTAGCGTTTCCATCGGGCGGGGTCGGCGGTGTTGCGGCCGAGGACGATCCCGCCGTGCGGGCCGTGGGAGATGGTGTTGGCGGGGCCGTAGGGGAGCCGTTCGGGGAGCCCTTCGGGCCGGTGCGGGTCGACGCGGTGCAGCCACCTGTAGGCGTGGAAGGGCTGGCCGTCGTCGCTGGCGTAGATGACGGCTCCGCCGGGGTCCCAGGCGGTGACGGTGCAGCGCGCGCCCTGGTGGGTGAGGCGGCGTGCGTCGCCTCCGTCGGCCGGCATGACGTAGACCTCTTCGGGTCCTTCCTCCCGGCCGACGAAGGCGAGCAGCCGGCCGTCCGGTGAGAACCTCGGGTAGCCGGCCTCCGCGACGCCCGCGGTGAGGCGGAATGCTCGTCCGCCCTCGGCGGGCACCTGCCACAGGTCATCCTCGGCTACGAATGCGACGATGTCCCGATAAATCGCAGGAAAACGCAGATAGCCCGACATCGGTTCCTCACGGTGGGTGATCAGGTACTTTACGCACTATAGACGCGTACGAGCCCTCGATCATGCCCCGGACGGCCCAGATGCCGCGGCCGTTATGAGGTCGAGTCCGCGAGCGGCCGCGTCACCTGTTCAGGCTCCGCCTCGGTGCGTTTGGCGGAACGCTTGGCCTGCTTGGCCTCGCGGGTCGCCTTGATGGCGGCCTTCTTCGCCTTGGCCGTGGACTTGGCGCCCTTCTTGCGGGTATCTCCCATGATCATCCCCCGTTGTGTCGGTGTTGTGTCGGATGCGGCATTACGCCGAGGCCACTAATACCCGTCTATGCCGCTTATCACCCGGATGTCCGAAGTGGTACGCGTCGAAAACTGGGCAAATACCTTGCCCGCACAGCGGATAATGATCTCCAAGTCGGGGCAGAACGGATCTACACCCCTTGCGTTCCGGGAGGTCCGGCATGGCCTGGTCGCAGGACGAGGAGCGAAGGCTTGCGCAGATCGAGCGTCACCTCAGCGACGAGGATCCCCGCCTCGCCGCCCGGCTGGAATCCTTCAACGAACGCGTCGCCCGGCAGTCCGCGGACCGCCGCCGCGCCCGGCCGGCCCACCGCCGATGGCCCCGCCGCTCCACCGTCATCATCGTGTCGAGCTGGCTGCTGATCGCCACCCTGATCGCGACCCTGCTGATCATGGCGTTCCACCACGAGGCCGCCGCCCTCACGCTCTAGCTCCGGCGTCCCGGCCGCGAGCGCGCGGTGATGGCAGGCGCACCGGCCGTGGCGGTGGTTCGCGGCGGCCGGAAGGCGATTCCCGGGCTGGGCCGAGGACGAGCCGCCGCCGGCGCCGCACGTGACCGGCCGGGGGCGGTCAGCGGGTGTCGCCGCCGGGGGCGGAGGTCGCCGCGCCGGCGCTCTTGAGGAAGTCGGCCGCGACGGGCGCGGCCACGCTGCCGCCGCCTCCGCCGCCTTCGACGACGACCGCGAACGCCACGTCGTCCTTGAAGCCGATGAACCAGGCGTGGGTGGGCAGTTCGGGGCCGGTGCCGAATTCCGCGGTGCCGGTCTTGCCGCGGGTGCCGCGGGGAAGCCCGGCGTCCTTGGCGGTGCCCTTGGTCACCACGGCGGCCATCATCGTGCGCAGCTGCTCGGCCACGCCGTCAGGGAGCGGCTTGGGCTCGATCTGCTGCTTCATCGACGGCACCAGGGTCGGTGGGTGCCAGGCGCCGCCGGCGACGGCGGCCGCGACGCCGGCCATCACGAGCGGGCTCGCGGTGATCTTGGCCTGGCCGAAGGACTCGGCGCCCAGCTCGGCGTCGCTGGTCGCCTTGGGCATGCTGCCCTTGGTGGCGGGCACCCCGATGTGCAAGGGCTGGTTGAAGCCCATGGCCGTGGCCATGTCGTACAGCTTCTGCGCGCCGACACGTTCGGCGCCGAGCGGCGCGAACGTCGTGTTGCACGAGTAGGCGAAGGAATCGAGGAACGACAGCGGGCCGAACGCCTCGCCGTCGGCGTTCTGGATGCGCAGGCCGCCCACCACCACCGACTTGGGGCAGGTCACCTTGCTGTCCGCGGTGAGGCCGCCGGCGAGCAGCGCGGCGGCGGTGACGGTCTTGAACCCGGAGCCCGGCGGGTAGTTGCCGTCGAGCGCCCGGTTGAAGCCGCCCCGGTTGTTGGCGACGGCCAGGATCTCACCTGTCGAGGGCCGGATCGCGACCATCGAGGCGGGCTTGTCGACCCGGCTCACGGCGTCGGCGGCGGACCGCTGCAGGCGCAGGTCGAGACTGGTGCGCACGGGGCGGCCCTCGGTGCCTTCGAAGGTGTGCAGCGTCTTGACGGGCTTGCCGTCGGCGCCCAGGACCTCGATGTCGGTCTCGGGGCTGCCGGCGAGCCGCTTCTGGAACGTCGCCTGAAGCCCGGCCCGGCCGATGACGTCGCCGGTGCGGTACGCCGGGCCGAGCCGCTTGACGTCCTTCGCCTCGGCCTTGTCCAGGTAGCCGACGAGCTGCTGCACCGAGCCGCCGTAGCCGCCGTTGTCGATGCGGGTGCCGTCGGCGGCGGTGATCTCGGCCCGCGCCGGCCAGGTGGTCTTCAGGCCGAGCCTGGTGGTGCCGTCGAGGGCGGGGTGGACGGCGGCGGGCGACCAGTCGACCTTCCAGTGCCGGTCCTTGACCACCAGGTTCAGCGTGCCCTGGTAGGTCCAGTCGCCGACGTTGCGCAGCGACAGGGTGGCGCTGTAGGAGGCGGTGGCGTGGTCGTCGCCCGTCTCGGTGATCTTGGTCACCTGGACGGAGGTGCGCCGCACGCCGAGGTCCTTGTTCAGCCTGGCGTACACGGGGGCGAACGCGACCTTCGGGTCGGCGAGCTCGGCGCGCATCGCGGCGGTGCGGCCGCCGCTCCAGGCGGCGATGAACCGCTGCGCGGTGTCCTGCGGAGTGCCGCGCGTGTGCAGCACGTAGTAGGCGCCGCCTCCGGCGGCCCCCGCCACCACAAGTACGGCGACGGACGTGATCGCGATCACCCGGCCGCGCGGCACACTCCACCCCCTGAATCGCTTGGAGTCCTACGAGACTAGCGCGGACGTGCGGGCGCTACGGGGCGGTATGACTTACTTCGTCCCGAGTGTGGCCTTGTGGGAGCTGGCGTAGACGGGGACGTACTCCTGGCCCGAGAGCTTCTGGATGGCCTGCATGACCTGGTCGGTCACCTCGCGGCGGGTGCGGGCGTGGCCGGCGTCGCCGTGGAAGGTCATGGGCTCGCCGATCCGCACGCCGATCCTGGAGAGGCGGGGCACCGAGGCGCCGGGCGGGAGCACCTGGGCCGTGCCGGTCATGGCGACCGGGATCACCGGGGCGCCGGTGGTGAGCGCGAGCCACGCGACGCCGACCTTGCCCTTGTACAGCCGCCCGTCGGGGGAGCGGGTGCCCTCGGGATAGATGCCGAACAGCCCGCCCCGCCGGAGCACGTCCGCCGCCGCCTCGAGCATCGTCTGCGCGGCGCGGGCGCTGTCGCGGTCGATCGCGAGCTGGCCGGTGCCGCGCATGTAGGCGGCGACCAGCGGGTTGCCGGTGAAGTACTCGGACTTGGCGACGAAGGTCACCAGGCGAGGCAGCATCAGCGGGAGGAACGTGGAGTCGAGGATGGACAGGTGGTTGGACGCGAGGATCGCCGGCCCGCGGGCGGGAACGTACTCGACCCCCTCGATGGTGGGACGCCAGAGCAGGTGCAGGAAGGGAGCACTGATGATCTTGGATAGGCGGTAGAGCACGCGCACTGCCTCCCAGGACGAAACGGGCCGGTGGGCTCAACCATAACCACTCGATCGCGGCGACCCGTGGCGAACAGGGCACGTGTCGTGCCGGAGATGTCCATGAACGCGTGTGGCCCCCGCTTGGTCAGCGGGGGCCACACGCACTGCTTGAGGACCGATGTGGCGGTCGCCTCCTCGGCGAGAGGCACAACACGGCTCCAGCCGAACGGTATTCCGTGAAGGCGATAATTGCGGCCCGGGGGACACAGACCACATCGGCCACATCGACTCTAACCCACGTCGGGACCGGCTTATTCCAGCCACGCCGAACGATCGTCCTCCGCGCCCCTCTTCTGAAAAATCTACAAAGTAAAGGCGACCGGTGGAGCAAAAACCCCTATACCAGCATTTCACCTGCACATATCCGACCCACCGACACCGCAAACGACGAGCACAGAGCCGCGCCCGCCGTTGTGGCGGCCGGTGGGCGTGCCCTTCTTCACGATGACGGGTCGGTGCCGGGGCGGACCGCGGTGGTGAGCGCCGTGAGCAGGCCCTCCAGCCGGTGAGTGGTGTCGCCTTCGGCGGCCAGCCGTTCGCGGAGCTGCTCGATGGTGGCTTCGGCGGCCTGCAGGCGGCCGGCCTGCCGGCCGAGTTCGGTGGCGGTGTCGGCGGCCTCGGCGCGCAGCCGGTCACGCTCGGCGATGGCGTCGGCGAGCCGGGTGCGCAGGTCGTCACGCTCCCGGCGCAGGTGCCCGAGCTCGCCGTGCGCCTCGGCGGCCTGCTCGCGGGCGGCCTGGGCTTCGGCGACGGCGCGCTCGCGGTCGGCGGCGGCGTCCCGGGCGCGGTCGTGCTGGATCGCCGCCTGCTCGGCGAGGGCGTGGGCGCGGGTCTCGGCGGCCGCGAGGGCGCGCTGGGCGTCGGCGAGCCGGTCGGCCTGCTCGGCGCGTGCGGCGCGCTCGCGGTCGAGGTCCTGGCGGGCCCGGTCGAGGAGGGCGGCGAGCCGGTCGCGGTCGGCGCGCACGGCGTCGAGGTCGGCCAGGGCCTGGTCCTTTTCGGCGCGCAGCCGGTCGCGCTCGGCGAGGGCCTGGTCGCGTGCGGTCCGGGCGGCGGCGCGGCCGGCTTCGGCGCGGCCGCGCCGGGCCTCGTGCTCGGTGACGCGCTGCCAGGACTCGCGTTGGACGCGTTCGGCCGCAGCGGTGGCCTC
>JBIQJI010000094.1:0-21120 GCA_044507605.1 Actinomycetales bacterium | reverse complement strand
GGCGCGTCGAGGGGGTTCCATACCGTAGTCAGGCCGGGCGAACGAGCGACCGGCTCGGCGATCTCGCGGGGCGGGACGCCCTCCGCGGCGACGGCGTGCAGGCGGGCGCCGGCCGGGGCCTTGTCGAGGGCGAGGGCGACCAGGCGGGCGGCGTCGGCGCGGTGCACTGCGGCCCACCGGCCGGCGCCGTCTCCGGGGTAGCCGGAGACGCCCTTCTGGCGGGCGATCGCGGCGATGGCCGCGATGAACTGGGGGTCGCCGGCGCCGTGCACGGTGGGCGCGAACCGCACGGCCACGGTGCGCACGCCGCGGTCGACGTACTCGAACGCGAGGTTCTCGCTGCCGCCCCGGGGCGAGTCCGGGCCGTGGCACGGGGACGGATCGTCCTCGGTGACCGGCCGGCCCGGGGCGAAACCGGCGAAGGCCGAGGCGAGCAGGAACGGACGGCCGCTGCCCGCGAGGGCGTCGCCGATGGTCCGCACGGCGCCGCGTTCGGCGGCGATCGACACGGCCGGGTTGGCCCAGTCGTGCTTGTTCGCGAGGTGGATGACGCCCTCGGCGTCCTGCGCGCCGAGGCGGATGCCGTCGAGGTCGTCGAGGTCGCCGCGGTGAACCTTGGCGCCCTTCGCCGCGATGGCCGCCGCGGACGCGTCGGACCTGGCCAGGCCGACGACCTCGTGGCCGGCGAAGAGCAGTTCGTCGACCACGGCGGAGCCGATCCAGCCGGATGCTCCGGTGACGAAAACACGCATGAGTCGATCTCTCTTTCCGCGCCGCCAGGGGCGGAGCGATGCGTCGGGTGAGTGATGTCTGTGACTGACGTCAGTCACAGACATCACCTTACTCCGGCTTTTTCGTCGCCGCCTCTAGACTTGGGGGCATGGTGCGTTGGCAACCGGGAACGGCGGGGCGGCTGCAGGAGGCCGCGCTCGAACTGTTCGCCACCCGGGGCTTCGAGCAGACCACCGCCACGGAGATCGCACAGTCCGTGGGCCTGACCGAGCGCACCTTCTACCGCCACTTCAGCGACAAGCGCGAGGTGCTCTTCTACGGGCAGGACGTGTTCGTCCAGGCGTTCCTCGACGGCGTGGCGGCCGCCCCGCCCGGCTCCTCGCCGATCGAGATGGTGGCCGGCGCCCTGCGATCCGCGGCCACCCTGTTCACCGACGAGCGCAGGGCCTCGTCCCGCGCCCGGCAGGCGGTGATCGATGAGAACCCCGCCCTGCGGGAACGCGAGCGGCACAAGTTCGCCGCCATCGCCACGGCGATCGCGGACGCCCTCCGCGCACGGGGCGTCGCGGACCTCCCCGCCACCCTGGCCGCCGAGTCGGGAGTCACCGTCTTCTCGGTGGCGTTCGCCCAGTGGATCCGCGAGGACGAGCAGCGGTCCCTCGGCGACATCGCGGCGGACGTCCTGCGCGAACTGCTGTCCCTGACCGCGACGGAGTCGCATTCCGTTCCGTGATGACGTGCATGGCGCTTTCCGCGCCGTGAACGGCATGTCGTGCCATGGCTGCCATGACGCGCGTCCCCGGCGCGCGCGACGGTCGCCGCATGGAGACGTCCACCCGGCCCATTGCCTGCCCGCTCCCGGCTTGGCGGGATTCTGGTTAAAGGTCTTGACTAGTAAAGAGCTTTAACGTGACTATGTAGGGCATGTCATCCCGGCCGACCTCGACCGCCACCCCCTCCACGCTGCGCGAGATCAACGCGTCGCTGGTCCTGGCGGAGATCAGGAAGAACGCTCCCATTTCGCGTGCGGAGGTCGCCCGGCGGCTGCACATGACCAAGCCGACGGTGGGGAGCACGCTGGAGCTGCTGCTCGCCGCCGGGCTGGTGCGGGAGGTCGCGCCGCCGGAAGCGCGGCACTACGGCGCCGTCTTCTTCGAGCCGGTGCTGGACCTCGCGCGCGTGCTCGGGCTGGACATCGGGGGGCGGTTCGTCAGGGGGGCGCTGTCGGATCTCGACGGCCGTCCGCTCGCCCGGTGCGACGAGCCCATCTCCGGCTCGGAGCCCGGGACGATCCTCGCGGCCGCCGTGGCGGTGCGGGACCGGCTGGTCGGCGAGGTCACGCCGCGGCGTCCGGTCGAGCTGGCGCTCGCCGGAGTGCCGGGGGTCGTGGACCCGGACGAGGGGGTCATCCGGCAGAGCAACCCGCCGGAGCTCGAAGGGGTGGCGATCCGGGCCGAGCTGTCGGCCGCCCTGGGCATGCGGCTCCAGGTGGAGAACGACGTCATGCTCGCTACACTCGGCGAGCATGCCGCCGGGCTGGCGCGTGGGGTCGACGACTTCGCCTTCCTCTCGGTCGGCACCGGCGTGGGCGCCGGCCTCATCCTCGGTGGCCGGCCGCACCGCGGCCACCGGGGAGCGGCCGGCGAGGTGGACGATCCCCCGCCCGGCACGGACGAGGCGGCCGACAGCCCGTCGGCGCCCGCCCTGGTCGCGCTCGCCGAGCAGGCCATCGCGGCAGGCGAACCGACGAGCCTGACCGGTGCCGTCACGCCGCAGGCGATCTTCGCTGTGGCGCGGGCCGGTGACGCGCTCGCCGGGCGCGTGGTCGGCGAGCTGGTCCGCCGGATCGCCGGGCGGGTCGCGCTGATCGCGCGGGTCGTCGACGTCGAGCTGGTCGTGCTCGGCGGTGGCCTCGGGCTCGCCTCGGAGCACCTGCTCGACGACATACGGGCGGAGGTGGCGCGGCAGGTCCGGTACGCGCCGCGCGTCGAGGTGTCCGGCCTCGGCGACGCGCCCGTCCTCACCGGGGCCCTCGCCAGGGGCGCCGAGATCGCCTGGGCGAGTCTCGCGAGCCGCCTCATCGCGGAGACCGCGCCCGCCATGGCCAAGAAGGAACCGGCCACTTCTCGATCGACAAGGAAAGACGCGCAATGAGCCCCGCAAGCACAACACAGGGCCACCCGATCCGACGACGCGAATTCCTCATCCTGTCCGGCCTGGCCGCCACCGCGACGGCCTGCACCGGCACGGTCTCCGGCAGCGCCGGCGCCGAGCGGGGCCGGCCCGCCACCATCACGTTCTGGCACCAGTGGAGCCAGGAGCACGAGGTCGCCGCCATCAACGCGAACATCGAGGCGTTCCGGAAGCTGCACCCCGAGATCACCGTCAAGACCGTCGGGAACGTCTCCGACGACAAGATCCTGCAGGGCATCCGCAGCGGCAACGGCCCCGACGTGGTCTCGTCGTTCACCACCGACAACGTCGGCCAGTTCGCCAAGTCGGGCGCGTGGATCGACCTGGCGCCTTTCATCACCCGGTCCGGGATCGACCTCGACGCCACGTTCCCCAAGCCGGTGCTGGAGTACACCCAGTACCAGGGGGTGCGGTGCGCGCTGCCGCTGCTCGCCGACGTGTGGGGGCTCTACTACAACCAGGACATGCTCGACGAGGCGGGGCTCGACGGCCCGCCGAAGACGGCCGACGAGCTCACCGAGTACGCCGTGAAGCTGACCAAGTACGCGTCCGACGGCTCCATCGAGCGGGTCGGCTTCATGCCGAACTTCCGGGCGTACGAGAACAGCCCTTGGCATCTGATGGCCGCCTGGGCGCCGACGTACTTCGACGCCGACGGACGGTCGCGGCTCGCCGAGGACCCCGCGGTCACCGACTTCCTGACCTGGCACGCCAAGACGATCAAGGCGCTCGGCGGGTACGCCAAGCTGGAGGCGTTCCGCAAGACGTTCGCCGAGGAGTTCACCCCGAAGAACGCGTTCCAGGCCGGCAAGGTCGCCCTGCAGATCGACGGGGAGTGGCGCACCGCCAACATGGCCCAGGACAAGGTCGCGTTCGACTACGGCACCGCTCCGCTGCCGGTGCCCGAGTCCCGCGCGGCCCAGTACGGCGGCGGCTACCTGTCCGGGACGATCATCGGCATCGCGAAGACCAGCAGGGAGCAGAACGCCGCCTGGGAGCTGACGAGGTTCCTCACCACCGACACTTCGGCGCTCGTGCGGTTCAGCGACGCCATCCACAACGTGCCGTCGACGTTCGACTCGCTGAAGGCGTCGACGCTCGGCGACGACCCCCACTTCAAGCCGTTCACCGAGATGTTCGGGCACGAGGGCAGCACCACGACGCCGGCGAGCCCCAACGGGGGCGCCTACCTCGCGTCGTTCCAGGACTTCGCCTTCAAGTGGGAGGCGGGCAAGATTCCCGACCTCGCCAAGGGGCTGGCCGAGCTGGACGAACGCATCAACGCCGACATCGAGCAGGCGGGAGGGTGACCCGCCGGTTCCGGCTCGCCCTGTTGGGGTTCCTGTCTCCCTGGCTCCTCGGGGTCGGGCTGTTCGCGCTCTACCCGCTCGCCTCGATCGTCTACTTCTCCTTCACGCACTTCGACCAGATCAACCCGCCGGAGTTCGTCGGCGCCCGCAACTGGGCGTACGTCTTCACCGGATTTCCGGCGTTCTGGGCGGCGCTGCGCAACACCGTGTGGCTGATCGTGGTGATGGTCTCGCTGCGCGTGGCGTTCGGGCTCGGCGTGGCCACGCTGGTGGTGCGGGTGAAGCGGGGCGCCGCCCTGCTCCGCACGATCCTCTACCTGCCGTGCCTGGCGCCCCCGGTGGCGGCGACGATCGGGTTCGTCTTCCTGCTCAACCCGGCGACGGGCCCCGTCGATGACGTGCTGCACGCGGTCGGCCTGCCGGCGCCGGGCTGGTTCGACGACCCGCACTGGGCCAAGCCGGGCCTCACGCTGATGGCGCTATGGGCGATCGGCGACCTGATGGTGATCTTCATGGCGGCGCTGCTCGACGTGCCGGCCTCGCTGCACGAGGCCGCGACGCTCGACGGCGCGGGGCCGTGGCAGCGGTTCCGGTACGTCACGCTGCCCACGATCCGCCCCGTGCTGCTGTTCGCCGTCGTGATCGGCGTGATCGAGACCACGCAGTACTACACGCAGGCGTTCGTGGCGGGCGCGATGGCGAGCGGCGTCAGCCCGACCCCGGGCAACAACTATCTGCCCGGCTACCCTGACGGCTCGACGCTGACGCTGCCGCAGCTGATCTACACGCAGGGCTTTCTGCGCTTCGACACCGGCTCGGCCTGCGTCATCGCGCTGGTGCTGTTCGCGCTGTGCATGGCGGTCACCGCGCTGCTGTTCCGCCGCGGCTTCGGCCTGGCCGACCCCGGGAGCCCTGCGTGAACCCGCAGGTGACGCGGCGCGGGGCCCGGCGGCGGGCGGTGCTCGGCTGGGTCGCGGTGCACAGCATCGCGATCGCGCTGGCCCTCATGTTCCTGCTGCCCATGGTGTTCATCGCGCTGACCTCGCTGATGAGCGACGAGCGGGCGCTGAGCCCGACCCTGCTGCCCGACGGCCTCCACTGGGAGAACTACACGGCGGTGTTCCACCGCAGCGACTTCCTCGTCTGGTGGCGCAACAGCCTGGTGTACGCGTGCGGGGCGACGCTCGCGATGATCGTCTCCAGCATCCCGGTGGCGTACGCGCTGGCGCGGTTCCGGTTCCGCGGCGAGCGGCTCGCCATGATCGTGCTGGTGTCGGGCATGATGCTGCCGCCGCAGGTCACGATCATCCCGCTGTACCTGGTGTGGGCGCGCGAGCTTCAGCTCAGCGGCACGCTCTGGCCGCTGATCGTGCCCCTGCTGTTCGGCGACGCGTTCTCGATCTTCCTGCTGCGTCAGTTCCTGCTCACGATCCCGCAGGCGTACCTGGACGCGGCGAAGGTGGACGGCTGCGGGGAGATCCGCACGCTCGTCCGGATCGTGCTGCCGATGGCCCGGCCGGCGATCGCCGCCGTCTCGCTCTTCCAGTTCTTCTATGCCTGGAACGACTATTTCGGGCCGCAGGTGTACGCCAGCGACAACCCGAACGCCTGGACCCTCGCCTACGGGCTTCAGACCCTCAACAGCCTGCGCGACACCCACTGGAACCAGGTCATGGCCGCGACCCTCCTGGTGCTGCTTCCCGTGATCGTCGTGTTCTTCCTCGCCCAGCGGGTGTTCGTCCAGGGCGTGACACTGACAGGAGTCAAAGGATGAAATTTGCCGTCATCGGCGGCGGATCCACGTACACACCGGAGCTGGTGGCCGGCCTCGCCGGGCTGCCGTTCGACGAGGTCGCGCTGGTCGACCCCGACACGGACCGGCTCGAGATCGTCGCCGGGCTCGCCCGGCGCATGCTGGCACGGCTCGGGCACCCCGGCAGGGTCACCGCCACGGCCGACCTGGACCCGGCCGTCGACGGCGCGGCGGCGGTGCTGCTGCAGCTGCGCGTCGGCGGGCAGACGGCCCGGCTCGGCGACGAGACCTGGCCGCTCGACTGCGGCTGCGTGGGCCAGGAGACCACCGGCGCCGGCGGCCTCGCGAAGGCGCTGCGCACCGTGCCCGTCGTGCTGTCGATCGCCCGCCGCGTCCGCGACCTCGCCCCGGCGGCCTGGATCATCGACTTCACCAACCCCGTCGGCATCGTCACCCGGGCGCTGCTCGACGACGGACACCGCGCCATCGGCCTGTGCAACGTCGCCATCGGCTTCGAGTACCTGTTCGCCGGGCTCCTCGGCTGCGGCCCCGAGCAGGTGACCCTCGACCACGTCGGCCTCAACCACCTCACCTGGGAGCGCGCCGTGCGGGTCGACGGCGCCGACGTGCTCGGCGACCTCATCGCCCGGCACGGAGCCGCCATCGCCGACGACATCGAACTGCCCGCCGACCTGCTCACCGAACTCGGCGCCGTCCCCTCGTACTACCTGCGGTACTACTACGCGCACGACCAGGTCGTCGCCCGGCAGCGGCGGGAGCCGCCCCGCGCCGAGGTGGTCGCCGGCATCGAACGGCGGCTGCTGGACATGTACGCCGACCCCGGCCTGGCCGAGAAACCGGCGCTGCTGGACCAGCGCGGCGGCGCCCACTACTCCGAGGCGGCGGTGCGGCTGCTCACCGTGCTCCTGGGCGACGGGGCCACCCCTGGCCCCTCGCGGGGCGTGCAGGTGCTCAACGTGCGCAACGCGGGCACCCTGCCGTTCCTCCCCGACGACGCCGTGATCGAGGTGCCGGCCCGCATCGGCGGCCCGGACGGCCCCCGCCCGCTGCCGGTGGAGCCGCTGCGGCCCCTGTTCGCCGGGCTCGTCGCGCACGTGTCGGCGTACGAGGAACTGGCCGTCGAGGCGGCCACGCGCGGCGGCCGCGCCCGGGTGGAGGAAGCCCTGCTCGCCCACCCGCTCGTGGGCCAGCGCGACCTCGCCCGCGGTCTCGCCGACCGCCTCATCGCCCACAACCGCGCGTACCTGGCATGGGCATGACGGCAGGACGGGCCGCCGGCACCGTGCTCGCGATCGACGGCGGCAACAGCAAGACCGACGTGGTCATCGCCCGGCCCGACGGCGAGGTCCTCGCCGCGGCACGCGGCGGCGGACTCGTCCCGGAGCCCGAACGGATCGTGCGGGTGCTCGACGACCTCGTCGCCCAGGTGGTACGCGCCGCCGGACTCGCCACCGCCGTCGGCGACGACCCCGATCGCACGGCCGGCCTGGTCGGCGTGGTCGACCATGTCGCGGCGTACCTCGCCCACTGTGACCTGCCCCATGAGCAGCGCGCCCTGCACGCCGCGATCTCCGCGCAGGGCTGGGGCGCGTCGGTGACCGTCGACAACGACACGTTCGCCGTGCTGCGCAGCGGCTCCACCCGGCCGTACGGCGTGGGGCTGGTCTGCGGCGCGGGCATCAACTGCGTGGCGGTCGGCCGTGACGGGCGGACCGCCCGATATCCCGCGCTTGGCCGCCGCTCCGGCGACTGGGGCGGCGGGAACATCCTCGGCGAGGAGATCCTGTGGTCGGCGGTGCGCGCCGAGGACGGGCGCGGCCCCCGCACCGCGCTCCTCGACGCGGTCAGCAGCCACTTCGCCCGGGCCAGGGCCACGGACGTGTCGATCGCGCTGCACACCGGCGAGATCGCCGAGGAGCGGCTCGCCGAGCTCACCCATGTGCTGTTCGCCGCCGCCGACGACGGCGACGAGGTCGCGGGCGGCCTCGTCGACCGCCTGGGCCGCGAGATCGCGGTGATGGCGCGCGCCGCCATGCGCGGCCTCGACTTCGGCCCGGACCCCGTTGAGGTGGTGCTGGGCGGCGGTCTCGTCGCCGGCCGCCACCCGCGCCTGTTCGCCCGCATCCAGGAGGGTTTCGCCGAAGGCGGCCCCGTCGAACTCCGCGTCGTGACCGCCCCGCCCGTGCTCGGAGCCGCGCTCCTCGGGCTGGAACGGGACGGCGCGGTCTCCGCCCCGGTCGCCGCGCGACTCGGGCGGGCCATCACCCACCTGCTCACCTCCTAGCACCCTCGCACCAACGCACGATCAAGGGAGTCAACCCCCCCATGAGGCAGGTCAGACACATCCTCACCTCGTCCGCACTCGTTCTCTCCCTCGCCGCCCTTCCCGCGGCCGTCCCCGGGGCGGCCTACGCGGCCCCCGTGGACGTCGGGACGTTCCGGCTCCAGGTCGGCTCCACCCTGCCCGCCCTGCCGGGCACCGTGACGGCCCTCGCGGCCGGCCCCGGCGACGTCGTCGCCGCCGCGCACGACAAGGGCCTCGCCGTCTGGTCGGGCAAGGCGTGGACCCAGGTGTCCGAAACCGCCACCCACCAGGTCGCCTGGCACGGCGACGAACTCGTCGCGCTGAGCGGCGACGCCCTGCTCACCGCCAAGCGCGCCGGCGACAAGTGGACCGTCACGACGACCAGGCTGCCCCACGGGGTCGACGGGTCCTCGGCCCTGCTCGTCGGCGGCACGGCGGTGACCGTGCTGCAGGGTGACGACGCCTACGAGCCGACGAACGGCAACGGCTGGAAACCCACCCGCCTGCCCGGCACCGTCGCCGCCGCGGCCCGGTCGGCCGACGGCACGCTGACCGTGGCGACCGACGCCGGCCTGTTCGAGGCGACCGGCCGGAACAAGTGGCAGCGCATCGAGCCGAGCGACGGCAAGCAGAGCGTGCCCGCCGCCACCATCACCGAGCTCGCCTACGACACGAAGGGGCGGCTCTGGATCGCCGCGGCCCAAGGCATCGGCGTACGCGACGACAAGGGCTGGACGTTCCACGGCCCCGCCGACGGCCTGCCCGTCCTCGGCTTCACGGCGCTCGCGCCCGGCGCGGACGGCGACGTCTGGCTGGGCACCGCCCAGGGCGCCGTGCACTACGACGGAAAGACCTGGGAGTACCGGCAGGGCCGCCGCTGGCTGCCCAACGACTCGGTCACCGCGATCGCCGTCGACGGCGACGCCGACGCCTTCCTCGGCACCGCCGGCGGTGTCGGCGAGATCGAGGCGCGCAGCACCACCCTGGCCGACAAGGCGAAGCTGTACGAGGACGCCATCCAGCAGCGCCACAAGCGCACCGAGTACGGCTTCGTCATCGGCGCGAGCCTCGACCGGCCGGGCGACCTGAGCACCGCGCACCTGAACTCCAGCGACAACGACGGCCTGTGGACCGGCATGTACGGCGCCGCCGAGGCGTTCCGCTACGCCGCCACCAAGGACCCCGACGCCCGCGCCAACGCCCGCAAGGCGTTCGAGGCGCTGAAGTTCCTCGGCGACGTGACCCAGGGCGGCTCACACCCCGCGCCGCCCGGATTCGTCGCCCGCTCGGTCGTCCCCACCACCGACACCGACCCGAACATCGCCGACAGCCCCGAGCGCGACAAGAAGAAGCGCGAAGGCGACGCCTACTGGAAGATCATGGACGTCCGGTGGCCGAAGAGCGCCGACGGCAAGTGGTACTGGAAGTCCGACACCAGCGACGACGAACTGGTCGGCCACTACTTCTTCTACGCCCTCTACTACGACCTGGTGGCGCAGGGCGACGAGAAGGCCGAGGTGGCGTCCGTGATCACCCGGCTCACCGACCACCTCATCGACCACGGCTACTTCCTCGTCGACCACGACGGCAAGCCCACCCGGTGGGGCTTCTTCGCGCCCAGCGAGATCAACGGCAACTCCTGGCGGCGGGAGGAGCGCGCCCTCTACAGCCAGAGCATCCTCACGTTCCTCACCATCGCCGAGCACGTCTCCGGTGACGCGAAGTACGCGGAGGCCAAGAAGAAGCTCGCCATCGACCACGGCTACGCGATGAACGTGCAGACCCCGAAGATCACCCTCGGGGTCGGAGGCGGCAACCAGTCCGACGACGAGATGGCGTTCATGAACTACTACCACCTCATCTCGTACGAGAAGGACGCCGGCCTCAAGAAGACGTGGTTGCGTTCCCTGTACGACTACTGGCAGCTGGAGAAGGCCGAGCTGAACCCCTTCTTCAACTTCATCGCGGGCAAGCTGCTGACCGGGGCGAAGTGGACCGACGCCTACGGCGACTTCGACCTCACGCCCGGCGGCCCGTGGCTGGACCAGTCCGTCGACACCCTCAAGCGGTTCCCGATCAACCTCGTCGACTGGGGCCAGACCAACGCGAACCGGCTCGACATCGTCAAACTGAGCCCCTACCTGCGGCCCGACGACGACGCCGAGAAGTTCGGCATGCTGCGCAGCGGCACCGTGCTCCCCGTGGACGAGCGCACGGTCACCCACTGGAACACCGACCCCTACCGGCTCGACCAGGGCGGCTCCGGCCTCGGCGAAGCCGACGGCACCTCGTTCCTGCTGCCGTACTGGATGGGCCGCTACTTCGCCCTCATCAAGGGCTGACACCGGACCGGCGCCACCGGGCACGCGAGGGCCGGAGGGACAGGCCCGTCACAACGCGTCCCGGGGGCGCCGCCCCCGTCGGCTCGTGACCGCGCGTGCCGTCACGACGTCCGGCGCCCGGGTTCGTCGCGGGGGCACCCGGGCGTCTCAGGGTTCGCTCACCGAGATGACGAGTTCGCCCGCGACGTGGCCCTCCTCGGCGCGCCGGAGCGCGGCCGGGATCTCCGCGAAGGGGCAGACGCCGTCGATCAGCGGGTGAGCTCGTCCTTCTCGATGAGATCGGTGCGGGCAAGCAGGTTCTCCCTGGTGGCGTCGAGCCGAGCACGTCGGTCAGGAGGAGCCGCTGGGCGACGAACGGGCGGGTCGCCGCCGCCGAGCATGCGACGCGAGCGGCCGCCGCCGCGGAATCGCGAGCGATCGGGACCGGACGCCCGAAACGATGGGCGTGGCCGCCATATCACGCCGGTGAACAGTGGTGAGGGCACATATCGTCGCGCCCGCCGATGTCGATCGGCATGTCAGGTACCGGGGCTGGCCGACGAGTTCCGTCCCCGCCTCATGGGAGCCGCACATGCCCTTACATCGTCGCAGATCTGCGTTCCTCCCGGTCCTGATGGCGTCCGTGCTCACGCCTTCGCCTCCACCGACAAGGGCACGGCGGTCAGCAGCCCCGCCCAGCGCCACCGTTCCCCGCCCGGCCTCGGGTGACGTGACCGCCTCCTGCTCCCTCGGCTGACCTCGGGATCCGCGCGCCGGGCCGAGCCCTGCCGTCAGTGCCGTCAGGGGCCGTCAGGGGCCGGCGGACCCGCACCGGCGACGCCGCCGGTGCGGGTCTCAGGTCACCAGGCCCCGGCGGTAGGCGTAGACCACCGCCTGCACGCGGTCGCGCAGGTCGAGTTTCGTGAGGATGCGGGAGACGTAGGTCTTCACGGTCTCCTGGCTGAGCACCAGCGTGGCGGCGATCTCGCTGTTGGACCGGCCGTCGGCGATGAGGCGCAGCACCTCCAGCTCGCGCGGCGACAGGGCGCTTTCGTCCGAACCGCCGCCGGGGGGCCGGATGCGCTCGGCGTACCTGCCGACGAGCTGCCGCGTCACCTCGGGGGCCAGCAGGGCGGCGCCCGTCGCGACGGTGCGGATGCCGTGGAGGAGCTGCGCCGGCGGGGCGTCCTTGAGCAGGAACCCGCTCGCCCCGGCGCGCAGCGCCTGGTAGACGTACTCGTCGAGGTTGAACGTCGTCACCACGAGCACCTTGACGGGCTGCTCCACCCCGGCGCCGGCCAGCAGCCGGGTGGCCTCGATGCCGTCGAGCAGCGGCATGCGGACGTCCATGACGACGATGTCGGGGTTCAGCCGGCGGGCGAGGTCGACCGCCGCGCGCCCGTCCCCGCATTCGCCCACGACCTCCATGTCGGGCTGCGCGTCGATGATGGTCGCGAACCCGGTGCGGATCAGCGCCTGGTCGTCGCAGACCAGGATCCGGAGCGGTGCGGTCACGCCGGGCCGCCGGCGGGGATGCGGGCCCGCACGACGAAGCCGCCGTCGGCCTGCCGGTCGGCGCTGAACCGGCCGCCGAGGGCCTCGACCCGCTCGCGCAGCCCGGCCAGGCCACGCCCGCTCCCGCCGGGGGACCCGGCCGCCGTGCCGGAGCCGTCGGTGCTGACCTCCAAGGTGATCTCCCTTTCGCCGTAGTGCACGTGGACCAGGGTGCGGCTGCCGTGAGCGTACTTGAGACCGTTGGTGAGCGATTCCTGAACGACCCGATAGGCGACGAAGTCGGCGCTGCCGGGAGATTCGGCCGGATCGCCCTCCTGGGTGAACTCGATGGGCTGCCCGGCCCGGCGCGTCTGCTCCACGAGCGTGCGCAGCTCGCCCGCCGATGGCGCCCTGGCCTCGGTGTCGTGGTCGGGGTTCAGCAGGTCGAGCAGGTGCCGCAAATCGGCGATGGCCTGCCGGCCGGTGTCGGTGACGGCGGTGAGGGTCTGCTCCAGCCGCTCGGGGGACCCGGTCAGGTACCGCGCCGCCTCGCTCTGCACCACCATCGCCGTCACGTGGTGGGTCACCACGTCGTGCAGCTCGCGGGCGATGCGGGTGCGCTCGGCGGTGCGGGTGGCCTCGGCGACGAGGCGGCGCCGCTCGGCCTCGACGGCCCGGGTCCTGCGCACCCACGCGCCGGCGCCCCACACGGCGGCCAGCCCCACGTAGAACGTCGCGAACCCTGCCGGCCCTTCGGTCGAGCCCAGCCGGGCGAGCTCGACCGCCAGCCCTGCGTACACCACCGACAGCACGATCACGGTGGCGCGCCGATGCCGTTCCAGGTGGACTCCGGAGCTCAGCAGCGCGATGGGCAGCCCCGTGCCCGCGACCATGTGGCGGCTGCCGAGCTCGGCGATGAGGAAACCGAGCGACACCAGCGCCAGCGTCGCGGCCGGCCACCGCCGGCGCCCGGCGAGCGGGAGACACAGCAGGACGAGCGCCACGAACGACACCCCGTCGAAGGGATGGGCCGGCAGGTCGCCCATCTGCGTCTCGTGGCCGCGAAGCACCGGCAGGAACGTCGCGCCGGCCAGCAGAAGCACCACGGGGAAATCCCGGACCGTGACGTCCAACCTCCGCCACAGGTCCGGGATCCGCCGCAACTCGATCACTGTTCGAGCGTAGCGACCGGGGCGGTGCGGCGCCGCGGACCGATCAGGTGGCCGCGCCGGTGGGCCAGCCACATGAACACGATCATCGCGAGCACGCCGGCCGCCACCGAGTACAGGCTCGCCTCCGGCCCGAACTCACCGCCGCTGATCAGGCCGGAGCCCGACGTCACGCTCCGCAGCAGCCCGTCGCTGGCGCCGCTGCCGGAGACCTCGGCGCCGAAGATGCCGCCCTGGGCGAAGTTCCAGCCGAAGTGCAGGCCGATCGGCACCCACAGGTTGCGGGTGGCGGCGTAGCAGGCCGCCAGCATGCCGCCGGCCTCGACGGCGATCGCGATGGCACCCCACAGGTTGGCGTCCGCGTTGACCAGGTGCGACAGGCCGAACAGCACGCCGGTCAGCGCCAGCGCCGCCCAGGTGCCGATGCGCTCCTCGATGATCCGGAACAGGATGCCGCGGAACACCAGCTCCTCCGTCACCGCGGCGGCCGCCATCAAGCCCAGCAGCCCGATCGCCCCGGTCACCGAGCCCACGCCGACGATCCGGAAGCCGCCGAGCAAGGCGATGTTCACGATGACCGCCGCGAACATCGCGACCCCGATCAGCGTGCCCCGCCCGATCGCGTGACCCGCCCCCTGCCAGGCCAGCTCCGTCACCTCACGGCGCTCGGTGCGCCGCACCACCCAGACGTACACGAGCGGCGTGAGCACCGCCGTCGCCGACCCCAGCACGAGCACGGCGAACGGGTTCCCCTTGAGCGCCTGGGTGATCTGCCCGCCGATCAGAGCGATGGCCGCGACGGCCGGCAACTGCCACAACAGCCGCATGATGCCTCCTTGAGATCCCCGCGGCCCGGCGCCGCGGCGATGCCCCAACGCTAGGGATCCGAAGGCACTGCGATCTTCCCCGCACAGTGGACATTTCGCTGTGGCTCGCACGGGGGACAACCGCGGCGGACGCGCCGAGGCGGGCCGTGGCTCGCCTCGGCGCGTCCGAAGATGCGCACTCGGTCGGGCGCCCGGAAGAAGGCGCCCGGGTCCTACGGGGTGGTCAGGTCGAAGCGGTTGACGGTCACGGAACCGCCCAGCGACCGCGTCGCGTAGTTGAAGATGCCGTACCGGTAGCCCATGAAGAACTGCCAGGCGTTGTTCAACGTGAAGCCCGGCCCGAGCGTGGTGAAGTCGGTGCCGTTCGTGCTGTAGGAGAAGTGCGCCTGGCGGCCCGATCCCGGCCGGATGTCGGCGGTGACACGCAGCCAGATCCGGCCCCCCGACACCGCGGCCGAGGCCCGTTCGGTGCCGGTCGACGTGGTCTGCCAGCTGCCGTTCATCGTCAGGTTGTCGGTCATCGCGACCCGGTACGTCCCGTTGTCGCGCCGCACCCCGATCCAGGCCGAGGAGTCGCGCAGCATCGCCAGACCGGCCCGGTCACCGTCGGCCATCCCGGAGTAGTCGAGCTCGATCGTGGCCGTGGACGACGGGCCCTGAATGCGGTGGGTCAGGGTGTTCCGCGCGTTGTAGAGGTCGTTGGTGACGGTCGCGGTCTGCAGCCGCAGTCCGTTGCCGGACGACCACCTGCTGTTGTCGGGGTTGTGGTTCCACTCCCAGCGCGGGTCGAGCGTGCTCGTGGAGAAAGTGTCGGGACCGATCATGGACTTGACGGTCTTGGTCGTGGAGATCGGCGGGTTCGGGTACGTGGTGCCCCAGCCGCCGTTCACGGTCTGCACCGACGGCCACCCGTCGGCGCTCCACGAGATCGGCGCCAGCACCGGCACCCGGCCGCCCGGGTAGGCGTCGACGAACGCCATGTAGTACCAGGCGCCGTTCTGCGTCTGCACCAGGCCGCCCTGGTGCGGCACGCCGCCGCCGGAGATCGGGCTCGGCATGTTCAGCAGCACCTGGCGCATCTCGTACGGCCCCCACGGGCTGGTCGAGCGCAGCACGTACTGGCCGTTGGCCGGGCGGGTCACCCAGATGTAGTAGTAGCCGTTGCGCTTGTAGAAGCGGGAGCCCTCCAGCGTGCCGACGCTGGACGGCGTGTTGAACACCTGCTGGCTGCGCACCTGGCTCAGCCCGTCGCTCGACAGCTGGGCGACGCTGATGGTGGTGTTGCCGTAGGCGACGTACATGGTGTCGTCGTCGTCGATCAGCAGCCCGGCGTCGTAGTAGCAGTTGTTGATGCGCGACCGCTTGGTCCACGTGCCGTCGACGGCCGAGGCGGTGAACACGTACGTGCGGTTGAACTCGGTGCAGCCGATCCAGTAGAAGGTGTTGTTGCTGGGCCGGTAGTTGAACGCCGACGCCCAGATGCCCTTGACGTAGGCGCGTCCGCCGTTCAGGTCGTAGGCGCTGGAGTCGAAGTCCAGCCGCGGCACCGAGTGGCCGGCGTACTCCCAGTGCACCAGGTCGTAGGAGCGCAGGATCGGCGCGCCCGGCGAGTAGTGCATCGTGGACGCCGAATAGTAGTAGGTGTCGCCGACCCGGATGATGTCACCGTCGGCGAAGTCCTGCCACACGACGGGGTTGGTGTAGGTGCCCGACGGCGGGGTCGGGGTCGTGGTGGGGTTGGAGCCGCCGCCGTCGACGGGGACGAGCTGCCACTGCTGGTTGGGGCCGTTCCAGTCGCTGTACTGCACGATTTCGGCGTTGTCGGCGGTCGAGGCGTTCTGCACTTCCAGCACCTTACCGCTGTTGCGGTTGACGAAGCGGACGTAGCCGCTGTCGGAGTCGGCCAGGCGCCACTGCTGGTTGGTGCCGTTGTGGTCGGACCATTGCACGACGCTGGCGGCGTCGGCGGTGGAGTAGCCGGAGACGTCCAGCACCTTGCCGGAGTGCCGGGACCTGATGCGGTAGTAGCCGCCGCCGGAGTCGATGAACTGCCACTGCTGGTTGTCGCCGTCGTGGCGGCTCCACTGGGTGACGCGGGCGCCGTCGTTGGTGGCGTAGTTGTAGTCGTCGAGGGCCTTGCCGCTGTTGCGGTTGATCAGCACGTACCAGGTGCCGGTGTCGACGGTCGCCGCCGACGCCGTGTTCGTGCCGAGCACGAGCATGGCGCCGGCCAGGACGACCGCGACCGCGGCGGCGATCAGCGATCGTCCGCGCCGCCGCCGATGGAGGGGTCGGGGAACCTTGCCGAGGACGGTCACGATGTCTCTCCTTCGTTCGCAGGCCGGGCGGCCTGGTGGGGGATGTGAGGCGGATCGACGGCGGGACCGGCCGCTACACGAACCGCCAGAGGTGGTCGTCGGCGCCGTTGTCGGCGTAGACCACGATCTGGGCGCCCTGGGAGGTGGAGCCGCCGCTGACGCCGAGGACGCGGCCGCCGTTGGCGCACTGGATGCGGAAGTATCCGGCGGACCCGTACCGCAGCCGCCACCGGTGGTCGGCGGTGCCGTTGTCGGTCCACTGCAGGACCCTGGCGTTGTCGGAGGTGGACATGTTCTCGACGCCGAGGACCTTGCCGCTGTGCACGTTGCGCAGCCGCAGGTAGCCGCCGGAGTCGACGATCGCGGTCCACAGATGGTCGTCGGTGCCGTTGTCGCCCCACTGGATCACCAGGCCGCCGTCGGCGGTGGACATGTTCTGCACGCCCAGCACCAGCCCGCTGGCCAGGTTCTGGATGCGGCAGGCGCCGTTCGGCACGAACCGCCACCGGTTGTCGGCGCCGCCGTTGTCGGAGTCCTGCACGGCCTGGGCGCCGTTGGCGGTGGAGTTCCCCTGGATGGCCAGGAGCTTGCCGCTGTGGACGTTGCGGATCTTGTGCGACCCGTCGCCGGCGTCGATGACGGTCCAGCGGTGATCTTCGGTGCCGTTGTCGCTCCACTGCAGCACCCTGGCGTTGTCGGAGGTGGACATGTTCTCCACGCCGAGCACCTTGCCGCTGTTGACGTTGCGCAGCCGCACGGCGCCGCCGTCGACGATCAGCTGCCAGTCGTGGTCGGCGGTGCCGCTGTCGGTCCACTGCAGCGCGAGCCCGCCGTCGGCGGTGGACATGTTCTGGATGCCCAGCACGAGACCGCTGGCCGCGTTGACCAGGCGGAAGCTGGCGGTGCCGCCGCCCCCGCCCCCGCCGCCGGTGTTCCAGTAGACCGTGTAGTTGTGCCCCTGGGCGTCGTAGAAGGGCTCCAGCGCGACCCGCGACCCGTTGGCGGTGGCCGTGAACTCCAGCGCGGTGGAGCTGGTGCGCTCGATCGACTCGGTGTCCAGCGCGGGCAGCGCCGACAGGTTCGTGTTGCCGTAGTTCCCCGACAGCACGACCGGGCCGTAGGTGATCGCCGCGACGTTCGGGTCGTCGTTGGCCGGCTCCATGACCACACGCATGGGAAGACGCACCTCGACGGTGTCGCCGGAGGCCCACGAGCGGGTGACGACGGCGTACGTCCCGGGCGTGGTGTCCACGTCCTGCTGCGCGCCGTTGACGCTGATGGTGGCTCCGCCGGCCCAGCCGGGGATGCGGACGCGCAGCGACCACGACCCGCCGGCGTCCCCGGTGATCCGCAGCGTCGTGGTGTCGCTCGCCGGGTACGATGTCGTCTGGGTGACCGTGATGCCGCGTTCGGTCCAGTTCAGCACCGACGGAACGAACATGTTCACCGTCAGGGTGGTGCCGTTGTAGAAGTAGATGGAGTCCATCAGCTTCGTGTTGACCTCGAGGCCCGTGCCCTGACAGCACCAGAACGAGTTGTAGTCGGTGCTGTAGGTGCCGCCGCCCCACGCGGGGCCGACGCCGCGGTGGCCGCCCGGCTTGAGCGGCGTGAAGTAGGTGATGTGCCCGTGGCCGTCGGCGGGGTTCTGCGCGCCGATGACGTGGTTGAGCAGCGCCCGCTCGTAGAAGTCGATGTAGTCGACCCGGTCGGGGTCCAGCAGCCACAGCTCACGGGTCAGCTTGAGCATGTTGTAGCTGTTGCAGTGCTCACACGTGTCGTTGGTGAGGTAGTTCGCGATGGCGTTGGGCGCCCGGAAGTGCTCCGCCTGGCTGTTGCCGCCGATCGCGTAGGTGTGCGCGGTCACGGTGATGTCCCACGCGTTGCGCGCGATGTCCCGGTAGCGGGTGGTGCCGGTCGCCTTGTATTCGCGCGCCGCGCCGACCCACTTGGGCACCTGAGTGTTGGCGTGCAGGCCGTTGAGCCGGTCCTGGCCGGCCGCCAGCGGGTCGAACACGGCGGCGTGGTCGAACCGCTGGGCGACGGTGAGCCAGCGCCCGTCGCCGGTCTGCTGGTAGAGGTCGGTCAGCACGGCGTTCATGCCGCCGAACTCGGTGTTCAGCACGCTCTGCATCTGGTTGCGGCTGAGCCGGCCGGTGCGCCCGTCGACCCAGCCGGCGAGCGCCAGGAGCACGTCGCGGGCCTGGTTGCTGCCGATGTAGCGCCACACGTCGAGCAGGCCGGCCATGGTCTTGTGGATGCAGTAGTAGGGCACGTTGCCGTTGCGCAGCGACCCGGACTCCAGGGCGGCGAAGTCGGACTCGGGGAAGCCGGACAGGTACCCGGTGCCGAACCCCGCCGCTCCGTTGTTCGCCTGGCACTTCGCCAGCTCGGCCACCATGTACGTGGCCTTGTCCCGGCAGGTGGTGTCGCCGAGCGCGGCGTACGCCTGCGCCCACGCCGACAGGAAGTGTCCCTGCATGTGGGTGCGGAACGGGAAGTTGGGAGCGTCCCAGCCGCCGTTGGTGGCGGCCCCCTGGGTGGACAGGCGGTGGTTGGCGCGGAAGTTGTACAGCATCCGGTCGACGTCGACGAACCGCAGGTACGCCAGCGTGCGGTTCTGGTTGTCCAGCAGGCGGCTCGCCGTCAGCCGCACCTGCCCGAGCTCGAACGGGTAGGCCGACACCCCGATGTCGGCCCGGGACGGAGCGACCTCGGCCATGGCCCCCCGGGTTCCCGTGAGCGGGCCGACCGCGGAGGCGGCGACGGCGACGCCGGCGGCCTGCAGGAGACGGCGGCGGCTGAATGGCGGTAACGACATCTGGACTCCTCAAGGTTGGGGGGATGGATCCGGCAGGGGGCACGGCCGCCGGGCCGTCGCGAGGGCCGGCGGAGCGCCGCCAGGGCCCTTCGTCGTCGGCTGCGTCGGCGCATTGTTAGCGTTAACAACTCTCCTTCGGATGAGCGCGGCCAAGCGGGCCGGTCGGCCCTATGGTTCGTCGGGGAGTTCGTGCGTGCTCCGGCTGTGTTCTCTTCTCCCGGCCGGAGGGGTCCCGCGCGCCCGGCCGACGCCGGCGCTTGCCCATCCGAGCCAAAGTTAGCGTTAACATCGACGATGGCGAGCGATCCGTCAACGCCCGGCCCCGCGACCGCCGGCCCTCGTCCCATCGGAACGGTGTCCCACCTCGGCGTTGGCCGGAACCGCATCCTCCCGCACGCTGAAACTTTCAGCCGGCGGCTCGTTAACGTTCGCGCCCGAGCGGCGGCATGGTCACGACACGACCGACCTGTCGGCCACATGCATCGGATGTCTCTGTGGATCGAGGCGACGAGTGTCCAGGTTCGTCCCGTACCGTCCACGGCAAAGCGGGTGAAAGATCAGCTGACTGGGGCGGCGACACCGTTCGCGTACCTTTCGCGCGAGGGCGCGCGCAGAGCCGGTCGGCAGGCATGCCGGGCCGCGCTCACGACACCCGCATCCGAAAAATGATCCACTGCCGGGCGGCGCGCGCCGGTTTCGCCGCCCGGTACGGCCGCCGGTTTCAGGGTTTGCGCGCCACGGCGCCGACGAAGGTGTGATACGTGATGCCCCGCTCGACCGGCTCGTCGGGGTCCGGCCGCCACTCGGCGAGAGGCACCAGACCGGGCTCGAGCAGCGGCATGTCGCCGAAGTAGGCGAGGATCTCTTCGCGCGAGCGCCACCGCCCCGTGCCCAGGTGCTCGTTGAACAGCTTCTCCGCCGTGGTGGCCTGCGCCGACACCTCGGGCATGCTCGGCCCGGGGTTCTGGAAGTGGGACAGCGCCAGGTAGCTGCCGGAGGGGAGCGCCTCGCGGAAGCGGGCGGCGATGGCCTCCGGCCCCTCGTGGTCGTTGATGTGGTGCAGGATCGCGAACAGCAGCAGGCCCACCGGCTGGTCGAAGTCGATGAACTGGCGGAGCCTCGGATGGTTCAGGATCCCGTCGGGGTCGCGGATGTCGGCCTCGATGACCGTGGTGCTGCCGTTCGTGGCGAGCAGCGCGCGCCCGTGCACGAGCACGATGGGATCGTTGTCCACGTAGACGACCCGGGCCTCCGGGTCGACCTTCTGGGCGACCTCGTGCACGTTGCCCTGGGTGGGCAGGCCCGAGCCGATGTCGATGAACTGCCGGATGCCGGCCTCGGCCGCCAAGTGATGCACGACCCGCCGGAGAAAGGACCGGTTCGCCCGGCCCGCCGCGGGGGCGTCCGGCGCGATTTTCAGCGTCGCCTCTCCCACCTCGCGGTCAATGGCGAAGTTGTCCTTGCCGCCGAGGAAGAAGTCGTAAACCCGGGCGATACTCGGTTTGCTCGTGTCGATTCTGCTCCACGCCGTGTTATCGTCCGCCGAAGCGCCGTTCACGTGCTGGTCGTCCGCCACGATCCCGTCCCAATCTCTTGGCAGTGCCGGGTGAATTCCTGTTCAGCGTAATGCCGGTAACCGAGCAAAGCGCGTTGTTTGCGCTAACTGTTACCTGGCTCGCCGGGGCGGCGGGCCCGGCTGTGCGGGCCCGCCGCCCCGGCTTCACCCGGCGGCGGCCGGTGTGTGTGCGGTCCGCAGTGCACATTCCGCGGCCGGTGCCGGTCTTTCATGTTCTGCCGTCAGCGCTGCAGGGTGAGCAGGCCCGGCCGGTAGGGCAGCTGGCCGTAGTCGCCGCCGGAGT
>JBIQJI010000093.1:0-21565 GCA_044507605.1 Actinomycetales bacterium | reverse complement strand
GGCGGGAGGGGTCCCAGGGGCCGGGGCCGACCCGGGGGCGGGTGGGGGGCGTGGGAAAGGGGCGACCCCCGCTGGGGGGGATAGCGGGGGTCGCCGTACGGTCCGGCTCAGGGGGGGTAGAGCCGGCTCCGTGTTACAAGAAAGCCTTCATCTTTACCCGGGCATGACAGGCGAGACGCAATGGAATGCGCGCGCCGTCACTGCCCAGTCTAGGGAGGTACTTTGCATGCTGCACGATACAGCTAAGTTTCGTCGAGGAGTAATCTGTATTTCCCGCTAATTTTTCGCCGGATCGCAACGGCTGGGCAACGGAACGGGTTTCCGCGAGCGCGTAACCGCGCGATCGAGTAAAGGTCCCGGTCTCGGGGGTTCCCAACTGCGGGGATCCGTCGTAGAAAGGTACTGCGGACCGAGGGTCCGCGTACGGCCACCGGGTACCCACGCGCGACCAGCCGCGGGAGGCGTGTCGAGCCGGGCTTGTCCCGCTCAGACGGATAAAGGTGCACGCATGGTAGCCCGGTGCGACGTACGGCGGCGGCGTCCCAGGCCAGGGACGCCGTTCGCTTTGCCGACCTGCTCGGCCGTGCTTCGGCGCCCGCGCCGGGCCGTCCACGGCGGTACTCATCGTTTGCCGGCTCGGGGGCGCTCATCGGCTCGGGCGAAATCCCCGGCCGGAGCCGCTCGGGGGTTCCTCGGGGCCGGAAACTTTCGCCAGGTCGTGATCCCTCAGACGCCGGGCATTTGCGCCGGTCAGGGGGTCGGCGGGCGGGTCAGCGTGACAGTGCTTCGCAGATGGCCGTGGACTCTCTGGCGCCCAGCACTATCGCCGTCGAGACGTGCCTGATCCACGCGGCCACGCCGTCGGCGGTGCCTTTCAGGTAGGCGCGCAGGCCGTCGGCGTATCCGTCGCCCAGTTCCAGGTGGCCGACCTCTACGGGGATCAGTGACTTCGGGTCCAGGCCGTATTCGACGAGGGTGAGTCGTTCGGCGGCGCGGGCGACGAGCCCGTCGGCCCTGCCGAAGGGGCGCAGCACGGCGAGTTCGGCGTGGGCGACGGCGGCGAGGACCACGGCGGGCACTGCTGCCGAGCGGGACAGCAGGCCGGACAGGGCGTCGATCCTGGCGGCGGTCTCACCGGGGCCGGGGGCGGCGCCGAGGCCGAGGACGTCGCTTGCGGCGGGCTCGTGGCGGGGGCGCCCGAGCTCGTCTTCGGGGACGAGCCCGGCGGCGGCGAGGGTGTGCAGGCGGGCCAGCACCTGCCGTGGCGCGCTTCGCCAGATGAGGCCGAGGCGGCCGAGCTCGGCGGATACGCGCAGGGCCCCCTGCAGGACCGGGTCGGTGGCCTCGCCCGTGCGGATGGTGGCGAGCGGCACGTCGACGCCTTCGAGTGCGGCCGAGGCGCGGGCGCCGCGCAACGCCGACTCCGCCGACACCTCGGGGCTGCGCCGGCGCAGGACGCGGTGCTTGTAGAGGCGGTCGACGGCGTCCCGCGCCTCCTGTACGGCCTCCGGCACCCCTGGCAGCTCGGCGACGATCGCGAGCGGCCCGCCCCGGGCCGTACCGGGACCGCGGCCGGTGCCCCTCGATGGGTCAGTCACGACGTTGGACCCTACCCCGAGGCCGCGTGCCCGCCCGCGCCGCAGGCGTCTCTTGAGTCCTTCTTGGGTCTCCCGCTAACCGACGGGGCGACCGTTCGACGGCCAATGCGCAACCGTTGGGCGACTCGTTCGGGCCGTTGGCCGCAGCGGACATTGACCGGGCGGCCAGACCGCCGGATTTGCCGTTTGATTAGCCTAACCGCGAAATGGAGGCGCTTGGGAATAAGTGCGAATGGCGACCCTATCGTCCGCACGGGCGCAAGCCCCCCTTGTCCTCCACCTCGATGACCTGGTGAAGTGGAAGCTCGTCAAGCATCTTCGCGGACGCTAGAGCCATGTGAAGGAGTACGTCGTGGCCCCGGATACCCCAGGTCGCCCGAACCAGGAGACCCTGTCCAACCTGCTCCAGGAGAACCGGCGGTTCGACCCCCCGCCCGCGCTCGCGGCGGCGGCCAACGTCAAGGCCGACGTCTATGATCAGGCGGCTGCCGATCCGCTGGGATTCTGGGAGCAAGCGGCGGACCGCCTGACATGGGCGCAGCGCTGGCACACCACACTTGAGTGGAAGCCCCCCTTCGCCAAGTGGTACGTGGGCGGCAAGTTGAACGTCACCTACAACTGTGTCGACCGGCATGTTGAGGCCGGCAAGGGCGACAAGGTGGCCTTCTACTGGGAGGGCGAGCCGGCGGGCGACAGCCGCACGATCACCTATGCCGATCTGCAGCGGGAGGTGTGTCAGGCCGCCAACGCGCTCGAGGAGCTCGGGGTGCGCAAGGGCGACCGCGTCGCGATCTACCTGCCGATGATCCCCGAGCTGCCGATCTCGCTGCTGGCGTGTGCGCGCATCGGCGCGATCCACTCGGTGGTGTTCGGCGGTTTCTCGGCGAGCGCGTTGACCGGCCGCATCAAGGACGCCGACGCCAAGGTCGTCATCACCGCCGACGGCGGTTTCCGGCGGGGCAAGCCGAGCGCCCTCAAGCCGACGGTGGACGAGGCGGTGGCGCAGTGCCCGGGAGTCGAGCACGTTCTCGTCGTGCGCCGCACCGGCCAGGACCTGCCGATGGGCGACAAGGACCTGTGGTGGCACGACGTGGTCGGCCGGCAGAGCGACCAGCACGAGGCGGTGCCGCACGACGCGGAGGACCCGCTGTACATCCTGTACACCAGCGGTACGACCGGGCGCCCGAAGGGCATCCTGCACACCTGCGGCGGCTATCTCACCCAGGTCGCCTGGACGCACGACGCCGTCTTCGACCTCAAGCCGGACAGCGACGTCTACTGGTGCACCGCCGACATCGGCTGGGTGACCGGGCATTCGTACATCGTGTACGGCCCGCTGGCCAACGGCGCCACCAGCGTGATGTACGAGGGCACGCCCGACACCCCGCACCGGGGCCGCTGGTGGGAGATCATCGAGAAGTACAAGGTGACGATCTGCTACACGGCCCCCACCGCGATCCGCACCTTCATGAAGTGGGGCGACGACATCCCGGCGAAGTACGACATGTCGAGCCTGCGCGTGCTGGGTTCGGTGGGCGAGCCCATCAACCCCGAGGCGTACATCTGGTACCGCGAGCACATCGGCGGCAACCGCTGCCCGGTGGTGGACACATGGTGGCAGACCGAGACGGGCGCCATCATGATCAGCCCGCTGCCGGGTGTGACGGCGGCGAAGCCGGGTGCGGCGATGCGGCCGCTGCCGGGGGTGAGCGCCGACGTCGTCGACGACACGGGGGCGAGCGTGCCGAACGGCGGCGGCGGTTTCCTGGTGGTGCGGGAGCCCTGGCCGGCCATGCTCCGGACGATCTGGGGCGACGACCAACGCTACATCGACACCTACTGGTCCAGGTTCGACGGGATGTACTTCCCGGGCGACGGCGCGAAGCGGGACGAGGACGGCGACCTGTGGCTGCTGGGCCGCGTGGACGACGTCATGCTGGTGTCGGGCCACAACATCTCGACGACCGAGGTGGAGTCGGCCCTGGTCTCGCACCCGAAGGTCGCCGAGGCGGCAGTGGTCGGCGCGACCGACCCGGTGACCGGGCAGGGCATCGTGGCGTTCACGATCCTGCGCGGCGGGGCCGGTGAGGGGCCCGAGCTCGCCAAGGAGCTGCGCGATCACGTGGCCAAGACGCTCGGCCCGATCGCCAAGCCGCGGCAGATCCTGGTGGTGCCGGAGCTGCCGAAGACCCGGTCGGGCAAGATCATGCGCCGGCTGCTGCGTGACGTGGCGGAGCACCGTTCGCTGGGTGACGTCACGACGCTGACCGACAGTTCGGTGATGGACCTCATCGCGGAGAGGATGCCGGCCGCGAAGAGCGAGGACTGACCGTCCCGGCCGCCCCACCACGGCCGGTTCACGAAAGATCGGGCATCTCCCGGACATCCGGGAGATGCCCGATCTTTCGTTTGATAACGAAGGTGACGGACCGCCCCTCGAGCATGCTCGCGTCAGACCGGGTAGTTCTAGAGTGATGACCACAGCGGTCATCGGCACATTCGTCGCGGCACTGGGGGAGTGCACGATGGCGGTCCGTGATTGAGGTGTTTTCGCGGCAGCGCGGGATGATGTTCGACAGCGGGCCATGGCACGGCCGGCCGCACCGGGGCGACCAGGGCGGCATCGGCGCACACGCGCCCGGCCCGACGAGACGTTAGGAGAACCACACATGGCCGCACCTCCGGAGGAAGAGGAGTCGCTGGGTGCGCTGGTCGCCCAGGCGACCACGCACATCTCGGCACTGATCCGCTCCGAGATCGAGCTGGCCAAGGCCGAGTTCAAGTTCGACGCCAAGCGGGTCGGCCTCGCCGCCGGCATGTTCGGCGCCGCCGCCCTCATGGGGCATCTGTGCCTGATCCTCCTGTCGTTCACCATCGCGTACGCCATCGTGCAGGCCGGGCTGTGGTGGTGGCTGGCATTCCTGATCGTGACCGTGTTCTACCTGGCGGTGGCCGGGCTGCTGACGTACGTCGGGATCCGCAGGCTCAAGGGGCTGGCCGCGATGAAACGCACCACGCGCACGCTGAAGAGCCTGCGCGGCGGGCCCGACGGCGGCCCCGACGGGCATCGCCCCGAGCTGGTGTCGGCCCGCGAACACCAGGGTTCGTAAGAAGGGGGTCGCCATGAGCCCGATCGGGCGCGTGCACACGCCCGACGAATCACTGGCCGAGCTTCCCGGCCCGTGGACGCACCGATCGGTCCACGCCGGCGGCACGAGGTTCCACGTCGCCGAGCTGGGCGACGGGCCGCCGGTGCTGTTGCTGCACGGTTTTCCGCAGTTCTGGTGGACCTGGCGCGATCAGCTGGTCGCGCTGGCCGAGGCGGGGTTCCGCGCGGTGGCGGTCGACCTGCGCGGGTACGGCGCCAGCGACAAGCCGCCACGCGGCTACGATCTGCCCACCCTGGCCGGCGACGCCGCGGGGCTGATCCGCGCCCTCGGCGAGACGAGCGCGACGGTGATCGGGCACGACTGGGGCGGCCTGCTGGCGTGGACCATGGCCGCGATGGACCCCAAGGTCGTGCGCCGGCTGGTGATCGTGTCGGCGCCGCATCCCCTGCGGCTGCGCGGCGCGATCGTCACCGACCCGCTGGGGCAGGGCCGGGCGAGCCTGCGGCGGCTGGGCTTCCAGCTGCCGTTCCTGCCCGAGCACCGGCTCACGACGAAGGGCGCCGCCTTGGTGGGCCGGCTCATCGAGGAGTGGGCCGGGCCCGAGTGGCCGCTGGAGGCCACCCGCACCTACCGCGAGATGTTCCGCATCCCCGCGGTCGCGCACTGCGCGCTGGAGTACCACCGCTGGTTCACCCGCTCGCAGCCGCGCCCCGACGGCCGCCGGTACGCCCGCCAGATGCGCGCCGAGATCCAGGCGCCCACCCTGCAGCTGCACGGCGCCCTGGACCCGTGTGTGCTGCCGCGCACGGCCCAGGGCTCGGGACGGTTCGTCGCCGCGCCGTACCGATGGCGGCTGATGGAGGGCGCCGGCCATTTCCCGCACGAGGAGCGGCCGATGCGGTTCAACTCCGAACTGCTCGGCTGGCTCGCCGACCCGGAGCCGGACCGATGACACCTGAACCGATCGCCCGGTCGACGGCACGTGACCGGGACCACGAGGGGCGGCCCCGCAACGCCCGCCCCAGGGACGCCTACGGCCGCCCGCTGCCCAGAGACGCCGAGGGGGTGGAACGGGTGCCCGACGACTACGTGCCCGGCCCGCGCGAGGCGCTGACGGAGGCGGTGCGGTACCTTTCCGAAGAGCGGCCGTTCCACGCCCACGAGGTGCTGGAGGCCCGCTGGAAGACGGGCCCGCGGCAGGAGCGCGACCTATGGCAGGGCCTGGCGCAGATCTGCGTGGGTCTCACCCACCTGCAGCGCGGCAACACCACGGGCGCCGCCGCGCTGCTGACCCGCGGCGCGGAGCGCATCTCGACGTACGGCGTGCCGAAGGCGTACGGCATGGACCTGGCCGAGACGGCGCGGGTGGCGCGGCTGCTGGCGGGCACGGGCCCCGAACCGTCGGCGGCGATCGCGGCGGTGCGCCGCACCCTGGCCGCCGAAGAGGACTAGCGGACGACCGTTGCCGGGCGAGCCGGGACCCGTCCCGGTCGGCGCCTGGGCGGTTCGGACCGGGCCCGGGCCGGGTGCGACGCGGTCCTAGTCGCAGTCCTGGGTGTCGACCCGGTCGACGGCGTGGCCGCCGGCGTCGGCGTCGGGCGCCACCTCTTTGGCCGTCAGGGCGTACCCGGTTTCGGGCTGGTCGGTGGCCGCGGCGAAGATCACGCCGTACACCTTGCCCGTGGGGGTGAGCAGCGGGCCGCCGGAGTTGCCGGGCTGCACGAGGCCCCTGATGGCGTAGACCTGCCGCTGGACCTCGTGCCGGTGGTAGATGTCGGGGGCGCGGGCCTCCTGGACGACTCGGACGCGGGCGGCGCGCGCCGTGAAGCCGTGGTCCTTGGGGAAGCCGGCGATGATCGCGTCGTCCTGGCTTTCGGCGGTGAAGTCGAACTGGAGCCTGGGCGCCTTCAGGTCCGGCACGTACAGCACGGCGATGTCGCGGTCGGGGTTGTAGAGGACGACGCGGGCGTCGTGCAGGCGCCCGTCAGCGTCGGTGACCCGCAGTTCCTCAGTGACGCCGGCCACGACGTGGGCGTTGGTCATGACGTGGTGGGCGGCGTAGACGAAGCCGCTGCCTTCGATGCGCTTGCGGCAGGCGGGGGCGTTGCCCTGCACTTTGACGATGGCGCGGCGTGCCTGCTCCAGCCGCTTGTTGCCCGAGATGATGCTGCGGTCGGGCGCCGGCACGTCGACCCACAGACCGCCGCCGATGTCGCTGAAGACCTGGGGGAACTCCGAGATGTTGATGACGTCGCGGAACGGCCCCTGCCAGTTCTTCGCCTGCGGCGGAATCACCTGGTCGACCGTTTTCAGCACGAGCGAGTCGTTGACCTGCTGCGACAGCATCTGGATGGGCGCGGCGACGAGCAGCGTGCCGAGGATCCAGGCGAACACCAGCACCGACAGCCCGCTGGCCAGGGCGCCGCCGAAGGAGTCGACGATCCTGGCGGGTTCCCATGTGACGTGGCTGCGCGCGACGGCGCCTAACGTGGAGGAGGCGAACTGGCCGACGGTGGCGGCCAGGAACACGACCACGATGGCGAGCAGGGCCTGCTCGGTGCGCCCGTCGACCACGGCGTGCGCGATGGGCGGTGCGATGAACACGCCGAGCACCGCTCCTCCGGCGAACCCGAGGAGGCTGAACGCCCCGATGATGAAGCCCTGCCGGTAGCCCGACACGGCAAAGGTCACCACCAGACCGATCAGGATGAGATCGAGAAGATCGCCGCGCACGAGATCCACGGTATCCAGCCGATCCGCCCGCCGCGCGGGACCTGCGCCAAGTGACGCGGCACCGTGACCCCTCGCACCCGCCCGGCAAGCCGGACGTTTCCGCACGAACCGGCAGAGAGGCCGGGTACGTCGGCCGGTGCGTCAGCGGATCGAGGGCCGGATCATGCCGGGCGGCATGTCCTCCACGCGGGAGCGATCCCACGGTCGTTCCAGCCCGCCCGCCGTCAGCACCGCGTCGAGCACCGCCGCGGTGAACCCCCACACCAGCAGGCCGCGCACCCGGAACGCCGGGCCGGCCAGCCCCGACGGGCCGCGCAGCCGCAGCCGGTTGGCCGGGTCGGTGAGTTCGGCGACGGGCACCCGCTCGACCGCGTCGACCTCGTCGGGCGCCGCCGCGTGCACCGCGCTCGGCGTGTGCCACCAGCCGAGCACGGGCGTGACGCGGTTGTCGCTGTGCCGGACGTACAGATCGGTCATGGTGCCGAGGACGGTCACCCCGGAGGGCGACAGGCCGGTCTCCTCCTCGGCCTCGCGCAGCGCGGCGGCGATGGGGCCGTCGTCACAGGCCTCGACGCCGCCGCCGGGGAAGGCCGGCTGCCCGGCATGCAGGTGGCCGCGCGAGCTGCGCTGAATGAGCAGGACGTCGGGCCCCAGCGGGCCCTCGCCGAACAGCATGAGCACGGCGGCACGGCGTCCCCGGCCGTCCGGGGGGCGCAGCGCGGGGGGCGCGGGCAGGCGCGCGACCGCCGCCGCGAGATCGGTCAGCCACGCGGGAGCGTCTGCGGGGGTCACGAGAACGGCCCGGCCTTGACGAGCTTGGCGGCCTGCGCGGGGTCGGTGGGGCCCTCGCCGTACGACGGGCACAGGGCGGCCAGCGGGCACGCGCCGCAGGCCGGTTTGCGCGCGTGGCAGATGCGGCGGCCGTGCCAGATCAGCCGGTGGGACAGGTCGGTCCATTCGCTCTTGGGGATGAGCGAGCCGACCGCGTGCTCGATCTTGACGGGGTCGGTCTCGGTGGTCCAGCCGAATCGCCGCGACAGCCGCTGGAAGTGCGTGTCGACGGTGATGCCGGGCACGCCGAAGGCGTTGCCGAGCACCACGTTGGCGGTCTTGCGTCCTACGCCGGGCAGGGCGACGAGGTCGTCGAGCCGGGCCGGCACCTCGCCGCCGTGCCGTTCGCAGACGGCCTTGGCCATGCCGATGATGCTGTTGGTCTTGGCGCGGTAGAAGCCGGTGGTGCGAATGATCTCTTCGATGTCGGCGGGATCGGCGTTGGCGTAGTCCTCGACTGTCCGATACTTCGCAAAAAGCACCGGAGTTACCATATTTACCCTTTTGTCCGTACACTGCGCCGAGAGGATCGTCGCTACCAGCAGCTCAAGAGGGGATCCGAAGTCGAGCTCGCAGTGGGCATCGGGGTAGGTTTCAGCCAGAATCCGGTTCATCCTGCGCGCGCGGCGTACGAGAGCGAGCCGGGACTCCCCGGCTACGGAGGTCTTGCGGGGCACCCCGACAGCCTACGCGGGCGGGGACGATGCGACCGCCACGACCGGGTGCGCCACAATGGCTAGCACGCGAACCTTGTCGACGACGGGCCGTTTTCGAGCGAGCGTGACCAGATGGAGGAGGCACAGTGAACGAGGACGTGCTCAGCAGGGCTCCCCTGTTCGCCGCGCTCGACCGGGAGAGCGCAGCCGCGCTGCGCACCGGCATCACTGAGGTCACTCTGCCCAAGGGGCAGACGTTGTTCAGCGAGAACGAGACCGGTGACCGGCTCTACGTCGTCCTCGAGGGTAAGATCAAGTTGTCTCGCACCTCGCCCGACGGCCGCGAGAACCTGCTCAGCGTGCTCGGCCCCGGCGAGATGTTCGGCGAGCTGTCGCTGTTCGACCCGCGGCCCCGCACCGCCAGCGCCACCGCCCTCACCGAGGTGCGGCTCGCCGGGCTCGGCCACGACGACCTGCGCCCCTGGCTCGCCGGCCGCCCCGAGGTCGCCCTGCACCTGCTGCGGGCGCTGGCCCAGCGGCTGCGCCGCACCAACGACGTGCTCGCCGACCTGGTGTTCACCGACGTGCCCGGCCGGGTCGCCAAGCAGCTGCTCGACCTCGCCGACCGGTTCGGCACCAAGACCGAAGAGGGCGTGCGCGTCCACCACGACCTCACCCAGGAGGAGCTGGCCCAGCTCGTCGGCGCCTCCCGCGAGACCGTCAACAAGGCCCTGGCCGACTTCGCGCAGCGCGGCTGGCTGCGCATCGAGGCCAAGGCCGTGCTGATCCTCGACTTCGACCGGCTGCGCAACCGCTCCCGCTAGGCCTCGCCGGCCAGGTAGGCGAGCTGGGCGCGCACCGACATCTCGGCCGCCGGCCGCAGCGACTCGTCGACGTCGCCGTACACGATCGCCACGATCTCGCGCGGCGTCGTGGCACCCGCGGCCTGGGCGCGCCGGATCTGGTCCAGCCGCTCCCTGCGGTGCGCGATGTAGCCGTCGAGCACCGCGATCGGGTCGGGCAGCACCGGGCCGTGTCCCGGCAGCAGCGTGGCCGCCCCCACCGCGTCGGTCATCGCGCGCAGCCGGTCGAGGGTGCGCAGATAGTCGGCGAGGTCGCCGTCGGGGGCGATCACCGTGGTGCCCCGGCCTAGCACCGTGTCGCCGGTGAGCACCGCCCGGTCCTCCGGCAGCCAGAAGCACAGCGAGTCGAACGAATGCCCCGGCGTTCCGACGACCCGCACCTCCACGTCGCCCGCCGTGACCACGTCGCCGTCGCCCAGCCCTTCGCCGCCCAGGCGATGCCGGGGGTCCAGGGCCCGTACGGCGGCGCCGGTGAGCTCGGCGAACCGCCCGGCCGCACCGCTGTGGTCGAGATGCCCGTGCGTGAGCAGGATCGCGGCCACGCGCCGCCCGGCCAGCCGGTCGAGGACGCGGCGCAGGTGGGCCTCGTCGCCGGGCGGCCCCGGGTCGATCACCAGGGCCGTGTCGGCGCCGGGTCGGCCCACGATCCAGGTGTTGGTGCCGTCGAGGGTCATGGGGGAGGGGTTGCCGGCGAGCACGTTGACGGCATGCGGCGTACGCGCGCCGTCGGGGGTGTCGCCTAGGGGGATGCGCAGGCCGCTCACGTCGACCGGGGTTCCTCTCCGGTGATCAGGCGCAGCTCTCCGGCCACTTCCACCACCCTGGGGGTCACGGTGACGATGGTCCGTTTCTCGGCGAGCACGGGGGCGACGCCGGAGTACGCCGTCAGCTCCGTCAGCGTGCGTCTCGTCGGGGGCATCAGCGTGATCTCGCCGCGCTCGGCGCACGCCAACGCCTCGCTCGGCCGCATCCAGGCCACCTGGTCGGCCTCGCCGCCGACGTCGCGGGTGCGTTGCCCCGGCGGGAGGGCGGCCACGAAGAACCGGGTGTCGAAGCGGCGCGCCTCCACCTCGGGCGTGATCCAGTGCGCCCAGGGGCGCAGCAGGTCGGAGCGCAGCACCAGCCCTCGCCGGGACAGGAACTCCGCGAGCGACAGGCTGTGGTCGATCAGCGCGAGCCGCTCGGCCTCCCAGCCCCTGGTGTCATCGACGACGGTGCCGGCGCTCGGCCCGGCCAGCAGCACCCCCGACTCCTCGAACGTCTCCCGTACGGCCGCGCAGACCAGGCCCTGGGCGGTCTGCTCGTCGGAGCGCAGCAGCTTGGCCCACTCGCCGGGCCCGGGCCCCGCCCACGCGATCATCCGATCGGAGTCGCGGGGGTCGACCGAGCCGCCGGGGAAGACGTACGCGCCGGCGGCGAACGCCATGCTCGCCTTGCGCCGCAGCAGGTAGACCTCCGGCTCGCCGCCGCCGTCGCCATCGCGGAGGATCATCACGGTGGCGGCGTCTTTGGGCGTGGCGGGGGCGAGACGGCCGGCGAGGACGGCGCGGGCCCGCTCCGGCTCGAACCCCGCCGGCAGCCGTTCGCCGATCACGTCCGTGCCGCCACGGTCATGGCCGGACCTCGACGATGAGCTCCACCTCCACCGGGGCGTCGAGGGGCAGGACGGCGACCCCGACGGCGCTGCGCGCGTGCCGCCCCGCCTCGCCGAACACCTCGCCCAGCAGCTCGCTGGCGCCGTTGACGACCTGCGGCTGCCCGGTGAAACCCGGAGCGCTCGCCACGTACCCGACGACCTTGACGACGCGCACGACCCGCGACAGGTCGCCCACGACGGACTTCACGGCCGCGAGCGCGTTGAGCGCGCAGACGCCGGCCAGCTCCTTGGCCCGCTCAGGGGCGACCTCGGCGCCCACCTTGCCCGTGGCCGGCAGTTCGCCGTTCACCATCGGCAGCTGGCCCGAGGTGTAGACGTGGTCGCCGGAGCGCAGCGCCGGCACGTACGCCGCCACCGGCGGCACGACCTCGGGCAGCGACAGCCCGAGCCCGGCGAGGCGCTGCTCCGGCGCCCCGCCTTCGCTCACTGCTTCTCCCGCTTCATGTACGCGACGAGTTGCTCGGAGTTCGGGCCCGGGACGACCTGCACGAGCTCCCAGCCGTCCTGCCCCCAGTTGTCCAGAATCTGCTTTGTCGCGTGCACCAGCAGCGGCACAGTGGCGTATTCCCATGTAGTCATAGAGAAACCCTAACGGGGGCGGGTTTCGGCTCCCCCGCCGCCGCCCTGGAACGCCGCGTGCCGGTCCCCGCGAGTCGCCGGAAGACCGTTGGGTAGCCTTCGAATGATGAGCGCTCGTGACACCGACTGGGACGGCGTACGCCTGCACGTCGTGACCGGCAAGGGCGGCACCGGGAAGACGACGGTGGCCGCCTCCCTCGCCCTCGCGTTGGCCGCGGGCGGGCGCAAGGTGCTGCTGGTGGAGGTCGAGGGGCGCCAGGGGATCGCCCAGGTCTTCGACCTGCCGCCGCTGCCGTACGAAGAGCGGAAGATCGCGGTGGCGCCCGGCGGCGGCGACGTCTACGCGCTCGCCATCGACCCCGCCGAGGCCATGCTCGACTACCTGGAGATGTTCTACGGCATGCGGCGCGCCGGTCGCGCCCTCACCCGGCTCGGCGTCGTCGATTTCGCCACCACCATCGCCCCCGGGCTGCGCGACGTGCTGGTGACCGGCAAGATGAGCGAGGCGGTGCGGCGGCGCGACAAGACCGGCAGGCGGGTCTACGACGCGGTCGTGGTCGACGCCCCGCCGACGGGGCGGATCGCCCGGTTTCTCAAGGTCACGACCGAGGTGGCCGGGCTCGCCCGGGTGGGCCCCATCAAGAACCATGCCGACCTGGTGCGGGGAGTGGTCGCCTCACCCGAGACCGCCGTGCACTTCGTGACGGTGTTAGAGGAGATGCCGGTGCAGGAGACCCTCGACGGCATCGAGGAACTGCGCGCGGCGAAGCTTCAGGTGGGCGGGGTGTTCATCAACATGGTCCGGCACGACCTGCTGCCCCAGGAGGCGCTGTCGGCCGCGCTGAAGGGCGATTTCGACGTCGGCGAACTGGCCCTCGGCCTGAAGGCGGCGGGGCTGGCCGACGGCCTCTCCGACGCGTCGGCGATCGCGGCCGGCCTGGCCGAGGAGGTCGCCGAGCACGCGCGCAGGGCCTTCCTGGAGCGGCGGGAACGGCGGTCGCTCGGCAAGGCCGGCCGGCCCAGCTACGACCTGCCGCTGCTCGCCGACGGAGCCGACCTGGCCGGCCTGTACGAACTGGCGGAGACGATGCGAGCGCAAGGAGCGGCGTGAGCAGCACTGTGATCACCGGCGCCGGCCGGACCGCGCCGATCCTCCACATCGACCCGATCCTCGACGACCCCGGCACGCGGATCGTCGTGTGCTGCGGGTCGGGCGGCGTCGGCAAGACCACGACCGCGGCGGCGCTGGCCCTGCGGGCGGCCGAGCGGGGCCGCCGGGTCGTCGTACTGACCGTCGACCCGGCGCGCCGGCTGGCCCAGTCGATGGGGCTCACCGAGCTGGACAACACGCCCAGGATGGTCGCCGGCACCGAGGGCACCGGCGAGCTGCACGCCATGATGCTCGACATGAAGCGGACGTTCGACGAGATCATCGAGGCCCACGCCGACCCCGAACGCGCTCGCCAAATCCTGACAAACCCTTTTTACCAGTCGTTGTCGTCGAGCTTCTCCGGCACCCAGGAGTACATGGCCATGGAGAAACTCGGCCAGCTGCGACGCTCAGGCGACTGGGACCTGATCGTCGTCGACACCCCGCCCTCGCGGTCGGCGCTCGACTTCCTCGACGCCCCCGAACGCCTCGGCCGGTTCCTCGACGGCAGGCTGATCCGCGTGCTGATGGGCCCCGCCAAGGCAGGCGGGCGCAGCGCGTTCAAACTCATCAACGCCGGATTCGGCATCATCGCCGGGGTGCTGACCAAGGTGCTCGGCGCCCAGGTGCTGAAAGACATCCAGACCTTCGTGTCGGCCCTCGACGCGGTGTTCGGCGGCTTTCGCCAGCGGGCCGAGCAGACGTACAGGCTGCTCCAGGCCCCCGGCACCGCGTTCGTCGTCATCGCCACGCCGGAACGCGACGCGATGCGGGAGGCCTCGTACTTCGTCGAACGGCTCGCCGCGGAGCGCATGCCCCTGGCCGGCCTGGTGGTCAACCGGATGCACGCCTTCCCGGCGTCGGCCCTGTCAGCGGCACGCAGCGCCGCCGCCGCCGAAGACCTGGAGACACGTCACGAGCATGAGCTGACCGCCGCCGTGTTGCGGCTGCACGCCGGGCAGATGCAGCTCGCGGCCCGTGAGCATCGGGAACAAGAGCATTTCACATCGGCACACCCGAATGTGCCGATCGGACGGGTGCCGGCGATGCCCGAGGACGTGCACGATCTCGCCGGTCTGCGCAAGATCGGCGGTCTACTGGCCGCACAAGGCTCGGCCGGATGATGGACAGGACTCGCGTTCTCAACAGCGGAAGCGTCATAAGCGGGATGTAGCCGGGCTCAGCCGGCGATCAGCTCCTCGTTGTCGCGTTCGTACTCCTCCTTGGCCGACTCGAGCAGGTCGCGCCAGGAGGTGACGTCGGGGCGCCGCCGCAGCAGCGCTCGCCGTTCGCGTTCGGTCATGCCGCCCCAGACCCCGAACTCGATGCGGTTGTCGAGCGCATCGGCGAGGCATTCGGTACGGACCGGGCATCCTCGGCAGATCAGCTTCGCCCGGTTCTGCGCGGCGCCCTGGACGAACAGAGCGTCCGGGTCCGCACCTTTACAGGCGGCACGGGAGGTCCAATCCGTGATCCACATTTCGACCCCACTCCCCTTAGGTGGTCAGTCGTCACTTCGGCCGACGGGCGCGGACGTCGAGCCTCCATATTCAGTTGCCGCAGAGGAGAACGTACGCAACGAGGCGATGCGACCGACAGTCCCCGCGCGGACCAATTTCTGACATGGTCAAGTCAGGCCATGTGGCCGGGATGGACTAGTCCCCTCCGGACGAGGCGGTCCGCGGAGCGCGATAGCGGAAATGCCCAGGCAGGTGTTCGTGTGCCCGGTTCGACGTACCCTTGGACTGTGCAAGCTCAAGGTAAAGGGCCGCTGAAAGCCATCGGCAACGTGATCCGGCTGATCTTCGCCGCGGGCGCCGCGGGCGTGCTCGTCGCCGCCATCGCCGTGCCCGCCGTCGGCGGCGCCGGCTACACGGTGAAATCGACGACCGAGAGCCTGCACATCGGACCCGAGCCGCTCAACGAGCCGCCCCTGCCCGTGAAGACGACGGTGCTGGACGCGAACGGCAAACCGTTCGCGCAGTTCTATTACCAGAACCGCGAGCTGGTGGACCTGTCGCAGGTCGCCGACATCATGCAGACGGCGATCATCTCCATCGAGGACTTCCGGTTCTACGAGCACGGCGCCCTCGACATCGAGGGCTCGTTCCGGGCGCTCATGACGAACCTGGAGACGGGCGGCGTGAGCCAGGGCGGCTCGTCGATCACGCAGCAGTACGTCAAGCAGGTCCTGTTCAACCAGGCCAAGACGAAGGCCGAGCGCCAGGCGGCCATCGCCCCCACCGTCTCCCGCAAACTGCAAGAGCTGCGCTACGCCCTGGGCATCGAGGCCAAGTACACCAAGGACGAAATCCTCGAGAAATACCTGAACATCGCGTACTTCGGCGCCGGGGCCTATGGCATCGAAGCCGCCTCCAAACGCTTCTTCGGCAAGCACGCCTCCGACCTCAACCTGGTCGAGGCGGCCACCCTGGCGGGCGCCGTGCAGAACCCCAACGTCACCGACCCCAACCTCGGCAAGGCCTACAAGGACCGGCTCCTCCAGCGGCGCAACACCGTGCTCGATCGCATGGCCGCACTCGGCAAGATCACGACGCAGGAGGCCGAGAAGGCCAAGGCCAAGAAGCTCGGCTACCAGGACAACCCGATCCCGGGCGGCTGTGCGGAGAGCAAGTATCCGTACTTCTGCCTGTACGTCCAGAACGATCTGCTGAACAACCCCGATTTCGGCAAGACCGAGAAGCAGCGCCGCGAGCTGCTCAACCGCGGCGGACTCACCATCAAGACCACCATTCAGCCGCACATGCAGAAAGCGGCCGAAAGCGGCATCAGGAAGTACGTCCGCCCCTCCGACAAGCCCGTCGCCTCCGAAGCCCTGGTCGAGCCCGGCACCGGAAAGATCAGGGCGATGGCCGCCAGCCGGAAGTTCGGCACCCACAAGAGCAAGAACGAGTCGAACTACAACCTGGTCGCCGACAAGGCCCACGGCGGCGGCGTCGGCTTCCAGGCCGGCTCCACGTTCAAGATCTTCACTCTGACCACCGCGCTGAAAGAGGGCATGCGGTTCGGCGACGGCTTCAAAGTCGGCAGCACCTACCGCGCCAAGAGCTACTCCAGCTTCAGAAACTGCAAGGGCCAGAACGTCGGCGACCCCGACAGCGTGCAGCACAACGCCGAAGGCTCAGGCGGGCACAAGACGCTGCAGACCGGCACCTGGCACTCCGTCAACACCTTCTTCATGACCCTTGAGCAGAAGGTCGGGCTCTGCGACGTGGTCAAGACGGCCAAAGACTTCGGCATCAAGCGCGCCGACGGCACGAAACTGCACGAGGTCTCCACGTTCACCCTCGGCGTCAACGAGATGGACCCCGTCACCATGGCCGCCGCCTACGCCGCCTTCGGCGCACGCGGCAAGTACTGCAAGCCGATGGCGATCACCGAGATCATCGACCGGAACGGGCACTCCACCACGTTCAAGCCCCAATGCAAGCAGGTGGTCGACGAGGAGATCGCCGACGCCGTCAGCTACATCCTCACCGGGGTCTTCACCAAGGGCACGATGGCCGGTGTCGGCGGCATCGGCCGCGACGCCGGAGGCAAGACCGGCACCACCGACGACTCCACCGCCGCCTGGTTCGCCGGCTACACCCCCGACATGGCCGCCGCCGTGAGTCTCGGCGACCCGCGCGGGGCGTTCAAGCACCGGCTGACCGGCGTGCAGATCGGCGGCCGCTACTACGGCGAGGTGTTCGGCGCCACCATCTCCGGCCCCATCTGGAAGGCCACGATGCTGAAGGCCCTCGAAGACGTCCCGAAGACCCGCTTCGTCAAACCCGACATGTCGCGCTTCGGCGGCTGCACGGGCGGCTGCCCCAAACCCCCGAAGCACAAGAAGGGCGACGACGACCGGGGCGATCGAGACGACCGAGGAGACGATCGTCCCGAGGACCGGGGCGGCCGGGGCGACGGCCCCGAATTCCCCCCGCCGCGCTTGTTCCGCGGCCGCTGACACCGCGGGCCGGGTGCCCACGACGTGGGCACCCGCAGGCGGCTCAGGAGGCCAGCCGGGCCCGTACGATCTGAGCGACCCTGCCGCCCTCGGCACGCCCGGCGACCTTGGGCCCCACGACCTTCATCACCTGACCCATCGCCTTGGGCCCGCTCGCGCCGCTCTCGGCGATGGCCTCGTCCACGAGCCGGCCGATCTCCTCGTCCGACAGCTGCGCCGGAAGGTACTCCTCCAGCACGGCCTGCTCGGCCAGCTCGGCCCGCGCCTGCTCGTCCCGCCCCGCGCCGGAGAACGCCTCGGCCGCCTCGCGCCGCTTCTTCGCCTCCTTCGCCAGCACCTTGATGACCTCGTCATCGGAGAGCTCGCGGGCCTTCTCCCCCGACACCTCCTCGGTGCTGATCGCCGACAACGCCATCCGGATCGCCCGCGTACGCACATCGTCACGGCTCTTCATCGAGGCCGACAGATCGGCCTTCAGCTTGTTCTTGAGGTCGCTCATGGTCACCATCTTGCCGTGCCCGGCGACCACGCCCCGCCTCGCCGCGGATACGTCACCCGTCCGGCCGGCTTCGGGCATCATGGGGAGGTGCGTACCGCGGTGAAGGTCTCCACGTCCCTGCTGGGTCTCGGCATGGCCGGGCTCGGCTACTCCTCGATCATCGAGCGCAACTGGTTCCGGCTGCGCAGATTCGACGTGCCCGTGCTCGACCCGGGCCGGCGTCCCGTGCGCATCCTGCACCTCTCCGACCTGCACCTCACCCCCCGCCGCACCCGCCTCATCGACTGGGTCCGCTCCCTCGACGGCCTCGAGCCCGACCTGGTGGTCAACACCGGCGACACCCTCGCCCACCCCGACGCCGTCCCCGCCTACCTCCACGCCGTCGAGCCGCTGCTCTCCCGCCCCGGCCTGTTCGTGTACGGCTCCAACGACCTGTACTCCCCCGTGCCGAAAAACCCCGCCCGCTACCTGTGGCGCTCCTCCAAGGGAGACCACCGGCGCCACGTCCCCGACCTGCCCTGGGATGAGCTCGGCGCGAGCATGACCGCCGCCGGCTGGCTCGACATGAACAACACCACGGCCCGCCTCAAAGTGGGCGACCTGGACGTCCACGTGGGCGGCATCCACGACTCCCACATCAACCGCGACCGCTACGACACGATCGCCGGCCCCGCCCCCGAGGCCGCCGACCTGCGCCTCGGCGTCATGCACTCCCCCGAACCCCGCAACCTGTCCCGCTTCGCCCAGGACGGCTACCAGCTCCTGCTCGCCGGCCACACCCACGGCGGCCAGCTCTGCGTCCCCTTCTACGGCGCCCTGGTCACCAACTGCGGCCTCGACCGCGCCCGCGTCAAAGGCCTCAGCCGCCACGAGTCGGCCTGGCTCCACGTCAGCGCCGGCCTCGGCACCTCCCCGTACGCCCCGGTCCGCTTCTGCTGCCCCCCCGAGACCACCCTCCTCACCCTCGTCCCTCGCCGCCCGCCCCTTCGATGACACAGCCACTCCGGACTTCCGCTAGACTTTCCCTGCACGACGGACACCGGGGTGTAGCGCAGCTTGGCAGCGCGCTTCGTTCGGGACGAAGAGGCCGTGGGTTCAAATCCCGCCACCCCGACTCGAGGTCAAGGGCCTGATCGCTGGAGAAGGCGGTCAGGCCCTTGATCGTTCGTTAGTGAGGCGTGAGTGGTGTGAACCCGATCACCTGACCGTCAGCAACCCCAGGCAGTCTTAAAGATCACCCCCTCCGGCCGCGTGCGGAACAGCGGGGAATACGGCTCCCTGCCAACCCGCTGGAAGCGTGGAGACGGTCCTAAGCACAGCGGCCCTTAACAGGGCCGTTAACGATCGACTCTTCTCGATCATCCGAATCCGCCCGCGCGATCCTCACCCTCGGCGGCGAGCTCGATCTCCTCTCAAGCGTTCGCCTGACCGACGCGGTCGACGCCGCCCTGTGCGGGTGCCGACAGCACATCCTGGCGGACGTGGCCAATCTGGCGTTCTGCTCATCGTGGTGTCCGTAGAGTGGCCGAGTTCGTTCCTTCTCGGTGACGCCGACCGGACGCATGGTGCGCGTCCAACCGGCGCCAGGGCTCAGCGGCCGGCGTCGCGCTGGGGCCGCCTCCGGCGGTGCTCCACTTCTGGTTGGCCTGGCCGTTGCAGGTCCACAGGATGACCGCGGTCCCGTTGGCCGTGCCGTTGCCGTTCACATCCAGGCACAGACCCGACTGCACGCCCGTGATCGACCCGTCGGCGTTCTGCCACCACTTCTGGTTGTTCTGCCCGTTACACGACCAGATGATCACCTTCGTACCCGGCGAGGTCCCTCCGCCGTAGGCGTCCACACACCGTGTGCCGTTGAACGTCCGCAGCTCACCTGCCGAGGTGAACTCGAACGCCTGGTTGGCCTGCCCGTTGCAGTCCCAGATCTGCAGGGCGGTGCCCGGCGCGTCGTTGTTTCCCGCTACATCCAGACACCGGCCCGAGGCGGTGCTGACCAAGGAGGACGCAGCCGCCGCGGCCGGTGGCGCCCATGTCAGCGCCACCGCGACCACCACCACCATCGCGGCGGCGAACGCGGGGAGCCCTGTCCTTCTGCGTACGTGTGGGGGGAGTGCAATGATCCTCCTGAGGGTACGAGCCTGACCGTGAGGGCGGCCGGGCAGCGTCGTCGCCTCGAAGACTGTGAGCGCTAACATTTCTGGGTGGGTCGCAGGCGGCCCACCTCGGCTTCCGGAATGCCACCGAAATCGAAGCAGTCGTCTCCCGATCGGGAAGCTATTCAGTGCAACCATCACCGTCAATAGACCCGATCTATAGAGCTGTGGAGGCTCTGCCATCGCCACTGCATAGCCGCCGAAACCTGCAGCTGAAGCCCCAGCTCGCGGTGGAAATTCGTGACAGACGATAGCGCGCGACAGGCAGAAACATTGGGTGATCAGGCGGAAAGTTTCAGCCAACCGTGGGTCTGGAGGCAGGACGCATCATGGTTGGTGCCTACCTGGACATGGCGGGCCCGCAAAAGCGGATCACTCGGTGGCAGGCTTGTCGTCGGCTTCATCTCATGCCTCCCGATGCCGCTCCAGCCTTTCGGATCCTCGCGCCGCAAATCCCACCACCCCGACCGAGAAGTCACAGGTCACGGGCCAGGCGAGTGAAGTCGCTGTCGCTGGAGACGATGCAGAATCCGTCGAAGCGGCCCGAGTACAGGAGGTCCATCGCGTCGATGATCAGGGCCGAGTCGGTGACGTTCTTGCCCGTCATGTACGCGAACCGCTGGATCGGCTGGATGGACCGGGCGAGCAACTGGTCCTTCCAGCCGCTCAGCTGTGTACCCGTCCAGTCGCCGCAGGCGCGCTTGACGTGCGCGGTGCCGAAGGTGGCGACCTCGCCCAGCAGGTCGGCGATGACGGCGAGTGGGGTGTTGTCGGCGTCGATGAGGACGGCGGGTTCGGCGATGTTCTCGTTCGCCATACCGATCCTCCCAGGGTGTGCGGGCCCGTCCGGGGACTCCGGTGGAAGGCGACGTCGACCCCGGCCGGACAGCCACCCAAGACGGCCAGGAGGGTCAGAGCCTCGGCCGGCCGACCTCGACGATCACTCGTGATGCTCGGGGGTCGGATCGGGGTGCGGGCGGTCAGTGGCCGTGATGGTAGTGGTGGGTCACCGCGTGTCCCTTGCCGCGGGTGATCAGCCAGCGATTGACGGGTGTGGTGAGCAGGAAGGCGACGAGCAGGGAGCCGGCCAGTGTCAGCCAGAACAGCCAAGTGCCCAGCCCGGAGTCCATCGCGCCCGGGACGGCCACGACGACGCCGTTGTCGACGATCTCCATGATGGCGATGGACACCGTGTCGGCCGCGAGGGCGACCTTCAGGGCGGTGGCGAAGCCGACGCCCGCGCGGAGCACACCGCGCATGGTCAGGGCATAGCCGAACACGAACGCCAGGGCGATCGACAGCACCACGGTGGCGACGTTGTGCAGGCCGGCCGCCGTGCCGATGACCATGCCGAGAACCTCGCCGATGGCGCATCCGGTCAGGCAGTGCAGGGTCGCCTGGGCCGCCGCCCCCCAGGTGGCGGTGGCGGGCCGGTGGGCCTGGTGGGCGTCGGCGGCGACACCGTGTCGGTCATCCATGGCCATCCTCCTAGAGCACCTGCAACAATACCCGCTAGGGGTATATTCCTGGCGCTCGGGCCGGCCGCCGCCCGGGGCGCACCTCCGCCGGCTTTCGCCCCCAGGTCCTGCACAAACCACAGCCCTTCCCACATCACCCCGAAACACCACGTCGACGGTGAACTTGGGCGTCGTCCGGACACATGTCACAGGTGACTGCGGGGCGTGGACCGGACACGGTCCGGTCCACGCCTGCTAGTGGCCTGTCCCGGAACGTTGACCGGGTAATTGATCTCGGGCGGTGAACCC
>JBIQJI010000092.1:0-21742 GCA_044507605.1 Actinomycetales bacterium | reverse complement strand
GTTCCCCTCGGTTTGGTGCCGGGGTGCGGGACCCGCCCACCACCCTTTTGTCATGTCGGGGGTCCTCTCCCGGCGTCGGGGGCCGTGCGCTGCGGGGGCATCGCGGGCGGTCGGTAGGCTGATCAGGTGGAATATCGAGCCATTGAGCGGGCCATCCTTGACCGTGGCGTGGAGTGGAAGTTCGAACCCACCCTGGACAGGATCAGCGCTCTCATGGATCTACTGGGGGCGCCGCAGCGCGCCTACCCGGTGATCCATATCGCGGGGACCAACGGCAAGACGAGTACGGCGCGGCTGATCGAGTCTCTTCTGCGGGAGCGGAACCTCCGGGTGGGGCGGTACACCAGCCCGCACCTGATCACGATGCGCGAGCGCATCTGCATCGACGGCGAACCGATCTCGGAGGAGCGTTTCAGCGAGGTCTACGCGGACCTCGTCCCGTACGTCGAGATGATCGACGCGAAGGGGATCCGGATCTCCTTCTTCGAGTTGCTGACGGCGATGGCGTTCGCGGCGTTCGCCGATGCACCGGTGGACGTGGCGGTGATCGAGACAGGGCTCGGCGGCCTGTACGACGCCACGAACGTGGCCGATGGCACGGTCGCCGTCATCACACCGATCTCGCTGGACCACATGGACTACTTGGGGCCGGACGTGCAATCCATCGCCGTGGAGAAGGCGGGGATCATCAAGCGGGAGTCCGTGGCGGTGCTCGCGCAGCAGCCGTTGCCTGCGGCCGAGGTGTTGATGCGGCACGTGGTCGAGGTGGAGGCGACGGTGGCCCGGGAAGGGCTCGAGTTCGGTGTGCTGCATCGGGAGGTCGCCGTCGGCGGCCAGCAGTTGCGCCTCCAGGGGCTCAAGGGCGTCTACGAGGACGTCTTCCTGCCCCTGTACGGCCCGCATCAGGCGGGCAACGCGGTGTGCGCCCTGGCGGCGGTGGAGACGCTCACGGGCGGTGCGGAGCCGCTGGGTGAGGATCTGGTGCGGCAGGCGTTCGCGGGGGTGCGTTCGCCGGGCCGGCTGGAGGTGGTCCGGCGTGGGCCCACGGTGCTGGTCGACGCGGCGCACAATCCGGGCGGGATGGAGGCGAGCGTCGAGGCGGTCACGGAGTCGTTCCGGTTCACCAAGCTGATCGGGGTCGTGGCGATGATGGCGGACAAGGACGTCACCGGCATGCTGGAGTTGCTGGAGCCGGTGCTGGACGAGGTCGTCATCACACGGAACTCTTCGCCTCGGTCGATGGACGTGGCCGAGTTGGCGGAGCTGGCCGGCGAAGTGTTCGGCGAGGATCGGGTGCGTGCCACCGCACGTCTCGACGAGGCGATCGATGTGGCGGTGGGGCTCGCCGACGAGGCGGGGGAGGGCGCCGGGGTGCTGGTCACGGGATCGGTGGTGACGGCCGGCGACGCCCGGCTGCTGTTGCGGGCCGACGGATGAAGGGCGTGGAGGTCGAGCGATGAGCGGGCTGCCTTTCGGGTTGAGCGTGACTCCTGGCATGCGGCGGCTGTGCGCGAGCGTGCTCGGCATGGAGGCGATCGTGCTCGGCCTGATCACGCCGGTGGCGATCACGATCGGCAAGGTGCCGGCGGGGCTGGCGGCGGCGGTGGGGCTCGGGCTGGCGGTCTGCTGTGTGGTGGTGGCAGGGTTGTTGAAGCGGCCGTTCGCCTACATCGCGGGCACGGTGCTGCAGGTGCTGGCCATCGCGACGGGCGTCCTCACTCCGATCATGTACGTCCTCGGGGTGATCTTCGCGGCCCTCTGGGTTACGGCAATATTCGTCGCTCACCGTGTCGAGGGCATGACTTCGCGCTAAAGTCGGCCGACATGGCCGTCTCCCCGACTGCACGGGCCGACGGGCGCCGAAGCGCCGCGTTCGCCCGTGTCTTCCATAATTCGTTGCCGCTCGACCTGGTCGTCGGGCTGCTGATCGTGGTCGCCGTTCCGCTGGCGATCGTCATCGTTCCCAACACCGTTTCGGTGGTCGCCGGGTTCTTTCCGCCCGGCGTGTCCAAGGTGGGCATGCTGCGGGCGCATGGGCTCGCGCTGCCGGCGATGCTGTTGACCGTGCCGGGTGCCGTGCTGGCGCATCGGCGGCTGCATCCCGCTCCGATCCTGGTCGTGGCGGCCGCCCTGCTCGCGGGGGCCGAGGCCGCCGCCGGTTTGGCCACCGCGCCGTTCTCGGTCGGGGTGGTCCGGGTCGTGGAGGGGGTGGGGTCGGGTCTGCTGGTGCCGGCGACGCTGCTGGCGGCCTGGCATCGGCCGCTGCCTCGGAGGCGGGCGCTGCTGTCGCTGTGGGCCGGCATGTTCGTGACGAGTCTGCTCGCCGCGCAGGCGCTGGCGCTGTGGCCGCTGGATCAGGCGGCGACGTGGCAGGTGGCGCTGCGGCCGTACCCGTTGGCGGCCGGTGTCGTGCTGCTGGTCTGTGTGGTGCATCTGGTGCTCTGGCTGTCGGCCGGTGACGCGCGGGTCGCGGCGCTGCCGCCGCGGGGGCAGCGGAGCCGGCTGGTTCCGGCGTATGCGCTGGCGGCGGGCATCACGGTGCTCGCGCTGGGCGTCACGTTCGACTGGCCGCCGGGGCCGGTCATCATCGCCGCCTGCCTGTCCGTCGTGGCGCTGTTCGGCCTGGGTTCGCTGGGCGGGTTCGAGGGTGCGGGCGGCAGGACGCCGGCGTTCACCATGATCGTGCTGGGCCTGGTGGTGCTGCCGACGACGGCGCAGTTGACGTATGTCGAGTTGGGCGGGCTCGGTGGCCCGGGGTTGCGCGGCCTGTGGCCGGCGTTCACCGTGGCCGCGGTCGGGGCCGTGGTGGCGGCGTTGGTGACCGGCCGCCTGCGCGAGACGCTCGTGCCGGGGCTGACCCGGGCGGGGCTGGTCGCGGTGGTGGCCGGGCTGTGCGCGGTGCGGTTCTTCGTGCCGTCGGACGACGGCACCATTGTGATCGTCCCGTTCGCGTTGATCGCGGTGGGGGGCGCGGTGGCGCTGACCGCGGCGGTGCGGGCGGCGTCGATCGGCGCGGTGCTGTTCGGGCTCACGTTGTGTTTCCCGGCGGTGCTCACGGGTTTCCTGCTCGGCGCGGGTGTGCAGATCGTCCGGCTGCGGGCGGCGCAGGCGCCGGGGGACGTCACGGCGCAGGATCTGATCGACGGCTTCATCGGCGCGTTGCACACGTGGGCGCTGCTGGGCGGGCTCGCGGTGGCCGCCACCATCGCGCTGGGCTCGGTGCTGGGCAGGCGCGGGGCGCCCGCGGCCGTGGGCGACCGGGACGGCGGCTAGGCGGGCGATGGGGGCGGTGATCGTGGCGGCGGCCGGTAAGCTTCGGACGAATAATCACGCTCCGCAGCCTCATCTGCGTTTCGAAGGAGAAACCAAGTGACCGAGCGCACGCTTGTCCTGATCAAGCCGGACGGGGTCCGCCGTGGCCTCATCGGCGACGTCATCGCCCGTGTCGAGCGCAAGGGCCTCAGGGTCGTGGCGATGGACCTGCGCACGCTGGACGTCGAGACGGCCCAGACCCACTACGCCGAGCACAACGGCAAGCCGTTCTTCGGGGAGCTCGTCGAGTTCATCACCTCGGGGCCGCTGGTCGCGATGGTGCTGGAGGGGCCGCGGGCGATCGAGGCGTTCCGGGCCCTGGCCGGGGCGACGGACCCGGTGAAGGCCGCCCCCGGAACCATTCGTGGCGATCACGCTCTGGAGATCGGGGAGAACGTGGTGCACGGCTCCGACTCTCCTGAGTCGGCGGCCCGCGAGATCAAGATCTTCTTCCCCGACCGCTTCTGACGAGGACTCCCGCCGTCGGGTCGATTGCGCCCGTGTCACTGCGGATTTCGTCGGTTCTCCGGGCCCTGGCGCCATGATCGCGCCGGGGCCCGCGGGCTGACCGGAGGCAATATTTTCCCAGAACGAGACGGCTCTCTTGCGCTTTGGGGTAGGTACGTTCCGTTACGATTCAACTGCGTTCGGCAATATGATGCCCCTTCCCGGGCACCTCTCCTTCCTGTAACGACCTACGGAAGGCTTCCTTCCTCATGGGCAGCAAGCTGGCATTTCTCGGCCGTGACATGGCCGTCGACCTTGGCACCGCCAACACGTTGGTCTACGTGCGCGGGCGGGGCATCGTCCTCAACGAGCCCTCCGTCGTGGCCATCAACACCACCACGGGGAAGATCGTCGCCATCGGCGTCGAGGCGAAACGGATGATCGGCCGCACCCCCGGCAACGTCGTGGCCGTGCGACCGCTGAAGGACGGCGTCATCGCCGACTTCGACGTCACCGAGCGGATGCTCAGGTATTTCATTCAGCAGGTGCACCGGCGCAGCCTGTTCGCCAAGCCGCGCATCATCGTGGCGGTGCCGAGCGGCATCACCGGGGTGGAGCAGCGGGCGGTGAAGGAGGCCGGCTACCAGGCGGGGGCGCGCCGCGTCTACGTCGTGGAGGAGCCCATGGCGGCGGCCATCGGGGCCGGGCTGCCGGTTCATGAGCCGACCGGCAACATGGTCGTCGACATCGGGGGCGGCACCACCGAGGTGGCGATCATTTCGATGGGCGGCATCGTGACGAGCCAGTCGATCCGCGTGGCCGGCGACGAGCTGGATCAAGCGATCATCAATTTCGCCAAAAAGGAGCACTCGCTCATGCTCGGCGAGCGCACGGCCGAGGAGATCAAGATCGCGATCGGCTCGGCGTGCCCGATGGAGGAGGAGTGTCACGCGGAGATCCGCGGCCGCGACCTGGTGACGGGGCTGCCGAAGACGGTCGTGGTGTCGGCGGGCGAGATTCGCAGGGCCACCGAGGAGCCGCTCAACGCCATCGTCGACTCCGTCAAGACCACTTTGGACAAGTGCCCGCCGGAGCTGTCGGGCGACCTGATGGACCGCGGCATCGCGCTCACCGGCGGCGGTGCGCTGCTGCGCGGCATGGATCAGCGGCTGCGGCTGGAGACCGGCATGCCGATCCATCTGGTCGACAATCCGCTCGACTCGGTGGCGCTCGGCTCGGGCAAGTGCGTGGAGGATTTCGAAGCGCTGCAGCAGGTGCTCATACCCGAGCCCCGGCATTGACCGGCGGGCGCCGGCCGGGTCGTTGAGGGGTCGACCGGCCCGGCCGGGGGCCGGTCGGCGGGGATCGATCAACGGGCCGGTCGGGGGGTCGGTCGGGGGCACCGACGCAGGCGGCAGGGTCGGGCACTGAGGGGGATCGCAGGCGATGAGGGATACGCGGGGCGCTCGGCTGCTCCTGGGGGTTCTGCTCGCGGTCGCGCTTGTGCTGATCACGGTGGATCACCGCGGTGGCGCGTCCTCCCCGCTGGAGCCGCTGCACACCGTGGGCGCCGCGCTGTTCACCGGGGCCGAGCGGCTGGGCACGCGCGCGGTGCGGCCCGTGCGCGACCTGGTGTCGACGCTGGCGGTCGCCCCTGACGCCAAACGGCGCATCAGGGCGCTGGAGCAGGAGAACGCCCGGCTGCGGGGGCAGTTGAGCACGCGCGCCATCGACCGGCGGCGCTCCGACCGGCTCGAGCGGATGCTCGGCCTGGCCGGCCGGGGCGGCTATCGCGTGGTGCCCGGCGAGGTGATCGCGCGGCGTGGGGCACCGGGGTTCGAAGACACCGTGGAGGTCGACGTGGGCACCGACGACGGCGTGCGGCCCAACATGACCGTGCTGAACGGCGATGGCCTGATCGGCAGGGTGGTCAGGGCGGCGGCGCGCACCTCGACGGTGGTGCTGCTCACCGACCCCGCGTCGGCTGCGGGCGCCAGGCTGGAGGGCGGCAACGAGATCGGGGTCGTCAACGGGCTCGGCGACAGCGCGGCCGGCACGGGCCTGGTGCGGTTCCGGCTGCTCGACTCCTCGGCGCCGCTGACGCCGGGCCGGCGCATCGTCAGCTTCGGCTCGCAGAGCGGCGCGCCGTACGTCGCCGGGGTGCCGATCGGTGTGATCGAGCGGGTCGAGTCGACGTCGAACGAGTTGACGCGGGTCGCCTACGCCCGGCCGTACGTCGATTTCACCACGCTCGACGTGGTGGGCGTGGTGGTGGGCGGGCCGCGGCGCGACCCGCGCGACTCGGTGCTGCCGCCGGCGACGGCGGCGGGGCGCGGCGGGGGTGCGTGACCGGTGACCCGTTTCGTGCTGTACCTGATGCTCGTCGCGGTGGCGCTGGTGACGCAGGTGAGCCTTGTCGACCGGCTGCCGCTGCCCGGCGGGGGCGGCCTCGACCTGGTGCTGCTCGTCGTGCTGGCCCTGGCCCTGTTGCGCGGGTCGCGCGCGGGGGCCCTGATCGGGTTTTGGACCGGGCTGGCCGCCGACATCCTGCCGCCGGCCGACCATGTCCTCGGGCAGTACGCGCTGGTCCTGTGCCTGGTGGGGTATGTCGCCGGCCGGGCCGGGCGGCGGCCTCCGGGGGCCATGCTGGTGATGTGCGCCGCGTGCGCGGTGATGGCGCCGTTGCTGTCGGCGGGCCTGTGCGCGCTGCTCGGTGATCCGCGCATCGACTGGGCGACGCTCGCCCCGACGTGGGCGCCGATGATGGTCTACAACCTGGCGGCGGTGCCGCTGATCGTGTGGCTTGTGACGGTGGTGAACGGCAGGCGCCGAGCGGCCCTGGTGCCGGTCCGGGTGTGGAGGCGGGTCTGATGCCGGGTGGACGTGGCCGCCTGCTCATGCTGCGGGTCGTCGTGGTGTCGATGCTGGCGGTGCTGGCGGTGCGGCTGTGGCAGGTCCAGGTGGTGCGGGGGGCCGAGTTCGTGGCCGCGGCCACCGAGACCCGGACCCGGAACGTGGTGGTGCCGGCGGTGCGGGGGCAGATCCTCGATTCGGGGGGCCGGCCGCTGGTGCGCAACCGCACCGCGCTCGTCGTGTCGGTCGATCCGACCCGGTTCGCGCACATGCGTGACGGGGGCAAGGCGGTGATGGAGCGGCTCGGCCGCGTGCTCGGCGAGCCGGTCAAGGTGCTGCAGCAGCGGATCCGTCCGTGCGGGCCCAAGGTGTCGCGGCCGTGCTGGCCGGGCTCGCCGTACCGGCCGATCCCGATCGACCAGCATGTGACGACGCGGGAGGCGCTGCAGATCCTGGAGCGGCAGGAGGCGTTCCCGGGGGTCACGGCCGAGGTGCGGGCCGTGCGGGAGTATCCCTGGGGATCGAACGCCGCGCAGGTGCTCGGCTACCTGCAGCCCGTCACCGAGGAGGAGCTGAAGCGGCGTGAGGGGCTGAAGGAGGGCTTCTCCGGCATGGACCTGGTGGGGCGCGACGGCCTCGAGTCGGTGTACGACAAGTGGCTGCGCGGTAAGCCGGGGCGGCGGCGCATCGGTGTCGACCGCATGGGCAAGGTGGTCGGCCTGGAGCGGCAGACCCAGCCGGTGCCCGGTGACACGCTGGTGACGAGCATCGACGCCAGGGTGCAGGATGTGGTGGAGAAGGCCTTGGCGCACGCGATGAAGAACGCGCCGCACGCCGACGGCGGGGCCGCCGTCGTCATGGATCCGCGCACGGGCCGGGTGATCGCGCTGGCCAGCGCGCCGAGTTACGACCCGACGATGTGGACCGGCGGCATCTCGCAGGCGGATTACGACCGGCTGCTGTCCGACAAGGCCGGCAACCCGCTGATCTCGCGGGCGACCAGGGGGCAGTACGCCCCGGGTTCGACGTTCAAGCTGTCGTCGGTCGCCGCGATGATCGCCGACGGTTACCCGATGCGCGGCAAGTACGATTGCCCGGGGGCGATCATGGTCGGCGGCCGGTCCTTCCACAACTTCCGCAGCGTGAGCATGGGCACGATCGACCTGCACACGGCGCTGGTCCGGTCGTGTGACACGATCTTCTACCGGGCGGGGTACGAGATGTGGCTGCGCGATGGCGGCCTGAACCCCAAGGCGCATCCGGCCGAGCCGATGACGAAGATGGCGCGGGCCCTCGGCTTCGGCCGCAAGACCGGCATCGACCTGCCGGGCGAGTCGGCCGGGCGCATCCCCGACCGCGCGTGGAAGAAGCAGATCTGGGCGGCCACGAAGAAGACCAACTGCGCGCGGGGCAAGAGCGGCTACCCCGAGGTGGCCAAGTCCGATCCGTCGCGGGCGGCGTTCCTCAAGCAGCTGGCGTACGAGAACTGCGTGGACGGCTACAAGTTCTGGCCGGGCGAGGCGGCGAACCTCGCGATCGGGCAGGGCGATGTGCTGGTCACGCCGCTGCAGCTCGCCACCGCCTACTCGGCGATGGTCGGCGACGGCAAGGTGCGCAGCCCGCGCATCGGCTGGGCCCTGGTGAGCCCCGAGGGGAAGATCGACAAGCTGATCACGCCACCGGTCGTGGGGAGGGTGCCGATCGACAAGAAGGCCCGCGACTACATTCGCGCGGCACTGAGCCAGGTGCCGTCCGACGGCACCGCGGCGGGGGCCTTTCAGGGGTTCCCGATGGACAAGGTGCGGGTGGGCGGCAAAACGGGCACCGCCGAGGTGTACGGCAAGGACGACACCTCCTGGTTCGCGTCGTTCGCTCCGGCGGAGAACCCGCGGTTCGTCGTGGTGGTGATGGTCTCACAGGGCGGCCAGGGCGCCCAGACGGCCGCCCCCGCGGCCCGTGAGATCTACGAGGGCATCTTCGGTCTGGGCGAGGCCAAGACGGCCGCGCTGCCGGCAGGCCGTCCGGCCGACCGCCCGACGCTCACGGTGGCGGCGCGATGACGCGTGTGCTCGGCGTCCATCGCAGGTCGCTCACCGACCGGGCGACGGAGGTGCGCTCCGTCGTGCGGCAGATGGACGGCGCGCTCCTGGCGTCGGTGGCGCTGCTGTCGGTGGTGGGCACGCTGCTGGTGTGGTCGTCGACCCGTACGTGGGCGGCGGGGGCGCCGACGGGCCTGGTCACCAAGCACATCCTCAACCTGGCGATCGGCTGGTCGCTGTTCTGCGTCATCGCCATGATCGATTACCGGCGGTTGCCGGCGTACGCCCCGGCGGCGTTCGTCGTCTCGCTGGTGGGGCTGGGCCTGGTCATCACGCCGCTCGGGTCCACCATCAACGGGTCGCACTCGTGGATCGTGCTCGGGGGCGGGTTCGCGGTCCAGCCGTCCGAGCTGGCCAAGCCGGCTCTGGTGCTGATGCTGAGCATGCTGCTCGCCCGGCCGGTCGAGGGCACCGACCGGCCCCGAGGGCTGGACGTCGTGCTGGCACTGGTCGCCACCGGCATCGCGGCCGGCCTGGTGATGCGTCAGCCCGATCTCGGCACGACCATGGTGCTGGCCGTGATCACGGCCGGTGTGCTGGTCTTCTCCGGGCTGCGCAAACGGTGGCTCCTGGGGTTCACGCTGGTGGCGCTGGCCGGCGTGGTGCTGGTGTGGACGTCGCATCTGCTGAAGCCGTATCAGGTGGCCAGGTTCACGGCGTTCCTGGATCCCGCCACCGATCCGCGCGGGGTCGGCTACAACAGCACCCAGGCGCTCATCGCGATCGGCTCGGGGGAGCTGTTCGGCAAAGGACTGTTCCGCGGCGGGCAGACGATGGGTCGGTTCGTGCCCGAGCAGCACACCGACTTCATTTTCACGGTGGCGGGGGAGGAGTTCGGTTTTCTCGGCTCGATCGCGGTGGTGGTGCTGCTGGGCGTGGTGCTGCTGCGCGGGCTGCGCATCGCGCGGCAGTGCGACGACAGGTTCGGCGTCATGGTCGCGGCGGGCATCGTGTGCTGGATGGCGTTCCAGACGTTCGTCAACATCGGCATGACCATCGGCATCATGCCCATCACCGGCCTGCCGTTGCCGTTCGTCTCGTACGGCGGCACGGCGACGTTCGCCAACATGATCGCGGTGGGCATCCTGCAGGCGATCCACATCCGGGAGCGGCAGTTCCGCTGACGGCGGCTCACCGTACGTAAAAACAGTTGCCGCAGTCAACGATATTTCGGTGTAATAGCCCCCTTGTGGGTTACAGCCGGACCACGTTCGAGAAAGCGGTGACCGCCATGTTCCTCGGCTTCTGTGACGAGTGCGATCGACGAATGCTCCTGCCCGCGAGCCATGTCCGCGCGGTCCACAACCTGGCCCCGGGCGTCCTGATGATGGAGCTGACCTGCTATGAAGGCCACACGCTGCTGGTGATGAGCGGCAGCGACGCCGGCATCCCCGGCACCACCACCGTATGACCCGCGTGTGATGCGCCTTTGACAGCGGCGGCGAAGCGGTCCGGCCTCGGCCCTCGGCACGGATACGCTTGGACACATGTCTGTCGAGTCACTGTTTCCCCGCCTGGAGCCGCTGCTGCCCAAGGTGCAGAAGCCCATCCAGTATGTCGGGGGTGAGCTCAACTCGACCGTCAGGGACTGGGACGAGGCGAGCGTCCGCTGGGCCTTGATGTATCCCGACGCGTACGAGGTGGGCCTGCCCAACCAGGGCGTGCAGATCCTCTACGAGATCCTCAACGAGCTTCCCGGCACGCTGGCCGAGCGCACCTACGCAGTGTGGCCCGACCTCGAGGCCCTTATGCGCGAGCACGGCGTGCCGCAGTTCACGGTCGACGCGCACCGGCCGGTGCGCGCGTTCGACGTGCTCGGCGTCTCGTTCGCCACCGAGCTCGGCTACACCAACCTGCTGACGGCGCTCGACCTGGCCGGCATTCCGCTGGAGGCGGCCGACCGGGGCGACGACGACCCGATCGTGCTGGCCGGCGGGCACGCGGCGTTCAACCCCGAGCCCATCGCCGACTTCATCGACGCGGCGGTGCTGGGCGACGGCGAGCAGATCGCGATCGGCATCAGCGAGCTGATCCGCGAGTGGAAGGACGAGGGCGCCCCGGGGGGCCGCGACGAGCTGCTGATGCGGCTGGCGGAGTCGGGCGGCGTGTACGTTCCCCGCTTCTACGACGTGGAGTATCTGCCCGACGGGCGCATCAAGCGGGTGGTGCCCAACCGTCAGGGCGTGCCGTGGCGCATCCAGAAGCACACGGTGATGGACCTCGACGAGTGGCCGTACCCCAAGAAGCCGCTGGTGCCGCTGGCCGAGACGGTGCACGAGCGGTTCAGCGTCGAGATCTTCCGCGGCTGCACGCGTGGCTGCCGGTTCTGCCAGGCCGGCATGATCACCCGGCCGGTCCGGGAGCGGTCGATCACCACGATCGGCGACATGGTCGAAACGGGCGTCAAGGAGTCGGGCTTCAACGAGGTCGGGCTGCTGTCGCTGTCGAGCGCCGACCACTCCGAGATCGGCGAGATCACCAAGGGACTGGCCGACCGCTACGAGGGCACCGACATCAGTCTGTCGCTGCCGTCGACCCGGGTCGACGCCTTCAACATCGACCTCGCCAACGAGCTGTCCCGCAACGGGCGCCGCTCCGGCCTGACCTTCGCCCCCGAGGGCGGCTCCGAGCGCATGCGCAAAGTGATCAACAAGATGGTCAGTGAGGACGACCTGATCCGCACGGTCAGCGCCGCGTACGCCCAGGGCTGGCGGCAGGTCAAGCTGTATTTCATGTGCGGCCTGCCGACCGAGACCGACGACGACGTGCTCGGCATCGCCGATCTGGCGCGCAAGGTCATCAAGGCCGGACGGGAGGTCAGTGGTTCGCGCGACATCCGCTGCACGGTCTCCATCGGCGGCTTCGTCCCCAAGCCGCACACGCCGTTCCAGTGGGCGGCCCAGGCGCGGCACGAGGAGGTCGATCAGCGGCTCAAGGCGCTGCGCGACGCGCTGCGGTCCGACAAGGAGTACGGCCGGGCCATCGGCCTGCGCTACCACGACGGCAAGCCGTCGATCGTCGAGGGCCTGCTGTCGCGAGGCGACCGCCGTGTCGGCGCGGTGATCCGGGCGGTGTGGGAGGACGGCGGCCGGTTCGACGGCTGGAGCGAGCACTTCTCGTACGACCGCTGGATGGAGTGCGCCGGGAAGGTTTTCGCCGATCAGCCCGTTGACGTTGATTGGTACACCACGCGGGAGCGCGACGAGCACGAGGTGCTGCCGTGGGACCACCTCGACGCCGGGCTCGACCGCGAGTGGCTGTGGCAGGACTGGCGTGACGCGCTTTCCGAGGGCGAGGTCGAGGACTGCCGGTGGACCCCGTGCTACGACTGCGGCGTCTGCCCGACGATGGGCACCGAGATCCAGATCGGTCCCACGGGACGCACGTTGCTGCCGCTCACAGTGGTGTGAGCGTGGCGCCGACGCGGGCGTGGGAGGGGCGTGCACGGCGGCGAGCCATGCCGTTGACGAACCGGGGCTATCGGCGGACGGCCTTATCCTGGGAAGATGACCGGTAAGCGGTGCGCGTCGGCTCCCCCGATCGGAGAAGACACACCGTGACCGGCAGCATGACCACACCGGTGATGACAGTGCACGACACAGGAAGGACGACTTAACACTGAAACCTGTTCCCGATGGGCCCCCTCCCGTGCCTGTGGCGCAGCGCCTGCGAGTGCGGTACGCCAAGCGTGGGCGATTGCGCTTCACCAGCCACCGCGACATCTCGCGCGCCGTAGAACGAGCGGTGCGCCGGGCCGGCATCCCGGTGGCGTTCAGTGCGGGCTTCACCCCCCATCCCAAGATTTCCTATACCGGAGCCGCCCCGACGGGCGTGGCCAGCGAGGCCGAGTACCTCGAAATCAGCGTCGTACGACCCTGCGATCCGCTGGGCCTGCGTGACGCGCTGGACGCATCGCTGCCGCCCGGGCTCGACGTCCTCGACGTGGTCGAGGCGCGTGGGGGAAACCTGGCCGACAGGCTGGAGGTGTCGGTGTGGGAGGTCCGCCTGCCAGGGGCCGATCCGGCCGCCGCCGTTGAGGCGGTCGAGCGTTTCCTCGCCGCGGACCGAGTCGAGGTCGAGCGCCTGACCAAGAAGGGGTTGCGCCGCTTCGACGCCCGTGCGGCGGTGCACGCGCTGGCGGTCACGGAGGGAACAGGCGAAACAGCGGGCCGGGAGCCGATCCGGCCGTGTGCGATACTGCGCATGGTCGTGCGGCACCTGACGCCTGCCGTTCGACCCGACGACGTTCTCACAGGTCTGCGTCTCGTCGCCGGCTTCGCGCCGCCGTCACCCCCCGAGGTGACCAGGCTGGCGCAGGGGCCGCTCGACCTCGCGACCGGTGAGCCCGCCGACCCGCTCGGCCTTGACCGCGACGTTCGCGGCGGCGAGGCGGAATCGGCCGGGCGGCTGCACGCCGTCGGCGACCTATAGGACTTGCGCCGGAGCCCCTGCGGGCCCGGCGGACAGCGAGAGACGATGGCTCCCGCGCGGCGCGCGAAGGTGTGCCCGGGAGCTGACGGGAGAGCGCCCGCATGCTCGACAACGAGCCCACCGCCGGGGTCACTGGCCCTGGTGATGACACGACGATGGACAGGACAAGCAATGTCGCGACCGGCGTGAGCGAGGCCGCGGGGCCGGTCGCGAACGGCGCGGCGGCACAGGTGTCGCCGCCCAAGGTCACCAAACGGCGCCGGGCGGCCAGCAGGCCGGCCGGGCCGCCCCCCGAGGAGGCCGAGCGTGCCGCCGGACTGATCGGGCCGTCCGCCGAGCCTCCTGCGGCGCCGCCGGAGCCGGTCGCTCCGGAGCCCGGCCCGGCCGCGGCCGAGACGCCCGAAACCGAACCCGCCGGTGAGGCCGCACAGCCTGCCTCTTCCGGCGCCCGCCGCACCCGCACCCGCACCAGGAAGACCGAGACCGAGAGCCGCACGGCGCAGGCCGAGGACGAGCCGGCCGCGCCCCGCAGGCGCCGCAGCCGCAAGGCCGCCGCGCCGGAGCCGGAGGAGGAACGGCCGGCCGCCGCGCGCACCGAGCCGGAGCAGCCCGCCGAGCCCCCGGCGGCGCAGCCGGAGCCGGCCGAGCCGGTCGCGCAGGAGCAGCCCGCCGCGCAGGAGCCCACCGGCCCCGAGGCCGGCCGTGACGCGCAGGGCGCACACGACGACGAGGATGACGGCGAGCACGACGGCGTGGACGTCGGCGTTGACGACGGCGAGGACGCCACGGCGGCGGCGCAGGAGGAACTCGAAGAGGAGCTGCCCGAAGAGGAGCCGCTCGACGACGAGCCGGTCGGCGAGGACGTGGAGGAGACCGCCTCCGGGAACCTGCTCGCCGATCCGTTCGGGCTGGCCGCGCAGGCCGCGCGCCGGGAGCAGGAGCCGAGTGCGCTGTTCCAGGCGTCGACGGCGGTGTTCCAGCCGCTGTTCCGGGCGCCGGAGCCGTTCGAGGCCGTGAAGGTCGTGGAGACCGAGGAGCCGGCCGCGCCGGAGCCCGACGACACGGGTGAGGCGGCCGACGATGACGGCCAGGACGAGCCGGGCGGCCGGCGCAGGCGCCGCCGGAGGGGCGGCCGCAACCGCAGGGCGCGCGGCGCCGACGAGGTGGAGGAGACCGAGGAGACCACCGCCGACGAGCCGGAGACGGCGGAGACCACCGACGACGAGCCCGCGGAGCCGCCCGCGGAGGAACAGCAGGCCGAGGGGAGCACCGGCACCCGCAGGCGCCGGCGGCGCAGGAGGCGCAGCGCCGAAGAGGGCACCGAGCCCGCCGAGGACGATCCGCCGAACACCGTCGTCCGCATCCGCGCGCCCCGCGGCGGCCGCGCGGCCACCTCGCTGGACGAGGTGCAGGGCGTGCGCGGGTCGACCCGCCTGGAGGCGAAGAAGCAGCGCCGCCGCGAGGGCCGTGAGCTGGGCCGCCGCCGTCCGCCGATCATCACCGAGTCGGAGTTCCTGGCCCGGCGCGAGTCGGTCGAGCGGGTCATGGTGGTGCGCCGCCACGGCGGGCGCACGCAGATCGGGGTGCTCGAAGACGGCATTCTCGTCGAGCACTACGTCGACCGTGAGGCGAGCCAGTCGTACGTCGGCAACGTCTACCTCGGGAAGGTGCAGAACGTCCTGCCGTCGATGGAGGCGGCGTTCGTCGACATCGGCAAGGGCCGCAACGCCGTTCTGTACGCCGGCGAGGTCAACTTCGACACGGTCGGCCTGGAGGGCCAGCCCAAGCGCATCGAGTCGGCGCTGAAGTCGGGCCAGTCGGTGCTCGTCCAGGTGACGAAGGACCCCATCGGCCACAAGGGCGCCCGGCTGACCAGTCAGATCAGTCTGCCGGGCCGCTACCTGGTCTACGTGCCCGACGGCTCGATGACGGGCATCAGCCGCAAGCTGCCCGACAAGGAGCGGGCCCGGCTGAAGAGCATTCTGAAGAAGGTCATGCCGGAGAACGCCGGTGTGATCGTGCGCACGGCGGCCGAGGGCGCCTCGGAGGAGGAGCTGAGCCGCGACGTGGCCCGGCTGTCGGCGCAGTGGGAGAACATCCAGCGCAAGGCCAAGTCGGCGAGCCCGCCCGAGCTGCTCTACTCCGAGCCCGACATGACGATCCGGGTGGTCCGCGACGTGTTCAACGAGGACTTCTCGTCGCTGGTCGTCGCCGACGAGGAGACCCGCGAGGCCGAGGTCTGGGACACCGTCAACGAGTACGTCCGCTACGTGGCGCCGCACCTCGCCGACCGGCTCACGAAGTGGGAGGAGGACCGCGACGTCTTCGCGGCCTACCGCATCGACGAGCAGATCGCCAAGGCGCTGGAGCGCAAGGTGTGGCTGCCGAGCGGCGGATCCCTGGTCATCGACCGCACCGAGGCGATGACCGTGATCGACGTCAACACCGGCAAGTTCACCGGCCAGGGCGGCAACCTGGAGGAGACCGTCACCCGCAACAACCTGGAGGCCGCCGAGGAGATCGTGCGGCAGCTCCGGTTGCGCGACATCGGCGGCATCATCGTGGTCGACTTCATCGACATGGTGTTGGAGAGCAACCGCGACCTGGTGCTGCGGCGCCTGCTGGAGTGCCTGGCACGCGACCGCACCAAGCATCAGGTGGCGGAGGTCACGTCGCTGGGGCTGGTGCAGATGACCCGCAAGCGGGTCGGTCAGGGCCTGCTGGAGGCGTTCTCCACGCAGTGTGAGTGCTGCGGCGGCCGCGGCGTGATCACTTCGACGGAGCCGGTCGACAAGCAGGAGCAGCGCGGCACGCAGGGCAAGATGGCCGTGGAGAAGGCGGTGGCGCACAAGCTCGGCGAGTCGGGCGGCGCGGCGGTCGCCTCGGCCGCTGTGACGCGGCAGAGCCTCGCCGTGGTGGCGCAGGCGGGCGCCCCGGCGTCCGACGCCGCGGGCGAGCAGGACGGCGAGCGGGAGGCCGCACCGTCGAGGAGCAGGCGGCGCTCCCGCAGCAAGGTCAAGCAGGCGGAGTGACGTGCGGGTCGGCGCGGTTCCCGCGCCGGCCGCAACGATCTTTCGGTTCGAGGCGTCGATGGGAGGCGTTGGTTCGACCAGGGGCCGGGGAATCCGGTACCCTTGACAATCGGCGCGACTCAGGTGTGCGCCGTTCCGCCCGGTCGCCGGTTCAGGTGCGACGGCGCAGCATCCATGCGAGAAGGTCAGAAGAAGGGTTCCGCGGTGTACGCGATCGTCCGTTGCGGCGGCAGGCAGCAGAAGGTGTCCGTCGGCGACGTCCTCGAGGTGGACAAGGTCGCCGGTGAGGTCGGCTCCACGGTGGCGCTGCCGGCGCTGCTCGTCGTCGATGACGGCAATGTCACCATCGACCCGGCCGCGCTGAGCAGGTTCCAGGTGACCGCCGAGATCCTCGGCGAGACCAAGGGCCCTAAGATTCACATTCTGAAGTACAAGAGCAAGACCGGCTACAAGAAGCGGCAGGGTCACCGCCAGCGCTACACGCAGGTCAAGGTGACCGGCATGCAGGCCGGCAACTAAGCCGATCCGGAAGGAATATGCGAGATGGCACACAAGAAGGGCGCATCGTCCACCCGGAACGGCCGTGACTCCAATGCCCAGCGGCTCGGTGTGAAGCGCTACGGTGGCCAGCTGGTCAAGGCCGGCGAGATCATCGTGCGGCAGCGCGGCACCCACTTCCACCCGGGTGACAACGTCGGTCGCGGCGGCGACGACACGCTGTTCGCCCTGGTGGCCGGGCATGTGGCGTTCGGCCGCAGGCGGGGCCGGCGTGCGGTGAGCATCGTCCCGGCGGCGGAGTAAATCCGCTGTAGGAGACGTTCTTCGGTGAGGCGGATCGAGTCATCGGTCCGCCTCATCTGCGTGATAGGGGAAGGGAAGTAGTGGCGACCGAGTTCGTGGATCACGTGGTGCTCCACATCAAGGCCGGCGATGGCGGACATGGCTGCGCCTCGATCCACAGGGAGAAGTACAAGCCGCTCGGGGGGCCCGACGGAGGCAACGGCGGGCGCGGCGGCGACGTGATCCTCGAGGTCGACCCGAACGTCTCGACTCTGCTCGAGTACCACCATCGCCCCTACCGCAAGGCCGGCAACGGCAAGCAGGGCATGGGATCGCACCGCGACGGCGCGAACGGCGACGACGTGGTGCTGCCCGTGCCGAACGGCACCGTGGTCAAGGACCGCAGCACCGGCGAGACGCTGGTCGACCTGGTCGGGGCCGGCACCCGGTACGTCGTGGCCCGGGGCGGCCGCGGCGGCCTCGGCAACGCCGCGCTGGCCACCTCCAAGCGCAAGGCGCCCGGGTTCGCGCTGCTGGGCGAGCCCGGCGAAGAGCGTGACGTGATCCTGGAGTTGAAGACCGTCGCCGACGTGGCGCTGGTCGGCTTCCCCAACGCCGGCAAGTCGTCGCTGATCGCCGCGCTGTCGGCGGCCCGACCCAAGATCGCCGACTATCCGTTCACCACGCTGGTGCCCAACCTCGGCGTCGTCACCGCAGGGGAGGCGGTGTTCACGGTCGCCGACGTGCCGGGCCTCATTCCGGGCGCGTCGCTGGGCAAAGGGCTCGGCCACGAGTTTCTGCGCCACGTCGAGCGCTGCTCCACGATCGTGCACGTCCTCGACTGCGCCACGCCGGAGCCCGGCCGCGACCCGATCAGCGACTACGAGGTGATCGAGGCCGAGCTGGCGGCGTACGGCGAGCTCGACGACCGGCCGCGGCTCGTCGTGCTCAACAAGGTCGACGTGCCCGAGGCGCGTGAGCTGGCCGCCCTGGTGCGGCCGATGCTGGAGGAGCGCGGGCTGCGCGTGTTCGAGGTGTCGGCGGCGACGCACGAAGGGCTGCGCCCGCTGGCGTACGCGATGGGCGAGATGGTGCTGGCGGCCCGCGCGGCCCGACCGGTGGAGGAGCCGACCCGGCTGACCATCCGGCCGAAACGGATCGGCGAGGCCGGCTTCGAGGTGCGGCGGGTCGGCGACAACACCTACCAGGTGACCGGCGAGAAGCCGGAGCGCTGGATCCGGCAGACCGACTTCTCCAACGACGAGGCGGTCGGCTATCTGGCCGACCGGCTCGATCGGCTGGGCGTGGAGCGGGCCCTCTCCGAGGCCGGGGCGACCGAGGGCGCCGAGGTGGTCATCGGGCCGTTGGAAGGCGGGTACGTCTTCGACTGGCGGCCCACACTGGACGCCGAGGCGAGCCTGGGGCCCCGCGGCACCGACGAACGGCTGGCCGAGTGATGGAGGTGTCCGAAGACGTCGTGGCGGGCCGGGAGGCGGTCCGCACGGCCGCCAGGCTCGTCGTCAAGATCGGCTCGTCGTCGCTCACCACCCCGCAGGGCACGATCGACGGAGACCGGGTCGACGCCCTCGTCGACGTGCTCGCGGCCCGGCACCTCTCCGGCGGGCGGCTCGTGCTCGTGTCGTCGGGGGCCATCGCCGCCGGGCTCGGCCCGCTCGGCCTGACCGACCGGCCGCGCGACCTCGCCACCCAGCAGGCCGCCGCGTCGGTCGGGCAGGGCCTGCTGGTCGCCCGCTACACCTCGTCGTTCGCCAGGTACGGCCTGCGCGTCGGCCAGGTCCTGCTGACGGCCGACGACATGATGCGCCGGTCCCACCACCGCAACGCCCAGCGCACCCTGACCCGGCTGATGGACCTCGGCATCGTGCCCATCGTGAACGAGAACGACACGGTGGCCACCGACGAGATCCGCTTCGGCGACAACGACCGGCTGGCGGCACTGGTCACGCACCTCATCCGGGCCGACGCCCTGCTGCTGCTGTCGGACGTCGACGCCCTGTACGACGGCGATCCGCGGCGGCCCGGCGCCCGGCGGCTGGCGCAGGTGCGCGGACCGGAGGACCTGGTGGGCGTCGAGCTCGGCAAACCGAGCCGGGTCGGCACCGGCGGCATGATCACCAAGGTGCAGGCGGCGCGCATCGCCACCGGCGCCGGGGTGCCGGTGGTGCTGACGGCCGCCGCGCACGCGGCGCAGGCCCTCGCCGGCGGCGACATCGGCACGTACTTCCACCCCGACGGCCACTATCCCGGCACGAGGCTGTTGTGGCTGGCCCACGCCGCCACCGGGCGGGGCCGGCTCATTCTCGACAGCGGCGCCGTGCAGGCCGTCGTGGCGCGGCGCATGTCGCTGCTGCCGGCCGGTGTCACGGCCGTCGAAGGCGACTTCTCGGCGGGCGACCCCGTGGACCTGTGCGGCCCGCACGGCGACCCGGTGGCCCGGGGGCTGGTCAACTTCGACGCCTCCGAGATCCCCGGCCTGCTCGGCCACTCCACGCGTGAGCTCGGGGCCACCATGGGCCCGGAGTACGAGCGGGAGCTGATTCACCGCGATGACATCGTCATACTGGAACCCTTGACCGGGAGGACGCGATGAGCGACACCGATTTCCTGAAGGTCGCCGCGGCCGCCAAACAGGCCGCCGCCGAGCTGGCCCCGCTGCCCCGCGCGCCGAAGGACGCCGCGCTGCACGCCATCGCCGACGCGCTCCCGGCCCGGGCGGCCGAGATCGTCGCCGCCAACGACCTCGACGTCGCCCGCGCCCGCGAGGGCGGCACGTCCGAGGCCATGCTCGACCGGCTGCGGCTCGACGCCGCCCGCATCGGCAAGATCGCCGAAGCGGTGCGGCAGGTGGCCGGGCTGCCCGACCCGGTCGGTGAGGTCGTGCGCGGCGGCACCCTCGCCAACGGCCTCGAGCTGCGGCAGATCCGGGTGCCGATGGGCGTGGTCGGCATCATCTACGAGGGCCGCCCCAACGTCACCGTCGACGCCGCCGCGCTCTGCCTCAAGAGCGGCAACGCGACACTGCTGCGCGGCTCGTCCAGCGCCTACGAGTCCAACAGCGTGCTCGTGCGCATCATGCAGGAGGCCCTGGCCGCCACCGAGGTGCCCGCACTCGCCGTGCAGCTCGTGCCCGGCACCACCCGCGACTCCGCCAAGCAGCTCATGCGGGCCAGGGGACTGGTCGACGTGCTGATCCCGCGCGGCGGCGCGTCGCTGATCAACTCGGTGGTCGAGGAGTCGACCGTGCCGGTCATCGAGACCGGCGTGGGCGTCTGCCACGTGTACGTCGACGCCGACGCCGACCTCGACATGGCCATCGACATCCTGCTCAACGCCAAGACGCAGCGGCCGTCGGTGTGCAACGCCGCCGAGACGTTCCTGGTGCACGAGGCGGTCGCCGAGGCGTTCGTGCCGCGCGCCCTCGCCGCCCTGACACAGGCGGGGGTGACGGTGCACGGCGACGAGCGCATCGTGGCGCACGCCGGCGACCTGGCCGCGCGCGTGGTGCCTGCGACCGGCGATGACTTCTCCACGGAGTACCTCTCGCTCGACATCTCCGCCGCCGTGGTCGACTCGCTCGACGACGCCGTCGCGCACATCAGGACCTACGGCTCCGCCCACACCGACTCCATCGTGACCCGCTCGGCGGGGGCGGCCCGGCGCTTCGTGGCGCTGGTCGACTCGGCCGCGGTCGCCGTCAACGCCTCCACGAGGTTCACCGACGGCGGAGAGTTCGGCTTCGGCGCCGAGATCGGCATCTCCACGCAGAAGCTGCACGCCAGAGGCCCGATGGGGCTGCCGGAGCTCACCTCGACCAAGTGGGTCTACACCGGAGAGGGTCATCTGCGCGACTGACGACTCGGCGTGCCGCCCCTGATTTTGCCGCCCGGAACGCTAACGTTTTATTCCCTATGGGTGCACGGCGGCTTGGCAACCTCGGGCGGGTCGGCCCGTACGCTCTCATCGAGCGGCTCGGCAGCGGCGGCATGGGCGAGGTCTACCTGGCCGCGGGCCGCCGCGGCGAGCGGGTCGCCCTGAAGCTGCTCCGCAGCCCCCTCGACGAAGACTCGGGCGCACGGCTGCGGCTCGACCGCGAGGTGCGCGCCCTGCGCCGGGTCGAGAGCCCGTACGTCGCCCAGGTGCTCGACGCCGACCTGTCCGGCGCGCGGCCGTACCTCGTCATGGAGTACATCGAGGGCGACACGCTGCTCGACGCCGTACGGCGCGGCGGTCCGCTCTCCGACGCCGAACTGATCGAGCTGGCCGGCGGGCTCGCCACGGCCCTGTCGATCGTGCACGCCGCCGGGGTGGTGCACCGCGACCTGAAACCGGCGAACGTGCTGATGAGCCGCGAGGGGCCGGTGCTCATCGACTTCGGCATCGCCCACGTGATCGACGCCACCCGGGTGACGGTGACCGGCGCGTTCCTCGGCACGCCCGGCTACGCCGCGCCCGAGGTGTTCGCCGGGGAGCAGGTGGGCGAGCCGGCCGACGTGCACGCCTGGGCCGCCACCGTGGCGTTCGCCGCCACCGGACGGCCCACGTTCGGCCGTGGCAGCGCCGAGGCGCAGATGTACGCCATCCTGCACGGGGAGGCCGACCTCGACGGCATCCCGGCCGCCCTGCTGCCGCTCATCCGGGCCGCGCTCAACCGGGAGCCCGCCAAACGGCCCACCGCCGCCCTGCTCGCCGCCCGGCTCGACCGCCTGGCCCGCGCCTCGGCGAGCCCCGCCGCCGAACCCGCCGCCCGGCCGCGCGCCGCCGCTGCCC
>JBIQJI010000147.1:0-3143 GCA_044507605.1 Actinomycetales bacterium | reverse complement strand
CCGTCACCATGCGCACGCCGGGGCACGACTTCGAGCTCGCCGCCGGCTTCCTCCACGCCGAGGGCATCGTCACCAGCCGCGACGACATCGCCGGCATCGGCTACTGCGTCGACCCCACCATCGACGCCGCCCAGCAGTACAACATCGTCAACGTCACCCTCCGCCCCGGCGTCGCGCCGGACCTCGCCCCGCTGGAGCGAAACTTCCTCACCACCAGCGCCTGCGGCGTCTGCGGCAAGGCCAGCCTCGACGCGCTGAAGCTGCGGGGCTGCCCGGTCATCCCCACCGGCCCCGAGGTCGCCGCCGACGTGCTCTACACCCTGCCCGACACCCTCCGCGCGGCGCAGGGCGTCTTCGACCGCACCGGCGGGCTGCACGCCGCCGCGCTGTTCGCCCCCGACGGATCGCTGATCGCGTTGCGAGAGGACATCGGCCGCCACAACGCGGTCGACAAGCTGATCGGCTGGGCGCTGCTGGAGGGCAGGGTGCCGCTCGGCGACTGCATCCTGATGGTCAGCGGCCGCACCAGTTTCGAGATCCTGCAAAAGGCGCTCGCGGCGGGCATCCCCATCGTCTGCGCCGTCTCCGCGCCCAGCAGCCTCGCCGTCGACCTGGCACGCGAGTTCGGCGTCACCCTCGTCGGCTTCCTCCGCGAGCGGCGCTGCAACATCTACGCCGGCCGCCAGCGCATTCTCCTGCCCGCGACCGCCACCCCGTAGCGCCGGCCCTGTGCCGGCCGTTCGAACAACCACAACGTAGTTGTCATTTCGACCGGAGCCCACGCAGCGGGCGGAGCGGAGAAATCTCTCCTGCAGCAGGCAACAGATCACGCAACGCCCGCCAGCTTGTCGTATCAATCGGAAGTCACACCGAGGGCAGAGAGCGCCACCCGGGCGTCGGGTGCCGCGCCGGCACGGCGCGCCGATCGCGGAAATTCCGTTGCCTGTGAACGCCTCCGCACAAACCGGCAAGGGGCGGTACAGTAATTGGGGACCTTAAATTAGTCGCGGACCGACCGAATCTGTACATCCGAACCCAGGGAGGCTCACTGTGAAGCTCAACCGACGGAATCTCGTCCGCGCCGGCGTCGCGGCCGCTGGGCTGCACGGCGTCCCCGCGCTCCCCACCCATGCCGCCGGCCAGCCCGGGTCGCTCTCTCCAGCCTCGGCTCTCGCCGCCGTGCAAGACGCCACCCCCGCGGCCGACGGCGTGATGCTCGGGAAGGACGCGACAGCCGCCACCCGTGCGGCGAACGCGGCGGTGCTGAAGACACTCGACTTCGCCAACGTCAGGCAGGTGGCCGGGATCGACGGCATCGCCGACGCCGCGCGCGGCTTCATCGCCACCTACCCCGAGCTCGTCATCGCCGCCGACGACGGACGCGAGGTGTGGGACCTGACCAGCTACGCCTTCCTCGACCCGGAGGATGCCCCGGCCACCGTCAACCCCAGCCTGTGGCGCCACGCCCGGCTCAACATGCACAACGGCTTGTTCGAGGTGGTGCCCGGCGTCTACCAGGTGCGCGGCTTCGATCTCTCCAACATGACCATCGTCGAGGGCGACACCGGCATCATCGTGATCGACCCGCTGGTCTCGGTCGAGGCCGCCCGCGCCGCGCTGGAGCTCTACTACGAGCACCGGCCCCGGTTGCCAGTGGCCGCGGTGATCTACACGCACAGCCACGTCGATCACTTCGGCGGCGTGCTCGGCGTCGTATCCGAGGAGGAGGTGCGCACGGGGCAGGTCGAGATCATCGCCCCGGCGGGCTTCCTCGAAGCCGCGGTCGCCGAAAACGTGATGGCCGGGAGCGCCATGTCCCGCCGGTCCGACTACATGTACGCCCCGCTGCTGCCGCGCGGCGAGCGAGGGCAGGTCGACAGCGGGCTCGGCAAGACGCGCTCCACCGGCACGGTCACGATTGCGCCACCGACCGATGTCATCATGCAAACGGGCGAGCAGCGCACCATCGCCGGCGTCGAGATGGAGTTCCAGCTCGCGCCGGAAACGGAAGCACCGGCCGAGCTGACCGTCTACTTCCCCGGTTTCCGGGTGTTCAACGCCGCCGAGCTCGCCTGCGACACGCTGCACAACCTCTACACGCTGCGCGGCGCGGAGGTGCGCGACGCCAACCAGTGGGCCTGGTACATCAACGAGGCGATCGCGCTGTTCGGCGACCGCACGGACGTCGTGATCGCCCAGCACAACTGGCCCACCTGGGGGCAGGAGCAGGTGATCGCCTTCCTCCGTGCGCAGCGTGACATGTACAAGTACCTCCACGACCAAACCCTGCGCCTGATGAACCACGGGTACACCTCGACCGAGATCGCCGAGATGCTGGAGCCGCCCGCCGAGCTGGCGCAGCAGTGGTTCCTGCGGGGCTACTACGGCACGGTGCGCCACAACGTCAAGGCCATCTACCAGAAGTACCTCGGCTGGTACGACGCCAACCCGGCCAACCTGAACCCACTGCCGCCGGCCGACGGGGCCGTGAAGTATGTCGAGTACATGGGCGGCGCCGACGCCGTGATGGAGCGCGCCCGGGCCGACTTCGCGAACGGCGACTACCGGTGGGTTGCCGAGGTGATGAACCACGTCGTCTTCGCCGATCCGGAGAACGCGGCGGCGCGGCACCTCCAGGCCGACGCCCTGGAGCAGCTTGGCTACCAGGCCGAAGCCGCCACCTGGCGCAACGTCTACCTGATGGGCGCCTACGAGCTGCGCAACGGCGTGCTCACCGAGGAGGGCGGGGAAGGCGGAGGCGGCAACAGCCTGCTGGCCGCGATGACCGTGCCCATGATCTTCGACTACCTCGCCGTGCAGCTCGACGCGGCCAGGGCCGAGGGTCACCGCATCGTCCTGAACTGGATCTTCACCGACACGGACGAGCGGTATGTCCTCAATCTCGAGCACGCGGCCCTGACCTGGCTGCCCAGCCCGCCGGGCGTGCAGCCGGCCGATGCCGACGCGACCATCACCCTGTCGCGGGCGGCGCTCGACGCGGTGCTGCTCGGCGAGACACCGGTGCGGGATGCCGTGACGTCGGGCGTGATCCGCCTCGACGGCAACCCGTTGAAGCTCGCCGAGCTGTTCCGCATGCTCGATACCTTCGGCGAACCGTTCAACATCGTCACGCCCTAACCCCG
>JBIQJI010000015.1:0-97972 GCA_044507605.1 Actinomycetales bacterium | reverse complement strand
CGCACCAGGTCGCCCAGGTCGATGAGGTCCTGCGCCTGTTTGGCACCGGCGTCCAGCCTGGCGATCATCAGCAGGTCGGTCACGATGGCCTGCAGCCGGTCGAGGCTGTCCAGCAGCGCCTGGGCGGTGGCGGGCCAGTCGGTCTCCTCGGGCGCCAGCAGAGCCTCCTCCACCTGGGTGCGCATCGCCGTGATCGGGCTGCGCAGGTCGTGCGAGGCGTCGGAGGCGAACCTGCGCTGCTGCTCGACGGCCGCCTCCAGGCGGTCCAGGGTCTCGTTGGCGGTGCGCGCGAGGGCCCTGATCTCGGTGCCGCCTTTCGGCACCGGCACCCGGCGCCCGAGGTCGGTCTCCGTGATCTCGGCGAGCTCGTGCCTGATGGCGTCGACGGGGGCGATCGTCTTGGCGACGGCGCGATGGGTCATGAACGTCGCCAGCGCGACCAGGAGCAGGCTCCCCGCGATGATGACCGGGGGGATGAGCGGGGGAACGTACTCGGCGACCGCGCCCACGAAGATGATCCAGTCCTCGTGCGGCCGGTGCAGGCGCATCGCGACGACGAACAGGCAGCGGTGCGGGGCGACCGGGGAGTGACACACGTCCCTTTCGATCCGCCCGCCGGGCAGGGGCGGCCGGAAATCCGCCATCGGCGGCTTGTTCTGCAGCTCCCTGCTCGACGTCACGACCTGCCCCCGATCGTCCACGATCTGGACGTACGGGGTCGCCTCGGCCGGGAGCGGGTTGTAGAGCTGGATCCTTTCGCCGAGGAACGCCAGCCGGGCTGCGATCGACGTCACCTGGTTACGCACGTAATCCGCTGCGAAATACTCGAGCGCGAACAAAGTGATCGCGGCGAACCCGAGGGAGAACACGCTGATCGTGACTCCGGCCAGCACCGTCAGGCGCAGCCTCAAGGACCAGCGTTCCCACGTCCCCACCCGCAACCGCACAGGTGACAGATGATCACATGAGGGTGACGCCGGGCTAATTCAGGGCGATTCACGGGCATACCACTTCGTTGGGCTGACGTCCCGCGACGGCGAACACGGCGGCGCCCGCGAGGGATTTCCAGGATCGGGGCGAACGGTTGACGGGAAGGGGACTTTTCCCGAGATAGTCTGCGCAGGTGACGGGATCAACGCTTGCCGCCGTCGCGGCGGAACTCGAAGCCATGTACGACCCCGCGTGGGCAGAGCCCTGGGACGCTGTGGGCCTGGTCTGCGGTGATCCGGAGCAGCCGGTGCGCCGGATCCTCTTCGCCGTGGACCCCGTCGCCGCCATCGTCGCCGAGGCCATCGACTGGCGGGCCGACCTGATCGTCTGCCACCACCCCCTGTACCTGCGCGGCACGACCAGCGTCGCCGCCACCACCCACAAGGGCCGGGTCATCCACCAACTGATCAAGAACGACATCGCGCTCTACACCGCCCACACCAATGCCGACGTCGCCGAGCCGGGCGTCTCCGACGCCCTCGCGTGGTCGGTCGGCCTCATCGGGCACCTGCGTCCGCTGCAGCCGCTCCCCGACGACATGCGCCGCGGCCTCGGCCGGGTGGGCGAGCTGCCCGAGAAGATCACCCTGCGGGCCTTCACCGGGCTGGTCGCGGCCGGGCTGCCCACCGCGCCGAGCGGCCTGCGCGTGGCCGGCGCACCCGACCGCCCGGTGCGCACCGTCGCCGTCTGCGGCGGCGCCGGCGACTCCCTGCTCGACCGGGCCCGCGCGGCCGGGGTCGACGTGTTCGTCACCGCCGACCTGCGGCACCACCCCGCCAGCGAGTTCGTGGAGGCCGGCCGTACGGGAGGCGGGCCCGCGCTGATCGACGCCTCCCACTGGGCCACCGAATGGCCCTGGCTGGCCGACGCGGCCACCCGTCTGACGTCCAGATTGGGCGCGAAGGGCACTACGGTAGAGACACGCGTCTCAGACACGGTCACCGACGCGTGGACGACGACGGCGCACAGCCCCGGCAACGGCGCGATTCCCGACCGCACCCGTGACGCGCCACACGAGGGCATGGCCCGATCGCTGTCCTGACCGGGCTACTGTCGCATATGGAGATGGTCCACGAGTGAAAGCGGCACCGCACGCACAGAAGCGCCTGCTCGACCTCGCCGAGCTGGACTCGGCGATCACCCGGCTGACCCATCGGCGCCGTAACCTGCCCGAGCTCGCCGAGATCGACGAACTGTCCGCACGGCTGGCCCGGCTGGCCACCCAGGTGATCGCCGCCGAGACCACGGCCGGTGACCTCGCCCGCGAGCAGGCCAAGGCCGAGTCCGACGTCGACGCCGTGCGCGCCCGCACCGACCGCGACCGCAAACGCCTCGACTCCGGCCAGGTGTCCTCGCCCAAGGACCTCGCCGGGCTCCAGTCCGAGATCGCCTCCCTGCAGCGCCGCCAGCAGGACCTCGAAGACGTCGTGCTGGAGATCATGGAGCGCAAGGAGGCCGCCGACGCCGAGGTCATCCGGCTCAAGGCCGAGCGCGACGAGGTCACCGCCGCGCTCGCCGAGGTGCAGGAGCGCCGCGACACCGCGTTCACCGAGATCGACAAGGATCTCGACGAGGTGCGGGCCGAGCGCGCCACCGTCGCCGGCGAGATCCCCGCCGACCTGCTGGCCCTCTACGACAAGCTCCACGAGCAGTACGGCGTGGGCGCGGCCATGCTGCACGGCGGGCGCTGCCAGGGCTGCAAGGTCTCGCTGTCGATCGCCGACCTCAACGCCATCCGCGCCGCGGCCCCCGACGAGGTCGTCCGTTGCGAGGAATGCCGCCGCATCCTCGTCCGCACCCCCGAGTCGGGCCTGTGACCTCCTACATCGTCGAGGCCGACGGCGGCTCCAGGGGCAACCCCGGGCCGGCCGGCTACGGTGCCGTCGTCAAAAGCGCCGACGGCACCGTACTGGCCGAGGTCGCCGAGGCCCTCGGCACCACCACCAACAACGTGGCCGAATACAGCGGCCTCATCGCCGGCCTCACCGCCCTGCTGTCGATCGCCGGCGAGGGCGCCAAGGTCGAAGTGCGCATGGACTCCAAGCTGGTCATCGAGCAGATGTCCGGCCGCTGGAAGGTCAAGAACGAGGGCCTGCGCGGCCTCGCCACCCAGGCCGCGGGCCTGGCCCGCCGCCTGCGCGTCACCTGGACCTGGATCCCCCGCTCTCGCAACTCCCACGCCGACCGCCTCGCCAACGAGGCCATGGACGCCGCCGCCCGCGGCGAAACCTGGACCCCCACCTCCCCCGCCCCCACCGACCGGCCCACACCCACCCGGCCCCCGGCCGAGCGGCCCGCACCGGCAGAACCCTCCGGCGAGCAGACCGCACCCGCTCGGCCCTCCGGCGGCCGAGCCCAGCGCCCACCCGAGGGGGGCGGCCCTGCGGCGACCCGGGCACAGGGCCGGGCGGCCGCCGGCACCGGCTGGGTGGCTCCGCCCGCCACGCCCGTCACCTCGCTCCTGCTGCTTCGCCACGGCGAGACGCCCCTGTCGGTCGATCGCCGTTTCTCCGGCGTCGGCGACCCCGAACTGACCGCCCGGGGCCTCGCGCAGGCCGAGGCCGCCGCCGCTGCCCTGTCACGCGAGCCGCACCACATCGACGTGATCGTCAGCTCCCCCCTCAAGCGCGCCCAGCAGACCGCCCAGGCGGTCGCCGCCCGCACCGGCCTCGACGTGATCGTGGAGGAGGGCCTGCGCGAGAACGACTTCGGCGCCTGGGAGGGCCACACCTTCGCCGAGGTCCGCGACCGCTGGCCGCAGGAGCTCACCGACTGGCTCGCCGACCCCTCGATCGCGCCCCCGGGCGGCGAGAGCTTCGACCAGACGGCCCACCGCGTCCGCCTGGCCACCGACCGTCTCCTGGCGGCCCACCCGGGTCGAACGGTCCTGGTGGTCTCCCACGTGACGCCGATCAAGACCATGCTGCGGTTCGCCCTGCTGGCCCCCGCCGCCGCCCTCTACCGCATGCACCTCGACGTCGCCTGCCTGTCGGTCATCGACCACTACCCCGACGGCCCCGCGGTCGTGCGCTCCCTCAACGACACCTCCCACCTCCGCTGATCAAGACGGCCGGCCGTCACCCGGTAGACTTGTCTCACGGCGGACGAGCCGGCCGGGCGGCCGCGTCGGGGTTCCACAGACCCCGCCGAGGAAGGTCCGGGCTCCACAGGGCAGGGTGGTCGGTAACACCGACCCGGGGCGACCCGCGGGAAAGTGCAACAGAAAGCAGACCGCCCACGGCCGCAAGGCCGCGAGGTAAGGGTGAAACGGTGGTGTAAGAGACCACCAGCGCCCGCGGCGACGCGGGCGGCTAGGTAAACCCCACCCGGAGCAAGGTCAAGAAGGGGCCCTCCCTGGAGGACCCCGCGCGCGACGTTCGAGGGCGGCCCGCCCGATGCCGCGCGGGTAGACCGCTTGAGACCGCCGGCAACGACGGTCCTAGATGGATGGCCGCCGGTCCGCAAGGACGCACAAAACCCGGCCTACAGGCCGACTCGTCCGCCCACAGCCTTCTGATCTGCGGCCTAGCCTTCCGATGCCGCCTCTGTTCCGTCAGTGTTCCGCCTCACGTGGGTGATCTTGCTCTCAATTGCGCCCCGCCCAAGATCCTCATCGTCGGGGAACAGGTGGCCGTACGTGTCCATCGTCTCGCTGATCTTCTTATGCCCTAACCGCGCCTGAATGACCTTCGGATTCAGGTTCGCAGCGATCAGGCTCGACGCGTACCAGTGACGCAAATCATGAAAGCGTGTGCCTCTTGGCAATCCTGCCGCCTCTACCGCCTCACGCCAGCAGTGGCCGAAAGATGATCGCTGAACGGGCTTGCCGAGCCGATTGGTGATGATCACTTGGTTTGGCCCTGGCTCGTACCGCTGCATATGGGCGGTGATCTCCGACAGTACGAAATCATCGGCCGGAATGACCCGCGTAGACGATTCCGTCTTCGGCTCGACCAGTTCGCCGTTCTGCATCTGCTGGAGGACATGCACCCGCCGGCGTAAGAAGTCGACTCTCGGCACGGTGAGGCCCAACGCCTCACCCTCACGGAGACCTAACCCGGCCGCGAGCCAGACGGCGAGACGGTACCTCGGCGTAATCGCCTCTGCCAGTGCGACCACGGCGGACGTTGGCAACGGCTCAACCACGCGCGCCGAGACCTCCGGCAACGGCACACGAGAGCAGGGGTTGTGCGCGATGATCTTGTCGTCAATCGCCGCCTGCAGCATTGAGCGGAGAACGGCATAGACCGTATGGATAGTGCTAGGCGCCAGACCGGATGCCTTGAGTTTCGCGACGAATGCCTTCATGTCGCTGCGTTCCAGACTGTTCATCCGCCTGGAACCGAGCGCCGGATAGATATGAGTCCGAAGGTGGGACACGTACGTGTCTGTAGAGTTCGTCCGCAGGTCGACGCGAGACGGTAGCCACTTCTCCTCTGCGTACTCCCGAAGCAGCATCCGGCCGCGACGGTGGTCGACCGCGACACCGCGTAGGTGGTCGGCTTCCATCGCGATACCGTGCTTGTCCGCGTCTACCTTCTTGGCGAACGCTTTCGTCAGCTCCTTGCCGCCTGTACCAATCCAGCACGCGAGCCAGCGCTTCGCCTTCTTGCTTCCGCCGTTGTCCGGATGCCGCTTGGTGGGAATCTTGACCTCGTTGCCCTCGGCATCTTTGCCCGTGGTGTACCAGAGGTCTTTCGTCCGGGCCATGTCTTAGGCCCTCCTGCCCTTCTCTGCGGGGATCTCAAGGAAACCGCGCTCACGCGCGATCGAGATCCACTTGCTCGCCGTCGATTTCGCGAGCCCTAGATCTCTCTCGACGGCCTTCGCCGGCGGTTCGCCCAGCGCATACGCGAGAGAGTACGAAGCGGCGATGAATCGTAGTACCTCATCCGTCGCGCCGGCCCTGACGTCGACCTCCGGCGGCTGGTATGGGACTACGGTCACGTGTCCCTCGCCGCCGCCCACGGTCTGCCGCACGAGGGTGGCCGCCGCCATTCGCACGAGGGTGGCTACAGGGACTGTCCGTAGATCGGTGCCGGAGACGGTTCTACCGTCTGCGGCGCGAACCGTGATCTCTGTGCAGCCGAGGCGCCCGTCGATCTCGTCGATAACGAGCGTCACCGGGTTGGGTCCGACGTTCTTGCTCGGGCCGGCCTCTACCACTGCTGGCAGTTCGACGGACAGGCCCGGCGCTAGACGGTAGCGCCTGGTCCTTCCGGGCTTTGTCGTAACGCGCACTGGAGCAGTGTCACGGCCCATAGGTTCCCTTGTCAAGGTTGGCTATCGTGTGGTAAGAGTCGTCATAGGTAGTCCTGACGTGGGCACCTATGACGACGCAACCCATGTGGGTGCGGGAGAGGACCCGATACAGCGCTATGGCGCGACCCAAGAACACGCACGCGGAGAAGCGACCCCCGCGCGCGAACAAGAACCCCGCAGAGGGCAAGCACCTGACGGTAGAAGATCTCGCCGAGCGGGAGGGCGTTCCTGTTCAGACCGTCTACCAGTGGAATCGGACGCGGACCGGGCCGCGCTATCTGCGCGTCGGCAGGTACATCAGGTACAGGTTCGCGGACGTGATCGCCTGGGAGGACTCCCGCTACGCGGACGGTGAGGCCGTCTGATGACCCCTGAAAAGCCGGAGGGCGCCCCCTCGTTTCCCCCGGGGACGCCCACCATGAAGAACTCGGCGCTCACCAGCGCCACCAACCTCAGCACCAAGGTAGCGCGTCGGTCCGACCGTCGCAGCATCCCCGGGCAGATCTCGCTGATCGACCTCGGCGACACCACGGCGGGCACCAGGCGGAGCAGGATCGCCCACGCGAGCCTGTTCCCTCCGGCGGCGCGCCGCACCCGCTACATGATCACGTACCGGTGTCCGCTGTGCGACGGCTACCACCTCGGCTACGCCGACACCCGCGAGACCGCGTCGGGCCGCCGCGCCGCCGGCTGCGGACGGATCGTCGTCATCCGCGTCGCCCGGGTCTACGGCGATGCCGACCAGGCCGCTCGCCGTCGAGGGAGCGCGGCATGATGTCCGTCGATGAGCTCATGATCGCCTACCGCCTCGGCGTGGCCGAGGGCCGCGAGCAGGCCGCCGCCGAGGAACTCCAGGCATGGGCGGTGCTCCGCACCCGCGTCCGTGCCATCGCCTCCCAGGCCACCACCGCCGAACACGCCGAGATGGACCGCAAAGCCGTCGCCGGCGTGCCCTGCCCCACCAAATGCGACCGGTGTTCCCGCTGCATCCGCGCGGCGGCCGTCGCGCGCCGCGGCGGCGACTACACCGGCGGCCCAGTCCGTTGGGAGACTGCGTGAGCGACGAAATGACGATGGCCGAGGTGCCCGTCGTCGACCCGACGATGTTCGTAGGCGTCCTCGGCGACATCGTCCACGCAGCCGACCCCACCACCGAGGCCGACCCGGTAGGCGTGTACGTCTCCCTACAGGCGTCGGCGGGCGTGCTCATCGGCCCCGGGCCATACGTCCCCGTGGGCAATACCCGCCATCCGCTGCTGATCTGGCCCCTGCTATTCGGCCGGACCGGCAGCGGACGCAAGGGCGAGGCCGACCAGACCGCCCGCGTCTTCCTCACCAGGGCCACCCCCGACTACCAGACGCTCAAGGTCAAGGGCCTCACCTCCGGCGAGGGCCTGATTGAGCGGATTCGCGACCCGAGCGGAGACAAGGACGACGGCGGCACCAAGGACAAGCGGCTGATCGTGATCGAACCGGAGTTCGCCTCCGTCATGGCCAGAGCCAAGCGGGAGGGTAGCTCGCTCGGCGCGGTCCTGCGTGACGCCTGGGAGGGTGCCGGGCTCTCCGTGATGTCCCGGAAGGCGTACGGCACAACTAAGTCGCACGTTTCGATCACGGGGCACATCACGCCGCGCGAGTTCCGTGCCCGTATGGCGGACACCGACATGGCCGGCGGCACGTTCAACCGGTTCATGCCGATCTACGTTGAGCGGTCCAAGAAACTGCCGATTCCCGAGGGTGTCGACGATGACACGATCATGGAGCATGCCGAGCGGCTACAGGTGGCATTGGGCAAGGCCCGGGGCGTCGGGCGGATGAGACTGGACGAGGAAGCCGCCTGCCTGTGGTCGGAAGAGCTGTATGACGAGTTCTCCGAGGCCGACGACGATGACCAGCCGTGGACGGAGTTCGCGCGCCGTGCCGCGCCGTACTGTCTGCGGATCGCGGGGCTGAACGCGGCGCTCGACGGCCGCCACCTGATCGGCAAGGGCGACTTGGCCGCCGCCGCGGCGCTGGCCCGGTATTCGGTGGCCTCGGCGAAGTACGTACTCAGCGCGAGGCAGGACGCCAAGTTTGATCGGCTGATGCGTGCGCTGATCGCCTCGGGCGAGAAAGGCATGTCCCGAACGGACGTCTCCAAGCTGTTCTCCCGGAAGCTCAGCAAAGAGCAGCTTGAGGAGCTGCTGTTCGAGGCGACCCGAGACGGCCGGTTCAAGGCCGTGAAGATCCAGACAGGCGGGCGCCCAGTGGAGCGCTATGTGCCGACCGGCCGACCCGCCGAACCAGCGCCGCGGGAAGGAGGGCACGCTAAGTTCTGGGAGAACTAGGCGAAAAAAGCGCAAGAGCGAATTAAGTCCCTGACCAGCGGAAACTTAGCTCACCTTTCTTCGCCGGAGCGAAAAAAGTCCTCTCCCACAAGCCTCTGACCTGCATCTTTCGTAACTTCGCTTATTTCGCCTGGAGAACCCATGACCGAACCCGGACGCTCCGGCCTCACCCCCGGCGACCTCGCCGCCCACCGCGGCGAGATCCCGGTTATCCGGGTCGGCCGGCGGATGCTCGTCCCGACCGCGCGGCTTCTGGCGATGCTCGGCCTAGAGCAGGGCGAGGGCGCGGCCTGATGAGCCCACAGGACACGAGCGGCGGCCCGGTCGCACCCGAGCCGCCGCCAAACAAAAACTTCTCGCCGACCGCACCACACGGCCTCGACGCCATGGTACGGCGTCGGCGCGGCCCGCGCAGCGTTCCCGGCATGACCCCGCTGTTCGATCTCGACGAGCCGCCGGCCTCGCCTCGGCGCAGCCGCGTCACCCGCCGCGTGTACGCCTCCCTGTACGCGCCGGGCGGCCGACGCCGACGCTGGGAGATCGTCTACATCTGCCCCCACTGCCTACGCGGGCACTTCGGGTTCGCCGAGTCGGTCGAGGATGCCGAGGGACGCCGCCTGTCCGGCTGCGGCCGGGTCGTGGTCGTCAAGGTCGCGCGCGTCTACGGCAGCGACGCCACGCCCACCACGCCCCCTCGACGCCGCCGGAGGTCGGCATGAACCCGCTGCTCGCCGCCGCCCTCGGCTACATCTCCCGCGGCTGGCCCGTGCTCCCCTGCGAGCCGGACGGGAAACGCCCTCTTGGCGTGTGCGTCCCTCACGGCCTGCAGAACGCCACGCTCAACCCTGAGCACGCTCGCGCGTGGTGGAGGCGGTACCCCAACGCCAATGTCGCGATCCCCACGGGCGCCGTAACGGTCGATACGGTCGACGTGTTTGACGTTGACGTGGCCCCGGACGGGTCCGGCTACGCCGCGGTCAACCGCCTCAAGGCCGCCGGCCTGCTCCCGCAGCCGCTCGCCGTCGTCCGCACTCCGCGCGGCGGCATGCACGTGTACTACCGCGGCAGCGACCAGCGGTGCGGCAGGCTCAAGGCACACCACCTCGACTTCAAAGCCACGGGCGGCTACGTCCTAGTCCCTCCGAGCGTGGTCGACGGCAGGCAGTACGAACTGGTCGGCGAGTATGCCGGGCGGAGCGTGCTCAACTGGGGCGCGGTGCGCGAGTTCCTCGACCCGCCCAAGCCCATCCCTACGGCGACCAGGCCGAAGGCGAGCGGTACCGGGATACCGGGACTCGCCGCGTGGCTCGCCGGCCAGACCGAGGGCAACCGAAACAGCGGCTTGTACTGGGCTGCGTGCCGTGCCGTCGAGAACGGGGCAACCGACCTTGAGGAGCTGGTGAGCGTCGCCGTGTCGATCGGCCTCACCGAGCGGGAAGCCCGCCGGACCGCTCGGTCCGCCCTCAGAACCAGGAGGAGCGCGTGACCAGCGACAAGCAGGAGACGATCACCGAGAAGGAAGAGGAGTTTCTGACACTCATAATGGACGCACCAGAGCGAGTGTCAGAAACGGAAACGCCACCCACCAGCGATTATGACACTTCTAACACTTCTGACACTGCTGCGCGCGGCACGGTGTTGCATGACGACGACGCCCTTCTGTCCGACGTCCGCGACGGCAAATGGCTGGACGCGCTGCTGCCCGTCTGGGCAGAGACCGGCATCCTGTGGCGCTCCGGCGACAAGCGGCAGCCGCACGTGTTCATGCCCGACAAGATCGAGATCGGTGACCCTACGTGATCGCCGGTCGAGAAAATTTCGTATAGGTGTCTCTCCGGTGTTGACGTGTTGACAGGTGCCTCTTCTGGGGTGAATGCGCAGGTCAACGAAACGGAAGGCGTCAACACGCTTCCGTGTTCACGGCCGGGCGTGTTGACGGCCTCCCGCCCGTCAACACACCCCCGTGTTGACGCACCCGGCGCACGTAATAGCAGGTCAAGGCACATGAAACGGCGTCGTCAACACGTCAACACGGATACCCCGGAGATACACCCTGTTTTTCTCAGCGCACCCATCCACTGAACACAGAAAGTGACGACATGACCCGCGAGTTTCACGCCCACAACGGCACCGAATGACCACACCCGCCCGCCTCGACGGGCCCATCTCCCCAGAGGGGATGGCCCTGCTCCGCCGCCTCCGCATCCAATACCGCGACCGGCCCGCCCTCTACCGCGACCTCCTCACCCTCACCACCTGGGCCATGACCGCGACCGGACAGGAATTCGACGCCGCCACCGGGGAGCAGCGAGCATGGCTCACGTCGGATGAGGTGGCCGAACACCTCGGAGTCACCCCACGGTCGGCCCGCCGCCTCTGCGCGTCTGGCGTCTTGGCCGCTGCCAAGCGCGGCGGCAGGTGGTGGGTCGACCGTGCGGTGCTCGCCGCCTACCAGGCCAGCACCACCCGAACGGAGTCCGCTGAATGTCTGTCGACTACTCCGCGCAGGCCGAGCGCATCCGCGCCGCCTACACCACAGCCGTCGACAAGATCAGGGCCAGGCACAAGGCCGGCGCGATCGGAACGCCCGCGCGCGACCACCAGCTAGCCAAGGCGCTGAGGGACGCCCAAGCTCAGCTTGACGCCCTCCAGCGGGACGAGCAGGCCCAAATCGCGGCCCGCACCCGGCAGCTCAATCGCCGCCTGTTCGGGCTAGGAGAGCACGCCGCCGGCGCCACTGTGCTCGCACATCGCGACGCCCTCGACCGCGCCGCACGCCTCACAGACCCCGCCGAGGCCAAACGTCTGCTCGCCCGCGCCGAGCGCACCGGAGACGACCTGCTCGCCCAGGCCGTCGCCCACCACGCCGCCGAGAATCGGTGGTCCGACGTGATCGACGCCTATCTACGCGAGCGCCCCCAGCACGTCGACGCCTACACCGAACTCGTCGCCATCAAACGCCACCAGAACTCGCCCCAGGCCCGGTTCCACCAGACCCTCGGCTACGTCGTACCCGCGCCCAGCGAACTCGCCGGCTACAACGACACGCGGCTCGACCACATCGCCAGCCACGACCCGGGAGCCGACCTGTGACCCCCCGGGGGACCACCCCCCCACCCGGCCCGTTTCCCAGCCGGCCGGTATACGTGCTGCCTGTCTGTCTGAGCGGCAGACCCCGTCGGGGCGGGCCTGTGCTTGCTGTGGGCGGGCTGGGGGGTGGTGGCTGTGGCGTCGCCTAGGCCGGACCCATCGAAGCCGCACAGCCGGTATCGACGCTCGGTGCCGATGGTGGTGCTGCCGGTCGAGCATGACCTACCGGTGCCGGACATGCCGCCGGGGCGGGTCTGGTCGGCTGCGGAGCGCGGGATGTGGGACGACCTGTGGAGGAGTCCGCAGGCTGCGCAGTGGGACGAGTCGTACGCCGCGGTGGTGGGGCTGTATGTGGCGTTGACGGTGGAGTTGCTCGGCGGGAACGCGGCGGCGTGGAAGGCCGCCGAGGCGAGGCAGTTGGCCGATCGCCTCGGGTTGACGCCGGCGGGCATGGCGGCGAACGGGTGGCGGTTCGCGGAGGCGCATCCGCCGGCGCCGGTGACGCCGCTTAGGGGTGTGCGGTGAGCGGGCGGCGGCGAGCGTGGGCGAGGACGGCCGCCGAGGCGCTGTCGATGGTGCCGCCGGAGCGGCTGCGGTATTTCCGGTTGGTCGATTGGCTGACGCCGGAGGAGCTCGCCGATCGGGTCACGACCGGGACGGGCCTGGTGCTGCCTCGCCGCTGGTATCAGGCGCACCGCGCCTACTTGGATGCCCGGGCGGCGTGGTGTGCGGAGCGCGGGTTGAGGCCGTACGAGATCCGGCGGTTCATTCCGCCGCGGGTCGCTGTCGATGGGGGTGGCCGTGGCTGAGGTCGAGGTTCCGGAGCGGCTGCGCCGGTTCGATCCGGGCGAGTGGTGCCCGCCGGGGACGGCGTTCTTTGGCGCCGAGGGTCATGAGGTGTGGCGCCGGGCGCGTGCCCGGTGGGTGCGGGCGCGCACGGCGTGGGCGGCCGAGCATGGGGTCGCGGTGAAGGATCTGGGACCGGCGGTGCCGGTGACGCGCCCGTACCCGTACGGGCAGAGCAGGGGGTAGGGCGTGGCCGAGTTCACCGCCGGCGATGGAGCCTGACGGCCTCGGCCCGGCCGTCCTGCCGTACCTGCTCGCCGCCCTCCGGCCGCTCGTTGCCCGGCCGTACCGGCGCATCCCGATCACTCATGTCACCCTCCGAGCGTGAGGTGATGCGTGATGTCATCTTTAACATCACGCATCACCGGGTCGCCGAGGTCTTGTGAGGGGTGTGTACGAGCAGCTCAGAAGCCCTAAGCTTCCCTGACCTGCTGGTCGCCGAGGTCTCTCGCCCTGCCGCTCGGCCGCCGGGTAGGGTCGCAGGCGAGTACCCATACGGGCCGGCCTCATCCCGCGAGGGGATGGGGCCGGTTTCGTCATGCCTGGGGGTCCTCCGGCCAGGCGCTGGGGTCGGATACGTAGGTGCCGCGCTGCGGCACGGTGAACACCCAGCCTTCGGCCCGTAGGAGGGCTATCGCCTGCCGCGCGGTGTCGCGCGCGATGCCGTGCTCGCTCACCATCTGCTGCTCGGATGGCACCTGGTCTTTTGGCCGCAGCTCACCCGACCTGATGCGCTCACGGATGACTGCCGCTACCTGCTGGTAGAGCGGCGTCGGGTTGAAGCGGTCGACCTCCATGACGAGGACGTTAGGCACGTCACCTACCTGGGGCATATGGGCAACGTCCTAGACGAGGTAGACAAGGCCAACGTATGGTGCCCTCATGGGTAACTCACAGTCACAAGATCGGCACCCGGATGCGGTGCCCGAATTCGAGGTCACTAGGGGCGACGACGGTCGGCTCCGTGCACGCCACAAGGGCACCGGGGAAATCATCGAGGCGGCCGACGCGGCCGAGCTTGAGCGGCGCGCGATGGCCAAGCGCGTCGCGATCTCCTGGCGGCAGGGGAAGAAGCGGTGAGCGTCGTCCCGCCCCAGTCGCCCTGGGTGCCGCGCGGACCCGAGTTCGCCATGTACGCGATCGCCGTCACCGTGCTGCCGGCCGACCTGACCGACCACCGCTCGATAGAGCACGCCGCGCAGTGGAACCAGGCCGCGCCCGGCGAGGTCGTCACCACCTTGTGCGGCATTCAGGCGTTCACCTACCCGAGCGGCGGCGAGGGCGGCCCGTGGCAGGCCCCATGGCCGCTGGACCCCGTTCACGCCTGCCTGTCGTGCATCGCCGTGGCGACGGGCGGCAGGCTTTGAGCCGCCTGCTCAGCAGGCTGCGCGAGGCAGCCGAGCGTGACTGCGCCGTAGCCCTGTCCAGCTCCGGGGTGATCTCCCCCGCCTCGATCCGCTTCGGGATCTCGCCAGGAGGAAGCTGGGCCAAGACCGCGAGCGTCCGCCATGAGGGCGGCAAATCCGCACCATGGTTCGGATTTGCAAGATCGGGGTGTTGGGCCACCCGAATGAGCATCTGCGCGGTGCGCTCGCTGAACGGGAGCATCTCGACGGTGGGAAGCCAGTTGCCGTGCCCGACCCGCTGCTTCGCTTCGATGAGCCTGCGCCCGGTCTCCACGATGGAGTCAACGGCGTTCTGCCACGCCTCCGAGACGTGCGCGGCGGCTTCGCTCGGGGACCAGTCCCCAGGGGCGATGATCTGCCCTTCCAGTGCCTGTATCTCGGTCACCGGATTCCTTTCCAGTAGGGAGATGGGATAGCCCCGGCCTGGCCCGTCCCTCCCATCTCCCCAGACGCGGGAACGCGTCAGGCCGTGCAGCGAGGGAGGCCGAGGCGTAGCGCCCCGGACACGACGGCGCCCCCGCCGTGCTCGGCGAGGGCGCCGTCGTGCCGTACGGCTAGTCGTGGGCGAGCATGCCCAGCGGGGCGATCGCCACGTCTGTCTGGCTCTCGGTGCCGTCAGCGTGGGTCACCCACAGCTCAAACGCCTCGGTGGGGTTGCCCTGGTCGTCATAGACCGGCGACCAATCAAGCTCGTCGTCGTCGTCGAGGCTGGCCCGCGCGAACTTCTCGGCGAACGCCTCGGCTGCCTGCTGTGAGGGGAATGGGATCGTCGGGTGCCAGCCGTCGATGCCGCCCCAAGCCGGGATGCCGGAGGCGATCACGCGGGGGCGGTGCGCGAAGCACACCACCCAAGTGGTGTCGACGGTCGCGCCCGCGGGGGCGAGCAGGTCGAGCTGCTCGCGGCGGAAGGTCAGGATGAACTGCATCAGGGTTCCTTTCGAGGTTGTGGCACGGCAAATTTCCAGCATGCTGGAAATTTGAGAGGTCAGCTGCATCAGGGTTCCTTTCGAGGTTGTGGCACCCCGTGGCACCCGCGGGAGGGGCATGGGGTGGTGTTACAGGTCAGGGCGGGTGCCACGCCCCGTGGCACCCTGCCGTGGCAGGGGTGTGGCACCGGGGGTGTGGCACCCGTGGCAGCAAGATCAAATCTTCGGGCGTCGCAGCCCACGCGCAGCCGTGCGCGCGAGATCAGACCTCGGGGCGGCCGCCCATCAGATACACCTGCCGCTCGTCGTCATAGCCGAGAACGCCCGCCTCGACGAGCTTGCGCAGGTGCTTCTGCGCCCACTGGCGGGACATGTCGGTCGCCTCCCACAGCGGCCTCAGGTCCCGCGTGGCGAAGTCCCGGGCGCCGCCGTCCCACAGCCCTTGCAGATGGGCGATCAGGGCCGCGCCGCGCTGCTCCGCTGTCATGGTCTGCTCCGGCCGGGCGAACCGCAACGGCGGGTCCCCCTCGTCGATGTCGGGGATGTCGTCGGCGAGGCTCGCCTGAATCGACGGATCGGGATCATCGGTGGTGAGGTACTCGGCGGCGACGTTGCGCACGTCGTCGTCATCCTCGTCGTCATCCTCGCCCTGGCCGTCGCCGCCGCTGCCGCCCGGCGGTGCCGTACCATCGCCGGCGCCGTCGTCGAGGCGCGCGACTTCCGCCGTCCACTCGTCGACGGTCTTCGCCGAGGCCGGCCACTGCGCGGCGTGCTCGCGCATCGCCGACGACGCGCGCTCGTCGTCGAGGCCCCATGCGTAGGTGCGCAGGGGCATCGTGACGCGCGCCTCGGGGATCGTGGGCGCATCCAGGTAGGCCATGCCCGGCTGCGCGTTCATCCACCGTTCCGGGGTGCACGCGTCCTGCTGACGCTCGCTCAACCCGAACGATGCGTCGGCCGCCGACTCGACGCCGAAACACGCCTTCGCCAACTGCCCGCGCGCGATCGTGGGCATCTGCGTGTAGTCGCTGCGCTGGAGACTGAGCACCACCGTGCCGCCCGCCGACCGGACCGCCTTGAGCATGGAAAGGAACGCGTCCATCTCCGCGTCGGACAGCGCGTCGAGGATGTCCGGGCACTCCTCAAGCCAAATCACCCAGTAGGTGAGCCCACACCCGGGCTTCCACTTCTGCAGGCCGCGGGCCGCGAGGTAGTCGGTTCGGGCCTTCACCCGCTCGGCGAGCTCGCGCAGCATGGCCTTGACGCCGGCCTTGGTGGTCTCGAATCGGTGGAGCGCGGCCGCGAGCGGCCCGAGCGTCTGCCGCCCCTTGGTGATGTCCGCGGCGAACACCGCGACGTCGTGGCGGGTGATGAGCTCGCCGAGCATGTTCCACGCGCCGCCGATGCTCTTGCCCGATCCGGTCATGCCCATGATCTGCAGGTGGTGGCCCACGATGCCGTACTCGACCGGGTCGAGGTCCTGCCAGAGCCCGATCCGGATCGGGTCGGCTACGCTCCCGCCGGGCCTCGACGGGCCGGGCCACGGGATCGGGCGCTTCATGACCCTCGGGTCCGAGACGGTGACCTTGGCCTTGTCGGCGTGGTCGGGATCGATCGAGGTCTGGATCGACCCGGGTGGCAGGCCGATGCCCGACTCGATGTAGGGCACCTTCTTTGCCAGGTCATCGGCCACCTGACGCCCCTCGTCGAGCTGCACCTCACCTTCGACCTTGTGCTCGTTCGCCTTGGTCGTGCGCGCCTCGACGTGCATGCCGGCCCGCTCGGCACCGCGGCCGAACAGGAGTGACAGCGGGTCGGCCACCTGCGCCGGTTCGATGCCCTTGCGCCGGATGATCGACCGGATGTTGAACGACAGCGCCAGGGTGATGCCGCCGATCAGCGCGAGCCGCCCCGTGATCACGGTGAACGGACCGTTGATCGTGGCGGCGCACACCCACATGCCCGCGGCGAGCACAGCGAGCGTGGTGTGGGCGCGGCCGGTGAGGCTGCGGGCGTGTGACTGCTGCCAGGTCCACGCTGCCAGGATGAGCGTGCACGCCGTCTGCAGGCCGGCGGTCCATGCGATCGTCTGCGGGTCGTCGGTCCGGAGCACGACGTGCAGCGCCGAGCCGAGTCCGACCGTCAGCACGCCCACGACCCACGGCGGAGCGAGCAGCAGCACCTTGGACACCTCGCGCGCCGCAACCCGCTCCCACGAACCCTCGGCCGTCTCCGGGACGAGCTCTTTGCTGCGCCCGGCCACTAGTCGTCCTCCCACCTGAACTCGGGCTTGCGCTTCTCGGGTTTGGCGTGCGGCAGCACGTCAACGAACTCTTTGCGGAACTGCTGGTGGAACTTGACGAGTTCGACGCCGGCGCCGCGCTGCAGCTCCGCCGCGCGCTTGAGCCGCCTGACCACGCGCCGCGCCCGCATGCGCACGTCGGGGCCGCCCAGCAGTGCGAGCACCGGGTGTCCCTTGAATGAGCGGATGAGCACGGCGTACAGCTCGTCGGCGCCGAGGGCGAACTCCTCGCCGAGGTCCCGGGCGAGGGCGCGGCCCACCTTGGCGTAGTCGGTAATCGACCGCGGACCCTCCCACGGGATGGTCGACAGTTCAGGGATCCGGGCACGGCCCGGACGGTCGGCGGTCACCGGTCCTCCCGCTCGTCGATCACCTCGACGCCGTCGAGGACGCCGTGTTTGCCGTCCCGGTACGTCTCGCCGACCAGGCCGCCCAGCCGGCGGATGGTGCGCCACGGCCGGACGCCGGAAGCGGCCGCCGCGAGCTCGCAGACGGCCGACCACAGCAGCCGGACGACGGCACGCACCCCCGCCCATGGACTCGGCCGGCGCGGATGCTGAATCATGGAGATTCCCTTTCGGTAGGGGCTCCGGCCCGGGTACGGCTTCCCATGCGCCACCCGGGCCGGGGTACATGGTCAGCTGGTGGAGGTTTCCGCCAGGTCGCGCAGGTACGACTTCAACGCGGCGGCCCGTGCCTGGCCGACGCCGAGCTTGTTTTTGATGGCGCGGATCGACGGCACGTTCCCGTTGGTGACGTCGGAGAAGTACACGGAGAGGGCGCGCCGCCGCTGCTCGTCGTCGACGGGTACATCGGCGTCGCCGTCCGGGTCGTCGGGCTCTCCGCTGGCGCTGGACAGGTCGTCCGTCGCGACGGCCTCGGGTACACCGTCGAACGGCCCGGGTACATGCCTGGCCTGCGGCTTCTCGGCGGCGTCGTGGCGGGCGGGCGGGCCGGTGTACCCGGCCGTGGCGGTGTCGTCGAGGGCGTCTACAGGTGTACCTGGGGCCGTGCCGGCGACGGCCGCGGTGGGGTCGGCGGCGGCCGGTTCGGGGCCTTCCGTGATGCTCCAGACCGGCCCGGTGTACCCGGCCGCGCCGGTCGCCGGCGGGGCGTCGGGTACGGCGTCGACGGTGTACCCGTCCGTACCCGGGGACGGTGAGGGTACCGTCTGGCCGGTACCCCTGTCGCGGGCCAGCATGTGCCCGAGGGCGGCGCCCATGCCGAGCACCAGCACCGGCAGGCAGGCGACCGCTGTTGTCACCCACACCGGCGCGGTCGTGTACCTGGCCGTCTCCAGCACGTGGTAGGCGACCTGGCCGAGCATGCCGAGGGCGAGCGACCCGAGCGCCGACCACTTCGCGAACCTGCGGGTCGACGTGGCGGCCGTCGCCGAGGTGAGCCACGCCGACAGGGCGAACGCCGCATACGCCTCCACGCCGATCGGCAGGCACACGGCCGTGTTGATGGTGAAGTCGGCGATGCCTGGGAGCGGCTTGACCACGCCGAAGCCGGTCTTCTCGCCGAGGCCGACCCAGCCGGACCAGGTGGCGACGGCGGCAGGGAGCGCGAGCAGGATGAGGGGCCAGCGGCGCGGGGCGGCGTTCACTTGCCGCCGCCGATCCGCAGCGCGCACGGGGTGCACGCGAACACCTGGCCGCCGTCGACCACGCCGACCGGCATCGAGCCGAAGGGGTCGCCGAGGGCGAACACGTGGCCGCAGACGACGCAGGCCGCGCCGTCGTACTGCTCTCGGGTGAGGGTGGAGGCGTCGATGGGGACGCCCTTAGGGTTGTGCATGGGTCTGCCTCCTGTGCCTGTTACAGGTGGTGGATCAAGGGCCTGTTCGGTGCTACCAACACCGGGCAGGCCCGTCTTGTCTGCCTCCAAAGTGGAGGTGGTTGACCACCCTAGACCTGATAGCCTCGGGTGGTCAACCACCCGTGGAGGCGGTCATGCCGAGCCAGCACAAACACAAGGTCATAGGCATCCGAGGGTGCCCGGAAGACCTCGCTAAGGAGATCAAGGCGAAGGCGCCAGACGGCAACGTGTCCGCGCTCACCGTGGCGTTCTGGCGATGGTACGTCGGCAGGGATGGGGCAGAGTTGCCCGCGCGCCCTGTTCCGTCTGTGTTCCGGACGACGGCAACCGAGGATGACTAACGTTGACTAACATCAACCACTGAAATGCCTGGTCAGAAGGGCTTGATGGGTTTCGGTGCAGGTGGGCGAAGTGCAGGTAACAGAACCCGGCCTACAGGCCGACTCGTCCGCCCCGCATCCCTCTGACCAGCGGCTTTTCCTGGGCCGTCGAGAACAGGGCACACGAAGGGCTGAAGGAACGCCTTGTCGAGCGCGGACCGAGCCCGCTCTGACGCGACGCCCGTACACAACGCGCCAAAATGACCGACAACGGCACTTGTCGCCCTTCTATTGAACTGGAGTGTCCAGCATCTCCCGGGACAGGACAGCGGGCATCTCGTATGAGCTGCTACAGATTTCCCTACGTCGTCAAGCCGCCGCCCGATGGGCGGCGGTGACGCGGCGCGTTCGGACGCGGCCGGGCATGCGGCCTCTCCGGGCCGGTCCCGACCGCGCCGACGCCGGCCGCGCCCAACAGGCAGACGCATGACAACCGCAGAAGGCATGACCACCAGGACGGCGGACGCGACACCGGCCACCGCGACCAGACGAACGCGCCGCAGCGGGCCGAGGTCTCCTTTTCGCCTCCGGCGGGGATCTCCTGTCCCGAGATGATCGTGGAAAGTCAAGGTTCGTGGGTGGCTGGCTAGCCCGATCACTTCATCCGCCATCGACCCAGGCAAGCCCGGCAGACCAGCTCCTACGGCTCAAGCCCGGCCGTGCGGCTTGGCGCCCAATGACCGAGGAACGGCGACCGGTTGACGTAAACGTGAGGCCAGGCTTGCCCCTCGGTCGCCGGCCCCGCTGCCGCTTCGCGGTGGGTCGACAGCGTACGAGGCACCAGGGCAGGGGAGGTATGTGCGGGCCGCATATCCAGGCCGTTCGTAAAGCGTGACGTCCGGCACGTCCAGGCTCCCCGAGGTGCATCGGAGGCACTTCACTTTTCCCAATTTCTGTCCGCAACCCGACTTCCCGAACGGGATTCGGCGTGGGAGCATATTGCGCTGTGGCCACCCAAATAGTGCAGTCGCCAAAGCGCGCTACGGCAATACGCTCCTGGTGGCGCACCCATCGTCTGTCCACTACCGAGCTGTCGTGGCCGATCCGCGTCGGCGTTGCCGCAGGCCTCGTCCTCACCTGCTTCGGCTGCGTAATGGCGATAGTGATGTGGGGGCGGTTTACCGGCAACGGGTTGGCTTCTTTCCCGCAGAATTCCAACGAGTTCCGCTTGTTCTCGCAGCTCAGTATTCTGCCGCTGCTCGGCGTGGGCCTGGGTACGGGCATGCTCATCGCGGCATCCGCCTCTATGCGCTCGCCTTGGGCGATGCTCACCCGTTGGGCGGTGGTCATCTACAGTGGCTGTTACGGCATCCTGCACGCCGTCTTTTGTAACGGATTGTATGAGCAAATCCATGGCAGGCCGGGTTTGGCAGTGCTGTTCACCCTCATCGGGGCTATGGCATGGGGAAGTTTGGCGGTGTTGCCGACCGCGTTGCGCGCAGCCAATGCCGCAGATTGGCGAGGCCCGGTAGCCGCCGCGGCGCCGTACCTGGCCGGATTGGTGCCGACGATCATCGCTTCGCTCGCGCCGGGTGCGATGCCGCTCTCGTGGGGTTCCCTCGCACTGGAGCGGTCACTCATGCTCACGGCAGATGGCGGCGGCGGCCTGCTGATGCTGTGGCTTGCGGCGCAAGGGGTGCTGGGAACGGTCGAGAGCGGTCGTTGGATCGCTGAACGGGCGGTGACCCGTCGTGGATGGGTGATTGTCGCCCTCACCTTCCTTGGGGGCGCCGGCATCTTCTACATTGTGCGCTTTACGACGACCTCGGTGCTCTTTGCTGGATATGCGGCATTGATGGCGATCTTTGCCGTCGGGGTGCTCCGGGCCGCACGTTGGATGGACGTTCCGGATGAGGATCAACCCACCTTGGCATGGGTGTTGGTCGTACTGCTGTTCGGTCCGACCTTGTCGGTCCGAATGATCGGACCGCCCTTGATTTTTATTCCGATGCTAGTGTATTACACGGGAGCGTTCGCGGCGACGATTGTGCTCCTGGTTTCGTGGTTGGGAATCAAGCGCCGGCCTGGGCGACATGACCGCGGTTGGCCACTCGTGATGCGCGTGACGTCTTTCGCCTTGGCAGCGGTGGCGGGGATGACAACCCAGTCTCTAACCAATTTTTCCTGGCAGCACCAACAGGTGGAGGGTCAGGTCCAACAAGCGTTAGGAAACATCTTCGATCTGCTTTATAATATCCTCAGCCTGGGCATGAAGGACAACAAAATAGGTGCAGGAGTCATCTTCGTCGGAATTGCGTCTGCCGTCATGGTCCTACGCAGTGCCACCAGGACGCTGGGCCTTGCCGGGTTGTTCGTGTTCCTCTGGGATGCCCCCATGATGTGGGGATTTTCGCCGGCCAGTTCGGGACACTTCGCGGTCTTTATGATCTTCTTGCTTGGCATCCTATTGATTCTGGCCTGGAAGGGGAGAAATCCCCTTGGGATCGCCCCGGTAACCATGCTGATGGCCTTATGGACCCTCACGTGGGTCGTCTATGTGGCCCGGTTCCCCATGCAACTAACTCCGGACCAGTGGGGGAGCTTCACCACACCCCTGGCTTTCACAACACCTGTACTGGTCCCATTCTTGTTGCAGGCACAGCAGTTCAACAATAGCCCTCATCGGCGCACCCGTATCCTCACTACTGCAGGTATCGGAACAGCCCTGGCAAGTTTTGCGCTGTTTTCATTTGCTACCGGTGGCTGGGGAGAAGCACATGCTGAAATGTCTTTTGTGGCCGCCGTCTACATGACAACGCCATTCGCCGTCGTTATGACAGCGTCAGCCGTTATAACCCCCGAGGCCGCAGGTGTTGAGAGTCCGTCAACACCAATACGCCCCTAAACTAAATACGCGATCGAAGGTCGTGCCTCTTCCGCCCCAGCGTGCGGTGTCGCCTCCTCCGACATGAGCACGAGACGCCACTGGAGTCCTCCTCTTTCACGTGGTTTCTGGAAGCCAGATCTTTGCAAGGCACCACCCATCGCGCACGACGCATTCGTGCTTTCGTGGAGATCGAGCGGCCCTTGGAGGCGATCGAGGGACCCTGGCGCGCTTCATCTCGGACCTCGACCGGCTAGAAAAGCAACGCCTCGATGACTTGAGAGGAAATAGCTGCATACGCAACGCCACATATCCGGCTCAACCCCGACCCACGTCGGCAACCCTCATCTGCAGGGATGAGTTCGTCCGTGACCAGAAGGGGCCGGGTCCAGAAGTCATCCGATGGGTCAACATCAAAGTACTCGCGCCCTCGCGGCGCCTGCTGCACAAGCCGCAACGTTGCCCAACGAGTGATGCCCGAGGGAACATTTCTGCCAATCTCGTCCAAGTTTCGGACGAGCCCGGCCAGCCGGGCGATGAGGGTGGTCGGACAGTGCTTCCGCGTCCACCGTGATCGAGTTCGAGTTCGTCAAGAGGTCGGTCCGCAACGTGGTGCGCGAGCGTTTGAGTGTCGAACGAATGCGCCGGCCAGGAGGATTCCGGCGGGTTGCGGCCGAAGACCTCGAGGATCCCCCAGCACCTCGGCTGCTCGCCACAGCTTCACTGGCTCCAAGAGGTCAGCGGTATGCATCGCAAATGCCTGCCGCCTCCCCCACATCCACCTCCGTCGCTGCCGGACTGCGTCGGCTTACGCCGCTGGGCCTGACTCAGGTCCATCTCTGCGCCGCTTCTTTGAGCGTCGTGAGGGACAGGGACCGAGAGCCGGCCTGACCCGATGCCTGAGTGAAGTCAATCGAGCGCAAAGAGTAGTCGATGGGTCGCATGCTGAGACGGCGAGATCCGGCTGAGGTGGGCAAAGACGGCCTGGCTCGGTATCCGGGCCGGGCCGTCGTACGTCGGTGTCCACGCAGGGTCGGTGGAAGCTGGAGGTGGGTCGATGGCCGGTGTCGTGGCCGAGGCGGGGCCGGTGGAGCTCGTGGCGCATCCGCGGGCGGCGTCTCAGGCGCGCAGGCACGTCGGGCGGGTGCTGGAGGCGTGGGGGTACGGCGGGCTGGTCGCCGACGCGCAGCTGGTCGTGTCGGAGCTCGTGGGGAACGCGCTGGCCGCGACCGGGCACGCCGTGGCTCGGGGCGATGGCGAGAGCGGGGGCGCGGATGGGCGGATTCGGGTGGATCTGTATCGGCGGTGGAAAAGTGTCGTGCTGGAGGTCTGGGACGCGGGGGGCGAGGTGCCGCGGCTGGGGGCGCCGACGATGGACGAGGAGGGTGGGCGGGGGCTGGTCCTCGTCGACGCCCTGACGCGGACGTGGGGCTGGCGGCGGGTGCCGGGCGGATGGAAGGCGGTCTGGTGCGTTCTGCTAGGGGCCGAGGCTGTCGGGGCCCATGGGCCGGGCGGAGAAGGTGTCGCGGCCGGGGAGGACGGCGAGGAGGATGGCGACGGCTATGAGGACGCCGCCGACGAGGATGGGCCAGGTCAGAGGATCGTCGTACAGGACGACGGCGAAGGCCGTCACCCAGAAGGGCTGGGCGGACAGGATGATCGCCGCGGGGGTCGCGGGGACGTGCCGCTGGCCGAAGGAGCGGGCGAGGAAGCCCAGGGCGCAGGCCACCAGGGACAGGTGGGCGAGCAGGGCCCAGTCCTTGGGGGTGCTGGGTAGGGTGAGGCCGTGCGGCACCGCGGCGACGGCCGTGATGACGGCGATGGTGGCGACCTGGATCACTGCCACGGCGTAGGCGTCGCGGCGCAGGGCCATCGACTGGCCGAGGACCAGGGTGTGCAGGGCGTACAGCAGGGCCGCGCCCAGGGTGACGGCGAGGGCCGGTGCGGCGACGGGGTCCCCGCCTGTCCGGCCCAGGAGGGTGAACGCCGGTAGGGCGGCCAGGGCGAAGGCGACCGACAACCAGCCGCGGGGCCGGATGGGCAGGCGCAGCGCGAAGACCGCGAGCAGCGGGGTGATCACGACGTACAGGCCGACGGCGAACCCCGACACGGCGCTCGGTAGCGAACGGAGGGCGACGGCCTGGGCGATCTGACCTGCGCCGAAGAGCAGACCGGCGGCCAGGCCGGTGCCCCAGGTCCGGCGTCTCAGGCCCCGCAGGGCGTGGGGGCGGATCGCGATCAGCGCGACCGCCGCGAGCGTGTAGCGCTCGGTGAGCAGGTCGGCTACCGGAATCCGCTCGATCAGGTCCTTCATCAGTGGAAACGCCGACCCCCAGGCGGCACCGACGAAGACGAGTAGCGCGGCCCCAAGGTAGGGGCGGGGGGCAGTGGTTGCTGCCATACACCCAGCGTGACAGCGGGAGCCGCGAGCAAATGATCATTTGGCGCAGGCCGGGGTATGTCCTGTTCCACTCGGGATGAGCCCAGTCCCTCATTGGTTGGGCGCAGCGCGAACCAGGTAACGTTCGTCGCGTTTTCTGGTGAAGGTCGCCGGGCGCGGCGAGGGTGCCGGGCGCCCGGCCCCGGACATGGTTGTGTGGTCCCGCGCGCTCCAAACGGGACCACACAAGTCTTCATGGGCGGCCCGGCCGGCCCGGCCGGGCCGGGTGGGTCAGGCCGCGCCGCCCGAGCCGGCCAGGTTCGCCGCGAGCAGGTCGATCAGGCGGTCGCGGCGGACACAGTTGTCGTACGCGAACGAGTCGGCGAGGGCCGTCAGCTCGGCCTCGTCGCAGCCGCGCAGCAGCTCCGCGTACTGGGGCAGCAGGGCCTGCGCGATCAGGATGTGCCGGATGAGGTCGTCGATCTGGTAGCGGGCGCCCCAGGGGTAGGGGTTCCAGTCGGGGAACTCGGTCTCCATCAGCCGGTGCAGCGGCGCGAGCTCGTCGGCCATCTCCTCCATCGTGGAGCCCCACCGGTCGGCGCCGAGCCGCTTCTTCTTCTCGACGAAGTCGCCGAATTTCGTCATGTACGGCCCGGCCGGGTCGGCGTACAGCAGCCCCTGGAGGCCGATGTCCTTGTACGTCCACAGCGACCAGCCGGCCTCGTGCGCGTCGAAGATCTCCAGCTGGTCGGTGAGGATCTGGTAGCGCTGGTCGTCGATGGCGGGGTCGCCGGTGTAGACGGGGCCGAACTCCCCCACCCACAGCGGCGTGCCGGTTTCGCGCTGGAACGCCGTGCGCCGCTCGAAGGTGAGCTCCAGCTGATGGCGGTCCACCCACTCGCCGCGGGTGTGCCCGGGGTAGGGCCCGCCGTGGGCGAACCCGGCGAGGGCGTAGTCGTGGCACACGAACACCGTGTTCTCGTACACCTCGCTGAACACCGAGAAGTCGGTGGAGTAGGTGTTGCCGTCGAGGAACAGGATGTGGCCGGGGTCGACCTGGCGCAGCGCCTTGACGAGGCGGTCGTAGAAGGGGCCGACGACTCGGCCGGTGTCGTCGGCCGGCTCGTTGACGGGGTTGTAGCCGGCGACCCACGGCTGGTCGTGGTAGCGGTCGGCGATGGCCTCCCACAGGTGCACGACGCGGTCCTGGAACTGGCGCTGCCGCCAGAACGACGCGACGTGGGTGGGGTTGTCGGAGTGCCAGTGCTGGTTCTGCGAGCCGGGCAGGGCGTGCAGGTCGATGACGCTGTAGATGCCGTGGCGGCCGAGCAGCTCGATCACCCGGTCGAGGTGCCGGAAGCCGTCCTCGATGATCTCCATCGGCCGGTCGTCGGACTCGAAGTGCCGGTAGTTGACCGGGATGCGGACGCAGTTGACGCCGATGCCGGCGAGCAGCTCGGCGTCCCGCTCACCGAAGAACGAGGAAAGCAGGCGTTCGAAGAAGAAGCCGGCGCGATCGGGGCCGAGCACGTCCCGGACGGCGGCGCGCATGCCGGCCTCGTTGGCGGGGTAGCCGGTGATGAAGTTCTCCATGTTCATCCAGCCCCCGAGGCCCACACCCCGAAGCCGGACGACCTCGCCCGCACCGTTGACGAGGCGGGTCCCCGACACACGAAGGGCGGTCTGGTCGTCAAGCATCAACAACTCCCTGCCGAGCCGGGCTCTGAAAGTTTCGTAAAGCGGCCGAATGTTTCGAGTCGGGACATTACGTAAGTGTGCGGTTCACGTCAATAGCCACGCTTCCGATCAGGCCGGGCGGCTCTGGTAACGGAACGGTCACCTCCGAGGTCTGCCCGGCCAAGGAGACCCCTGGTGCATGTGCCCGAAAGTTTTCGGCTAAACTCAGAACATGCCAGCGAAACGACGGGTGACGATCGCCGTGATCGCCGAGGAGGCGGGGGTGTCGATCCCCACCGTGTCCAAGGTGATCAATGGCCGACCGGAGGTGGCCCCCGATACCCGGCAACGGGTCGAGCGCCTCCTGCACAAGCACGGCTACCAGCGCCGAACAGGTCACGGGGACGGCCCGGTCGGGCTCGTCGATCTGGTCTTCACCGAGATCGAAAGCCCATGGGCCATGGAACTGATCCGCGGGGCCGAGGACGCCGCCCGGGAGGCCGACGCCAGCGTCGTCATCTCCGTGCTGCACACCCACTCCGGGCCCGGCCGCGACTGGCTCGACCGCATCGCGGCGCGCCGCACCGACGGAGTGATCCTCATCAGCTCCCGCATGTCGGCCCGGCTGAACGGCCAGCTGACGGCTCGGTCGGTGCCGTTCGTCACGGTCGACCCCGAGGGCGAGCCCGCGCCGGGCGTGCCGTCGGTCGGCGCGACCAACTGGAACGGCGGCCTGGCCGCCACCAGGCACCTGCTGGAGCTCGGCCACCGCCGCATCGGCATGATCGGCGGCCCGGCCGACATGATGTGCAGCCTGGCCCGCATCGACGGCTACCGGGCGGCACTGGAGACGGCCGGTGCCGGGGTCGACCCCGAGCTGATCAAGTACGGCGACTTCCTGGTGGGCTCCGGGCACGACCAGGGCCACGTGCTGCTCGACCTGCCCGACCCGCCCACCGCGATCTTCGCGGGCAGCGACCTGCAGGCGTTCGGCGTGTTCGAGGCGGCCCGGCAGCGCGGCCTGCGGGTGCCCGAGGACCTCAGCGTGGTCGGCTTCGACGACCTGCCGCTCGCCAGCTCGGCCTGGCCGCCGCTGACCACGGTGCGCCAGCCGCTGCAGGAAATGGCCGCCCTCGCCACCCGCATGGTCCTCGCGATCGGCCGGGGCGAGACGCCCGAGACCCGCCGCGTCGAGCTCGCCACCGACCTCATCGTCCGCGACAGCACGGCCGCCCCGCGCCGCTCGGCCTGACGCCCGGCACGCGCTTTCTCGCGGGGGCGCCGCACACGCTGTGGCGCGCGGGGCTACGATGCCGGAAGGCAGGCTGGTTCAGCACGCCGACCGCAACACCGGACTCGACCCTCGGGGGCCGCCATGGCAACGCCGGCAGGGTGGGGCCGGGGCGGCGACCTGCCCGCGGAGCTCACCAGCTTCGTGGGGCGCGTCGAGACACTGGCGACGGTCACGGCCGCGCTGCACGGCGATCGGCTGGTCACGCTCACCGGCATCGGCGGCGTCGGCAAGACCCGTGTGGCGCTGCGCGCGGCGCGCACCGACCGCCAGGCGTACTCCGACGGCGTCTGGTTCGTCGACCTGTCCGGCCTGCGCGACCCGGCGCTGCTGCCCGCCACCATCGCCGCCACGTTCGGGGCCGCCGGGCGGCAGGAGATCGACACGCTGACCCACTGGCTGCCCGAACGCGCCGCCCTGCTGATCCTCGACACCTGCGAGCATCTCGTCGACGCCTGCCGCGAACTGGTCGCGGCCCTGCTGAGCCGCCCCGGCCCGCTGCGCATCCTGGTCACGAGCCGGCAGCCGCTCGGCCTGCCCGCCGAACACGTCGTGCCCGTGCCGCCGCTGACCCCGCCCGGCACACCCGGCGAAGACCCCTTGAGCAATGAGGCGGTGCGGCTGTTCGAAGAGCGGGCGGCGGCGGCCGTGCCCGGCTTCCGGGTGGGGCCGGCCGAGATCGGGCCGGTGACGCGGCTGTGCCGCAGCCTCGACGGCATCCCGCTCGCCATCGAACTGGCCGCCGTACGGCTGCGCGTCCTGTCGGTGCGCCAGATCCTCGACCTGCTCACCGACCGGTTCCGGCTGCTCGGCGGCACCGGACGGGGCGGCCTGTCCCGGCATCAGACGCTGCGCACCGCGATCGGGTGGAGCTACGAGCTGTGCGAGCCGGCCGAGCGGCTGCTGTGGGCCCGCCTGTCGGTCTTCGAAGGCGACTTCGAACTGGATGCGGCCCGGTACGTCTGCGAGGAGGGGCCGCTGAGCGGCGCGGACGTGGCCGCGCTCATCTCCGGGCTGGTGGACAAGTCGATCCTGGTGGCACACGACGACGAGCCGCGCTACCGGCTGATCGAGACGCTGCGCGAGTACGGCGCCGACTGGCTCGACCGGCTCGGCGAGACCGCGGCGACCAGGCGCCGCCACCGCGACTACTACCTGCTGCTCGCCCAGCGCGGCGAGCGCGCCTGGTCGGGGCCGAGGCAGCTCTACTGGTTCGACCGGATGCGCCAAGAACACCACAACGTGTGCGCCGCGCTGGAGTTCTGCCTGTCCGACCCGGCCGAGACGCAGGTCGGCCTCGAGCTGCTGTCGTCGCTGTGGTTCATGTGGGTGGCGTGCGGGTTCTCCCGCGAGGGCCACTTCTACCTGCGGCGCGTGCTCGCGGCCTGCGAGCAGCCGAGCCGGGCGCGGGGCAGGGCGCTGGGCGTGCTGGCGTACGTGCGCAGCGCGCAAGGCGACGCCGAGGGCGCCATCCGCGCGGCCGAGCGGTGCCGCCACGACGCCATCGAGACGGGCGACTCGGCCACCATGGTGCTCGCCACCAAGATGCTCGGCACCGCGGCGATGCTGCAGGGCGACCTGCTGCGCGCCAAGGCGCTGCTCGGCGCGGCCATCGAGGTGCACGGCGACGGCGCCGCGCTGAACCCCGGGCTGCTGCCGGCGATCGTGGAGCTGTCGCTGGTGCTGACCATCCAGGACTCCCCCGACGAGGCCGAGCGGCTGCTCACCGACTGCCTGCGGGTGTGCCGGCTGCGCAACGAGCTGTGGGTGCGGTCGTACGGCCACTACGTGCTCGCCGAGGCGCAGCGGGCCCTCGGCAGAACGGCCGAGGCGACGGCGAACGCCGCCGAGGCGCTGCGCCTGAAACGGCACTTCCACGACGTGCTGGGCTGCGTGCTGGCCGTCGAGGTGCTGGCACGGCTCGCCGCCGACGAGGGCCGCACGGAGCGGGCGGCCCTGCTGCTGGGCGGGGCGCAGCACAACTGGCACCTGTTCGGGCTGCCGCAGCTCGGCTCTCCGTTCCTGACCGAGGAGCACGAGCAGTGTGTGCGGGAGTGCCGCCGGGCGCTGGGCGACGAGGGCTACGAGCGGCTGTCGGGACGCGGGGCGGGGCTCGGCCTGGACGCCGTGGTCGAGCTGGCGATGAACGGCACCGAGACCACCGGCGTGGGCTGAGCGGCACCCGAAACCACACCCGAGCCCGCCGCACCCGGCCGGCGTCGGCCCGGCCACGTCGACAGGACCCTTCGACAGCACGCTCCGACAGGCCGTTTCGACATGGTGCCCGCGATACGGAGACGGTGGCCTGGTCGGACGACCTCGGCCTCGCCGGCGCTCGTCGGATGGGCTCGCCGAGCGGGTGCCGTCAGCCCCAGTGGGGCGGCCGTTCCTCCAGCAGGCGCTGGATGTCGTCGTGATCCGAGGCGCGTTCGCCCCAGCCGAGGTCGGTGTCGTCGCCCGTCTGGTCGGGAAGCAGCGGCGGTTCTTCGTCGAAGAGGTCGACCGGGCGCAGGTCGTCCAGCCGCATGTCGTCTGGCCCGAATTCTGTCACCAGACCATGGTACTCACGCGTGTGCCGAGTACGATGCGATGGCGGACTCCGCTGAGCGCGACCATGCACACGCCAGACGACCCCGGGGGCGGCCATGGCAACGCCTGACCAATGGCGGCGACAGGGAAACCTGCCCGCCGAACTCACCGGCTTCGTCGGGCGTACGCGCCTGCTGGCCACGATCCGGCAACGGCTGCGTGATCACCGGCTGGTCACGGTGACCGGCATCGCCGGTGTCGGCAAGACCCGCACCGTGGTCCGCCTGGCCCATTCGGTCGGGCACATGTACCCCGACGGTGTGTGGTTCGCCGACCTGTCGCGGCTGCACGACCCGCTGATGCTGCAGCACGCGGTCGCCACCGCGCTCGGTCTGTCGGGGTCGGTGCCGCTCGACGGCGACGGGCTGGTGCAGTGGCTGTCGGGCCGCAAGATGCTGCTGATCCTCGACACCTGCGAGCATCTGGTCGAGCCGTGCGCGCAGCTCGCGCAGGACCTGCTCGAATCGTGCGAACGGCTCACCATGCTGCTGACCAGCAGGCAGCCGCTCGGCCTGCCCGGGGAGCAGACGGTGCCGGTGCAGCCGATGGCGCTTCCCGGCGACGACCCGAACGAGCCGGCCCTGGCCAACGAGTCGGTGCGCCTGTTCGCCGAGCGCGCCGCCGAGGTGCTGCCCGGGTTCGTCGTCGACGACGACTCGGTCGACAGGGTCGCCGAGCTGTGCCGGCGGCTCGACGGCATCCCCCTCGCCATCGAGCTGGCCGCCGTGCGGATCCGCTCCCTGTCGGTCGAGCAGATCCTCGACCTGCTGGCCGACCGGTTCCGGCTGCTGACCTCCGGCGCGGGCCAGACCGCCCAGGCCCGCCACCGCACCCTGTACACCGCGATCGGGTGGAGCCACGAGCTGTGCTCCCCGGCGGAGCGGCTGCTGTGGGCCCGCCTGTCGGTCTTCTCCGGCGACTTCGATCTGCCGGCCGCCCAGTACGTCTGCGCCGTCGGCTCCATCGACGCCGACGACATCACCGACCTGCTGCGCGACCTGGTCGACAAGTCGATCGTGCTCTGCCAGAGCGACCGGTACGGGGTGCGCTACCGCCTGGTCGACGCGCTCCGCGAGTACGGCACGTACTGGTCCGACCGGCTGGAGGAGACCGGGCAGATGCGCGACCGCCACCTCGCCTACTATCTGTCCCTCGCCAAGGAGGGCGAGCTGGCCTGGTCGGGACGCTGGCAGCTGGAGTGGTTCCAGCGGCTCCGGCAGGAGCACGACAACATCAGGGCGGCCATCGCCTACTGCCAGGAGGATCCCGAGCGGAGCCGCGACGGGCTGCGGTTGCTGTCGTCGCTGTGGTACCTGTGGGCCGCCTGCGGCTTCACCCGCGAGGGCAAGCTGTACATCGAACGGGCGCTGGATTCGGCGCCCGAGCCGAGCCCGGAGCGCTGCAAGGCGCTGTGGGTGCTGTCGTACCTGCGCAGCATGCACGGCGACGCCTCGGGGGCGGCGGAGCTGGCCGAGCGGTGCAGCGCCGAGGCGCAGCTGGTGGGCGACCCCAGCGCGGCCATCCTCGGCATCAAGATGCAGGGCACGGCGGCGTTCCTGCAGGGCGACCTGAACAAGGCGGCGGCGCTGCTCGGCGTGGCGATCGACATGTACGAAGGGCCGCGGTCGCGGCAGCTCAACCCGGGCCTGCTGCCGGCGATCGTGGAGCAGGCGCTGATCCTCACCGCGCAGCAGGAGTTCAAGCAGGCCGAGGACGTCCTGGCCGAGACCCGGGAGTTCTGCCGCGAGCGGGGCGAGCTGTGGCTGCGCTCCTACGCCACCTGGGCGATGTCGCTCACGCAGCGGGCGGCGGCGCAGACCGCCAAGGCGATCGGCAACGCCCTGGAGGCCCTGGAGATCAAGTACGGCTTCCACGACATGGTGGGCTGCGTGCTGGTCCTGGAGACCCTCGCGGCCCTCGCCGTCGACGAGGGCCGCGCCGACGACGCCGCGTGCCTGCTCGGCACCATCCAGGCCAACTGGCGGCTGCTCGGGCTGCCGCAGTTCGGGTCGCCTTTCTTCACGCAGGAACACGAACGGTGTGTGAAGGAGTGCCGGAGCGCGTTGGGCGAGGAGGCGTACGTCTCGGCCTACGACCGGGGCGCCCGGCTGAGCTTCGACGAGTCCGTCATGTTCGCCACTGGCAGGTTGCCGGGTTAGGCCGGCCGTGCCGATGCCGGCCGTCTCCACCCGGACCGTGTCCACGTGGGCCATGTCCACGTGGGCCACGTACACGTGGGCCGGCCCCGTACGGGCCGGTTCCGTACGGGGCCGTGTCCACGCGGGCCGGGGTCGTGGCGTGCCGCGCGCCGGACGCGGCGCGGGCGCGGGCAGGCCCGGGCCCCAGGGGGGCGTGTGCGGGCGCGCCGCGGCTAGGCGGGGTCGCGGGGGCGCAGGCCGGGCGGCCAGTGGGTGCCCGGCGGCCAGGCGCGGATGTAGCGGGCGCTGTCGCGGGAGTACTCGATGTGGCCGCGCACCCAGTGCTCCAGGCCGCGCACGTAGGCCAGCACCGCCGGCGACCCCCAGCGGGCCACCTCCGCGTGCAGCTCGGTCATCCGCGCGACCGCGCGGTCGTGCATGCGGGCCACCTCGTCCAGGGCGTCCTGCACGGAGCGGTTCTGGTGGGTGACCAGCACGTTCACCAGGTTGTGCCGGGCGCGGTCGTGGTGCATCTCCTTGGCGTACGAGAACAGGTCGTTGTCCCAGACGACGAGGTCGTTGGCCAGCTCGGTGAGGGTCCGAATGTGGGGGTGGTGCCATTCGGCCGGGGTGAGCCGGTAGCCGCCGGCGATGTCGATGAGGGCGTACACCGGGAACATGGCCCCGGTGCGGCGGCGCATGAAGATGTAGTCGTCGGGCGTGGGGACCACGTCGGCTTCGCGGTTGGCGGCCTCCCAGACCTGGGCGAAGACGTACTCCCGGGTGGCGGCGCACCAGCGGGCGAGCTGGTCGAGCTCGGCGTGTTCGGCGATGCGGTGCCTGAGTTCCAGCAGCGTGCGCGCGTAGACGTCGCTCACGTCTTTGGGCGGGTCGAGATCGTCGAGCACGCGGAAGATCTCCGGCAGGGCGCGGGCGATCGCGCCGGCGCGGCGGCTCATGCGTTCCGACTCGCAGAAGCCGTCGTCGAACGCGAACAGCCACACGCACCAGTCCATGAGCAGCCGCAGCATCTCCCGGTCGGCGTGCGGGTAGGCGCGTGCCGTCAACCAGCCGAATCTGGCCTTTTTGTAGCGTTCGAGCGCGTCGGCGTCGGGGAGCATGCCGGTGTCCGTCAGCCACGCGAAGCTTTCCTGGTTGGCCTCCCGCACATGCGGATTGATCTCGCTGGGGAAGGGGCAGGGCAGCGGCGGAATGCGTAACGGGGAGCGATCGCCGGCTCCCGTAGCGCGCAGCGACATAGCAACCATTGACCTAGAATGCTTCCTCAGCGGACAGGCAGCTATAGCGCTCTGATACAGGTAAATATCACTACCAATAACGTTGTTGTCCACCAACCACCCACGTGTCAGGCTGCTTCGAACACATGAGCCAGGGTTTCCGCCGACGGCGGCGCAACGGCGCCGGACCCGTCGTGATCCCCTGTGCCCGGCCGTCGTCATCCGCCGTCGGCGGCGCAGCCGGTAGGGTGATGGAATTCCTCGGGGCCCCCCACAGGTTCTGTCTTACAGATCGTGGTTCAGGCCACGGACAAGGAACCCACAGAAAGGCTGGAACACGGTGTCCGACCCGACGGATCTCTACCGGCTCGACGGTGACCTCCCCGAGCTGACCGATCCGGTCCTGCTCTACCACTTCGAGGGGTTCGTCGACGCGGGCGGTGCCGGCCGGCTCGCGGTGGCGCATCTGCTCGCCAGTCTCGAGCACCGGGTCATCGCGACGTTCGACGTGGACCGTCTGCTCGACTACCGCTCCCGCCGCCCGATCATGACGTTCGACTCCGATCGCTGGGTCGATTACGACACTCCGCACCTCGCCGTCTACCTGGTGCGCGACGCCGCCGGCAGCCCGTTCCTGCTGCTGCACGGTCCCGAGCCCGACCGCGAGTGGGAGCTGTTCACCGAGGCCGTCGGCATGGTCGTCACCCGCCTGGGTGCCGGTCGGCTGGTCACCGTCCACGGCATCCCGATGGCGGTGCCGCACACCCGTCCCCTCGGCCTGACCACCCACGCCAGCAAGCCGGAGCTGCTCACCAACGCGGCACCGAACCCATTCGGCAGGGTCCAGGTGCCCGGCAGCATCGCCGCCCTGATCGAGTTCCGCCTCGGCGCCAAGGGCCACGACGCCCTGGGGTACGCCGTGCACGTGCCCCACTACCTCGCCCAGGCCGACTATCCCAAGGCGGCGGTCACCGGGTTGGAGGCCGTGGCGCGCGAGACCGGGCTCGTCTTCCCCCTCGACGACCTGCGCAGCGCCGCCGACACCACCACGGCCGCCGTCGAGGAGCAGATCCGGGCGTCGGAGGAGCTGTCGACGGCGATCCGCGGCCTGGAGCAGCAGTACGACGCCTACGCCGCCGGCTCCGAGCGCGAGAACCTCATGGCCGAGACCACGCCCATGCCGACCGGCGACGAGCTCGCCGCCCAGTTCGAGCGTTTCCTCGCCGAGCGCGACGAACGCGATCTGTGATCCGCGGCCGTCTCCCCGGTCCCGGCCGTCCTCGCCCCGCCGGCGGGGCGCCGGGATGAGGAGGCCGCGGTCCCGTTCCCGGCCCGGCCGGGCCCTGGTCAGTCGCGCAGCCGGGCGCGCAGCGCCCGACCGTCGGCGTCGGTCCAGCCGTTCTCCTTGAGCCAGCCCACGGGCCCGCCGAAGCGGTCGTCGAGGAAGCCGAGGAACCGGGTCATGTACTCCGGCCGCGGCGCGTGCGCGTCGGCGGGTTTGCCGTCCAGGTCGGTGGCGTAGGTGCTGCTGGCCCGCAGCCGGGCCAGGATGCGGCCGATGCGCTCGGCCGAGGCGACGTAGTCCGCGATGATCGCCTCGCGCGTGGCCCCGGCCACTTCGAGCGCGAGGGCCGATAGCACCCCGGTGCGGTCCTTGCCCGCCGCGCAGTGCACGAGCGCGGCGCCGCCGGGCCGGGCCAGCGTCCGCAGGGCGGCCACCACCGAGTCGGGCCGGTCGCGCAGGTAGGAGTAGTAGTAGCCGCTGATGCGCAGCTCGGCGAGGTCGTCGGCGCTGCGCTCCTTGGTCCAGGGCAGCACCCGCTCCCCGTCGATCGCCTGGGCCTCGCCCGCCCCGGCGCCGACGCCGGCCTCGGCCGGCTCGTGCGGGGTGTCGGCCTCGACGTCGGTGTATCTGCCGTGCTCGGCGAACAGCGTCAGGTGATGCAGGGTCACCCCCGGCACCCGGGTCAGCGGCCCTGGCCCCTCCAGCGACACCTCGGCGCGGGAACGCAGATCGACGACGGTGCGGAGCCCGAGCCGGCCGACGAGCACGGTGACGTCGTGGTCGGTCAGCCCTTGCGGGTTGTCGCCGCGCAGCACCCGCCCGAACCGGGTCGTGCCGCCGTCGGTGGTGGGCAGCCCACCGAGATCCCGTACGTTGACAGCGCCTTCGAGAACGATCCACCGATCGCGTTCGCTCATCACCCAGGTGAGCTTAGCCGCCCGCTTTCGGCGCATCTGTCGCCCGCATCGGGCCCGGGCGTCACCTCTGATCGGTCGGCCGCCCGGCGTCGACCGCGAGCAGCAGGTCGTGCAGTGTCGCCCGTTGCTCGGGCGTCAGCACCGCGAACAGCTCCTCCGACACCGCGTGCCTCGCCTGCTTCATGTCGTCGAGCAGGTCGCGGCCGGCGTCGGTGAGCAGCAGCAGGGTCGAGCGGCGGTTGGCGGGGTCGACGGCCCGGCGGACCAGCCCGGCCTCCTCCAGCGCGTCGACGATCGGTGTCACCGAGCGCGGCACCACCCCGAGCCGCTCGGCGAGCCGCACCATGCGCAGCGGCTCGTCGGCGTGGGCGATGACGCGCAGCGCGCGTTCGCGCGACGGGGTCAGCCCGAACGGCTCCAGCCGCTCGATGTAGGCGCGTCGTGCCCTGCGTGTGAGCCGCAGGAACAGCTCGCCGAGATCCGGTCGCTCGTCGGCTGCGGCGTCTTCGGCCGCCGACCTGTTCCCCACGGTCCGGAGCGTAGCAGAGCCGGAAAGCCGATTGAGAGGTTGACTCAGTTTGAGTTAACGTCTTATTTGTACCGGGACGCCGCCCGGCGTCCTCCCCGTCGAAAGGTTCCCCATGCCACCCGAACCCCGTGCGCCCCTGCGGCGCATCGCCGGACTGTTCCGGCCGTACCGGGCGCGGCTCGCCACCGTCGGCCTGCTCATCGGCCTGTCCTCGCTGGTCTCGCTCGCCTCCCCGTTCCTGCTACGGCGGATCCTGGACGAGGCCATCCCCGAGCGCCGCCCCGGGCTGCTCGCCGTGCTCGCCCTCGGCATGATCGCGGTGGCCGTGGCCACCAGCGTGTTCAACGTCGTGCAGACCCTCATCTCGACCACCGTCGGCCAGCGCGTCATGCACGACCTGCGGGTCGCGGTGTACGGCCACCTGCAGCGCATGTCGCTGGCCTTCTTCACCCGCACCCGCACCGGCGAGGTGCAGTCGCGCATCGCCAACGACATCGGCGGCATGCAGTCCGTCGTCACCTCCACCGCCACCTCGATCGTCTCCAACCTCACGACCGTCGTCGCCACGATCGTGGCCATGGTCGCGCTCGACTGGCGGCTCACCGTCGTGTCCCTGGTCCTGCTGCCGGTGTTCGTGCTCATCAGCCGGAAGGTGGGGGCCGAGCGGCGGCGCATCAAGTCCGAACGGCAGCGCAAGCTCGCCGCCATGTCATCGATGGTCGAGGAGTCGCTGTCGGTCAGCGGCATCCTGCTCGGCCGCAGCATGGGCCGCGCGCCCGCCCTCACCGAGCGGTTCGCCGGCGCCTCCGACGAACTCGCCGGCCTCGAAGTCCGATCCGAGATGGCCGGGCGCTGGCGGCAGTCCGTCATCCAGATCGTCATGGCCGCCATGCCGGCCGTCATCTACTGGGCGGCCGGGCTCACGTCGCTGGTGTCGGTCGGCACGCTCGTGGCGTTCACCACCCTGCAGAGCAGCCTGTTCCGGCCCACCGTGCAGCTGCTGCGGGTCGGCGTGGAGGTGCAGAGCTCGCTGTCGCTGTTCGGCCGCATCTTCGAATACCTCGACCTGCCCATCGACATCGAGGAACGGCCCGGCGCGGTCGACCTCGGCCGGGTGCAGGGCGACGTGCGGTTCGAGCACGTCGAGTTCGCCTACGGCGGCGACGAGCGGCCCACGCTGAGCGGCATCGACGTCACCGTTCCCGCCGGCACCACGCTCGCCATCGTCGGCGAGACGGGGTCCGGCAAGACGACGCTCAGCTACTTGCCGTCGCGGCTGTACGACGTGACCGGGGGCCGGGTGACGATCGACGGCGTCGACGTCCGCGACATGACGTTCGCCACGCTCGCCGCCACGGTCGGCGTCGTCTCCCAGGAGACCTACCTGTTCCACGCCTCGATCGCCGACAACCTGCGCTTCGCCAAGCCCGACGCGACCGACGAGGAGCTGGTGCGGGCGGCGACCGCCGCGCGCATCCACGACCACATCGCCGGGCTGCCCGACGGGTACGACACGCTGGTGGGCGAGCGCGGCTACCGCTTCTCCGGCGGCGAGAAGCAGCGCCTCGCGATCGCGCGCACGCTGCTGCGCAACCCGCCCGTGCTCATCCTCGACGAAGCCACCAGCGCCCTCGACAACCAGACCGAGCAGGCCGTCCAGGAAGCCCTCGACACGCTGGCCCAAGGCCGCACCACGATCACCATCGCGCACCGGCTGTCCACGATCCGCGACGCCGACCAGATCATCGTCCTCGACCACGGCCGCATCGCCGAGCGCGGCACCCACGAGGAGCTGCTCGCCCTCGGCGGCCGCTACGCCGCCCTCGTCCGCCGCGACCGCCGCGAACCCGTCGCCGCCTGACCCCGCTTCCCAGGGCGCCGTTCGCCCAAGGGCGCTGTTTCCTCAAGGGCACCGTTTCCGCACCGGCGCTCTTCCCCACCGCGCTCTTTCCGCACCGGCGCTCTTTCCCGTTGGCACCGTTTCCCGGGACGGGCGCATTCCCCGGGCCGGCGCAGCGAGATCCAGTACGGTATGCCCATGGTCGCCCCCCTGTCCCCCCACGACCCGCGGCAGCTCGGCGGGTTCCGGCTCAGCGGGCGGCTGGGCGAGGGCGGGCAGGGCGTCGTGTACCTCGGGCAGGGGCCCGGCGGCGAGCAGGTGGCCGTCAAGGTCCTGCGCATCGGCTCCGACCCCGAGGCCAGGCGGCGGCTCGACCGCGAACTGGCCGCCTCGCGCACCGTGGCGTCCTTCTGCACGGCCCGGGTGCTGACCGCGTCGGTCGACGGGCCGCAGCCGTACGTCGTCAGCGAGTTCATCGATGGTCCGTCGCTCCAGGAACGCGTCGCCGCGCGCGGCCCGCTGTCCGGCGGCGACCTCGACCGGCTCGCCGTCGGCACCGCCACCGCCCTCGCCGCCATCCACGGCGCCGGCGTCATCCATCGCGACCTCAAGCCGTCCAACGTGCTGCTCGGCCCCGACGGGCCGCGGGTCGTCGACTTCGGCATCGCCCGGCCCACCGAGGCCGACACGGTCACCAGCGGGCTGATCGGCACCCCGGCGTACCTCTCCCCCGAGCAGGTCTCGGGGCGTCCGGCCACGGCCGCCTCCGACGTCTTCGCCTGGGGTTCGCTGATCGTGTACGCCGCGACGGGCCGCCCGGCGTTCGGCGGCGGCAACATCGCCGCGGTGCTCATGCGCATCGCCTCCGGCGAGCCCGACCTGTCCGGCGTTCCGAGCCCGCTGCGCGCCGTCGTGGCCCGCTGCCTGGACAAGGACCCGGCCCGCCGCCCGTCGGCCCGCGACCTGTTGCTGCAGCTCGTCGGCTCCTCTGGCGACGCCACGCCTCGTCCGGGCGGCCCGGCCCTCGCGCCCCACGCGACGGCTCCTCCGTCGCCTCCCCCGGGCGCGGACCCGGCGCATGCCACGACCCACCCCGGCCGCACGCCGGGGCGCCGCCGTCCGTTCTCCATCGCCGTGGCCGTCGCCGTGGCCGTGGTGGCGGCCACCACGGCGGTCGTCGTCGCCCTGCATCTGGGGAACGGCGGGCGCCCGGACGGCAGGGTGGCCGTCCGGGCCTCGACCACCCCGGCCTCCGCCGCCTCGCCCGCTTCGTCGCCGGCGGGCTCCGCGGAGCCGGACGACGACGCCTCGCACCCGTCGTCGTCGCCATCGGGGGCCGCCTCGACGCCCACCTCGGGGCCCGAGCCGGACGGCCCGGCCATCCCGGCGGCCTTCGCCGGCACCTGGGCCGGCCACATCACCCCGGACACCCCGCTCCTCAGCGAGTACGACCTGGTGATCGAGCTGCCCGGCGGCAAGCCGAAAGGCAGCTGGCGGACCGACGAGTGCACGGGCGACCTGCGCCTCACCAAGGTCGCCTCGGCTCGCCTGACCCTTGTGCTGGAGAACGTCCCCGGCTGCGTCCCGGGCACGGTGATCCTGACCCGCAAGGGAGACACCTTGACCTACTTCTGGCGCGATGTCCCCGGCAACGGCCTCATCAGCGAATCGGGCATGCTCGCCAGGAAGACCTGACGGGAAGAGAGCCGGCGGGAAGACGGCAGGACGTTCCCCATCGTCGTACAGTCTGATCGTGGAACACACCCGATATGCCCGCCATGGGATGATCGCGACCGTCGATCACTTGGCGTCGTTCGCAGGGCTGACCATGCTCGACAGAGGTGGTTCCGCGGTCGACGCCGCCATCGCCGCCAACGCCGTGCTCGCGGTCACCTCCCCCCACATGTGCGGGCTCGGCGGTGACCTGTTCGCGCTCGTCCATCACCGCGCGGGGGCGCCGGAGGCGCTCAACGCGTCGGGGCGGGCCGGGTCGGGGGCCGACCCGGAGCGGCTGCGGGCCGAGGGGCATGAGCGGATGCCGTTCCAGGGGGACATCCGCACCGTTCCGGTGCCGGGGTGCGTGGACGGCTGGCTCGCGCTGCACGAACGGCACGCCCGGCTGCCCCTGGCCGACCTGCTGGCCCCCGCCATCGGCTACGCCCGCGACGGGTTCCCCGCCTCGCCGTCGCTCGCGCCCGATGCCGCCACGCTGCCCGAGGTGGACGGCCCGGTCGAGCCGGGTGACCTGATCCGGCGGCCGGGGGTGGCCCGCGCGCTGGAGGCCATCGCCGCGTCCGGCAGGGCCGGTTTCTACCTCGGCGAGTTCGGCGCGGGCCTGCTGGAGCTCGGGGCCGGGGAGTACACCGAGGCCGACCTGGCCAGGTGCGGCGCCGACTGGGTGGAGCCGCTGCACGTCCGGGCCTTCGGCCACGACGTGTGGACGACGCCGCCGAACTCCCAGGGCTATCTGCTGCTGCTCGCCCTGGCCATCGCCGAGGGCCTGGACCTGCCGGACGACCCCGGCGATCCCGGGTGGGCGCATCTGCTCGCCGAGGCCGCCCGTGCCGCCGGCCACGACCGCCCCGACGCCCTGTACGAGGGCGCCGACGTGAGCGGGATCCTCGCTTCGGCCGACGCCCGCCGCGCCCTGATCGACCCCGGCCGCCGCATGGAGGTGCGCGACCTGGTCTCCCCAGGCGACACCACCTACCTGTGCGCCGTCGACTCCGACGGCATGGGCGTCTCCCTGATCCAGTCGAACGCCGCCGGCTTCGGCTCGCTGCTGTTCGAGCCGGGCACCGGCATCAACCTGCACAACCGCGGCCTCGGCTTCTGCCTCACCCCCGGCCATCCCGCCGAGTACGCTCCCGGCCGCCGCCCGCCGAGCACCCTGGCCCCCGCCCTGGTCACCCGCCCCGACGGCGGCCTGCGCACGGTCGCCGGCACGATGGGCGGCGACGGCCAGCCGCAGATCATGCTTCAGGTCCTCACCCGCCTCCTGCGCCATGGCGAGTCGCCCGGCCGCGCCATCAGCGCCCCGCGCTGGCGCATCGGCCCCGGCGAGACCGGCTTCGACACCTGGCGGCCCACCACGGCCGCGTCCCTCGACGTGGAGGACGGCGCCCCCTGGGCCGAGGGCCTGCGGGCGAGAGGCCATCAGGTCGGCCTGCTCCCCTACGGCGGCTCCTTCGGTCACGCCCATCTCATCGACGTGGGCCCCGGCCTGGCCGGCGCGGCCGACCCCCGGGCCTTGGCCGGCGCCGCCCTCGGCCGCTGATGCCCGCGCCTCCCCGCGCGTCCTACGGGGAGGCTTGGCACACGGTTGGCGTGTCCTTGGTTGCGGCCGGGCGACGACGGCCCTTGGCTGAGAAGTGACGCACGCTGCGGAAGGTGCGCACATGGACATACCAGCCGAATTGATCGAGGCCAAGCGCCTGACGGAGCCGTTCCTGCTGGCCCTGCCCGGCATCACGGGCGTGGGCCTGGGCGCCCGCGAGGAGAACGGGGAGCTCTTCGACGAACTCGCCGTCCGGGTGCTGGTGGCCGACGCCGCCACGGCGCCGGAACTGCCGCGCGAGGTCGGCGGCGTCCCGGTCTGCGTCATCGAGCGCCAGTACGAGCCGCTCGGCTTTCCCGACGAGCACCGCTACGCCGAGCTGCGCGGCGGCATCAAGATCACGGTGCCCACCCACGCCTCCGGCACGATGGGCGCGATCGTCCAGGACATCTCCGACCGGGAGCCGCTCGGGCTGAGCTGCTACCACGTGGTCGGCGACCCCGACCGGTTCCCGAACAACGTCTGGCAGCCGCACAACCCGCCGCTCGTCGTCGGGTCGCAGCTCGCCAAGGACGACAACGTCGGCGACGTCGTGAAAGTGGACTTCCCGCAGACCTCGCCCCTGCCGTTCTCCCCCGTCGTGACCGGCCTGACGGACTCGGCCGTGTTCCGGCTGGACGCCGGGTTCGGCCAGGGCCGTACGGTCTCCCGGGCGATCGCGGGCGACGGCCCCGGCCTGCCCGACATGGTCACCGCGGTGACCGCCACCGCCACCCCCACGATCTTCCAGCCGGTGCGCAAGCGCGGCTACTTCACCGGCCCGACGACCGGCCAGGTCTTCGGCGGCCGGGTCGTGGGCCTGTGGACGACCGTCAAATGGTCTCCCGGAGGCCGCAACGCCTGGCTCATGGAGCAGGTGGAGCTGTGGGGCGGCGGCGGCGTTTTCGCCCGGCCGGGCGACTCCGGCTCGCTGGTCCTGGACGCCGGGCGACCCACCGCCCTCGGCGTCCTGTGGGGCGGCACGAAAGGCGGCGAGTTCGCCCCCAGCGGCAAGTTCGGCACCATGTCGCTGATCGGCCACGTCGAAGACCGGCTCGGCGTGTCGACCGTCTGGGCCTGATCCTGGCGGGCGGCTAGCCGAGGGCGGCGTCCATGGCCCGGCGGATGCGTTTCTCGGAGACGGGGTACGGCGTGCCCAGGGTCTGGGCGAAGAAGCTCACGCGCAGCTCTTCGAGCATCCACGGAATGCGGGTGACGTCGTCGTCCGTGCGGCGAGCCGGGGGAAGCTTGGGCAGCAGGTCCCGATAGGCCTGCTCCAAGGCGTGCACGGTGTCCATGCGGGCGCGGTCGCGGTAGGGGTCGTCGGGCAGCTTGTCGAGGCGGCGGGCCAGGGCGCGGACGTACCGGAGGAGGTCGGGGAGGCGGGCGGTGCCGGTCTCCGCGACGAAGCCCGGGCGGATCAGCGCGCCCAGATGATCCCTGATGTCGGTGATGGCCGGGGTCAGCAGCGGAGTCGCCGTGGCGGGCAGCGACGTCACGACCTCGTGCCAGGCGGCGAGGATGCGCTCGACCTGGGCCACCACGTCGGCGACCGCGTCGAACAGCCGGGCCCGGACGTGGTCGTGCAGCCGGGCGAACGACGCCTCGTCCCAGGCGACACCGCCGGCCTCGGCCATCAGCCCGTCGGTGGCACACGCCATGCAGTCGTCGAACAGGGCCGTGGCGCTGCCGTGCGGGCTGCGGCTCAACGTGAGCTTCTGCCGGTTGGTGAGGGTGCCGAGCACGTACTTCACCGGAGACGGGGAGCCGAGGAGGATGAGGCGGCGGGTGCCGGCCCACATCGCGGCCCGCTGCTCGGCCTCCGTCTCGAACATGCGCACCGCCACGCCGGCGCCCTCGTCGACCAGGGCGGGATAGGCGCGCAGGCGACCCTGCTCGAAAACCCGCGGCAGGGTGCCGATGGACCACGTGCGCAGGCCCGTGCGTTCCAGGCCGGCGCCGGCCCGGGCCAGGCGGTCGCGCATCTTCGGGGCGAGGCGGCGCTTGAGGGCGTCGAGGTCCTTGTCCTCGGCCACGGTGCGCTTGCGCTCATCGACGACCCGGTAGGTGATGCGCAGGTGATCGGGCACCTGGTCCAGGTGCCAGGCGTCGCGGGGGATCACCACGCCCGTCATGCGGTGCAGCTCGCGTTCCAGCACGTCGAGCAGCTCGCCGTCGCCGGGCGTCGCCCGCTCCAGCACCGCCTTGGCGAAGTTGGGCGCCGGTACGAAGTTGCGGCGCAGCTGCTTGGGCAGCGACCTGATCAACGCGGTGACCAGGTCCTCGCGCAGGCCCGGGATCTGCCAGTCGAAACCGGTGGAGTCGACCTGGTTGAGCACCTGCAGCGGCACGTGCACGGTGACGCCGTCGGCGTCGGTGCCCGGCTCGAACTGGTAGGTCAGGTGCATGCGCTGGCCGTTCTGCCGCCAGGTGTCCGGATAGTCGCGGGCGCTGACATCGGCGCCCTCGTTGACGAGCATCTCCGGGGAGAACGTCAGCAGATCCGGGTCGTCGTGGCGGGCCTTCTTCCACCAGGCGTCGAAGTGCCGCCCCGACACGACGTGATGGGGCACGCGGCGGTCGTAGAAGTCGTAGAGCGTCTCATCGTCGACGAGGATGTCGCGGCGGCGGGCGCGGTTCTCCAGCTCCTCCACCTGGTCGAGCAGCCTGCGGTTCTCGCGCAGGAACCGGTGGTGGGTGTCCCAGTCGCCCTCGACCAGGGCATGGCGGATGAACAGGTCACGGCACAGCTCGGGGTCGATGCGGCTGTAAGGGACCTTGCGCTCGGCGACGATGGGCACGCCGTACAGGGTGACCTTCTCGTACGCCATGACCGCGGCCTGGGTCTTCTCCCAGTGCGGCTCGCTGTAGGTGCGCTTGACCAGGTGCCCCGCGATCGGCTCCACCCACTCGGGCTCGATCTTGGCGTTGACGCGGGCCCACAGGCGGCTGGTCTCGACCAGCTCGGCCGACATGACCCAGCGGGGCTGCTTCTTCGCCAGCGCCGAACCGGGGAAGATCGCGAAGCGGGCGCCGCGCGCGCCGACGTACTCGCGGATGGGGCGGCGCCCGCCCTGGCCCTCGTCGCGCCGGGTGTCGACGTCCATGAGGCCGATGTGCGACAGCAGGCCGCTCAGCAGGGAGACGTGGATGCGCTGCGGGTCGGCCGGCTCCTTGCCGCGGGCCTCGTCGAGGGTGATGCCGAGGTTCCGGGCGACCTGGCGCAGCTGGCTGTAGATGTCCTGCCACTCGCGCACCCGCAGATAGTTGAGGAACTCGGCGCGGCACATGCGGCGGAACTGGCTCGACGACAGCTCCCGCTGGCGTTCGCGCAGGTACTCCCACAGGTTCAGGTAGGTCAGAAAGTCGGAGTCTTTGTCGTTGAAGCGGGCGTGCCGCTCGTCGGCGGCCTGCTGCTTGTCGACCGGCCGCTCCCTGGGATCCTGAATGGACAGCGCCGCGGCGATGACCATGACCTCGCGCACGCAGCCGTTGCGCTCGGCCTCCAGCACCATGCGCGCCAGCCGCGGGTCGACCGGAAGCTGGGCCAGCTTCCGGCCGAGCGGCGTGATCTCGCGTTTGTCGTTGAACGCGCCGAGCTCGTGCAGCAGATTGACGCCGTCGCGCACCTGACGCTGGTCGGGCGGCTCCACGAACGGGAAGGCCGCGATGTCGCCGAGGCCCAGCGTGGTCATCTGCAGGATCACCGACGCGAGGTTGGTGCGCAGGATCTCGGGATCGGTGAACTCGGGCCGGCTGAGGAAGTCCTCCTCGGAGTACAGCCGGATGCAGATGCCGTCAGAGGTGCGGCCGCAGCGGCCCTTGCGCTGGTTCGCCGACGCCTGCGACACGGCCTCGATCGGCAGCCGCTGCACCTTCAGCCGGTGACTGTAACGGGAGATGCGGGCCGTGCCCGGGTCGATGACGTACTTGATGCCGGGCACGGTCAGCGACGTCTCGGCGACGTTGGTGGCGAGCACGATGCGGCGGCCGCGGTGCGGCTGGAAGACACGATGCTGCTCGGCCGCCGACAGGCGGGCGTAGAGCGGCAGCACCTCGGCGTCGTCGCGCCGCGCCAGCACCTCGGCGGTGTCGCGGATCTCCCGCTCGCCGCTGAGGAACACCAGGATGTCGCCCGGGCCCTCCGCGCACAGCTCGTCGACGGCGTCGGAGATGGCCTGCGTCTGGTCGCGGTCCTCGTCGCCATCGTCGATCGGCCGGTACCGCACCTCGACGGGGTACGTGCGCCCCGACACCTCCACGATCGGGGCCCCGCCGAAATGCCGGGAGAACCGCTCCGGGTCGATGGTCGCCGAAGTGATGATCACCTTGAGGTCGGGGCGGCGCGGCAGCAGCTGCTTGACGTACCCCAGGATGAAGTCGATGTTGAGGCTGCGCTCGTGGGCCTCGTCGATGATCAGCGTGTCGTACTGGGCGAGCGCGCGGTCCTGCTGCATCTCGGCGAGCAGGATGCCGTCGGTCATCACCTTCACCAGCGTGCTGTCGGACACCTGGTCGGTGAACCGGATCTTGTAGCCGATGGTCTCGCCCAGCGGCGTGCCGATCTCCTCGGCGATGCGCTCGGCGACCGTGCGGGCCGCGATGCGGCGCGGCTGCGTGTGGCCGATCAGGCCGTTGACGCCGCGGCCCAGCTCCAGACAGATCTTGGGCAGCTGGGTGGTCTTGCCCGAGCCCGTCTCACCGGCCACGATCACGACCTGATGGTCACGGATCGCCGCCAGGATCTCGTCCTTCTTCTGGCTGACCGGAAGCTGCTCGGGGTACGTCACCCGCGGCACCAGGCGGCGCCGGTCGGCCACACGCGACTCGGCGGCCTCGATGTCGGCGGCGATCTCGCCGGCGATCGACCGGCGGGCGGCGGCGTCGCGCACCTTGCGCGCGCCGTCGAGACGGCGGCGCAGGCGGCGCTGGTCGCGCAGCATGAGCTGGGGCAGCCGCGCGTGCAGCGCGGCGAACTCCGCCCGCTCGGACCGCTGACCCCGATCCGGCCGCTCGGACCGCTGACCGCGATCCGGCCGCTGACCCCGCTCCGATCGATCCGGCCGGTCGGGACGGTCGGGACGGTCGGGACGGTCGGCACGCGCTGCACGGGACGTGGCGGTTCGGGACGACTCGGATCTGGACGACTCGGCTCGAGGCGACGTCGAGCGTGGCGGCGTTTTCATTGCACTGCCCAGGATAGGCAACCGCCCACCCCCGTCCGCCAACCATTTGCGGCCGGCCGATGGGCACGTTCCGGTCGCCTCCGGTCGACGGCACGGAAGCCGTCCCCGTCGCGGACCGCCCCGGAGGCCCCCGGCCCGCCGCACGCCGACGTGCACCGGCACGCCCTGCCCGGCGGCACGCCCGACGCCACGCACGTCCACCTGCGGCGAGACTGAAAGTTTCGGTCCCCGGCGCAGTTGAGGGCGGCCCGCCCGTGACGTCGATTGACCGGCGGCGGTCCCCCTCCTTACCGTCAGGCTGGACATCCCCGACGCGAGGACACCGCCGATGACACGCCCCCCGCTCATCCGGTCCCTGCTCGCCGTCGCGACGCTCATCGCGGCGTTCGCGGTCGCCGACGGCGGGGTCGCCGCGAACGCCGCGGACCCCCTGCCGTACCAGAACCCGGCGCTCGGCGTGGCCGCCCGGGTCGACGACCTGATGTCGCGAATGTCACTCGACGACAAGATCGGCCAGATGACCCAGGCCGAACGGGCCGCGCTCGACCCGGTGTCGGACATCGCGACCTACCGCATCGGATCGGTGCTGTCGGGCGGCGGCTCGGCGCCGTCGCCCAACACCGCCGAGAGCTGGGCCGACATGTACGACTCGTTCCAGGCGCAGGCGCTGTCGACGCCCCTCGGCATCCCGATCATCTACGGCTCCGACGCGGTGCACGGCCACAACAACGTCCGAGGTGCGACGATCTTCCCGCACAACATCGGCCTCGGCGCCACCCGCGACACCGACCTGGTGCGGCGCATCGGCCGGGCCACCGCCGAAGAGGTCACCGGCACCGGCGTCGACTGGACGTTCGCGCCCTGCCTGTGCGTCGCCCGCAACGACAGGTGGGGGCGGACCTACGAATCGTTCAGCGAAAACCCCGAGGTCGTGAGCCAGATGGCCACGATCGTCCAAGGATTCCAGGGCGACACCCTCGACGGCCCGGCGTCGATCCTCGCGACCGCCAAACACTACGTGGGCGACGGCGGCACCACCGGCGGAGACGACCAGGGCGACACACAGCTGTCCGAGGCGGACCTGCGGGCCATCCACCTCGCGCCGTTCCAAGCGGCCGTCGACCAGGGCGTGGGCTCCATCATGGTGTCGTTCAGCAGCTGGAACGGCCAAAAGCTGCACGGCGACGCCTACCTCATCACCGACGTGCTCAAGGGCGAGCTCGGCTTCACCGGCTTCGTCGTGACCGACTGGGCCGGCATCGACCAGCTCGACGGGCGGCAGGGCTTCACCGGCGACGAGGTGCGCACCGCGATCAACGCCGGCATCGACATGGTGATGGTGCCCAACGACTACCGCAGGTTCATCTCCCTGCTGAAGTCCGAAGTGCAGGCCGGGCGGGTGCCGATGTCACGCATCGACGACGCGAACCGGCGCATCCTCACCAAGAAGTTCGAGCTCGGCCTGTTCGAGCACCCGCTCACCGACCGGTCGTACACGGGCACCGTCGGCAGCGCCGCCCACCGGAGCCTCGCCCGCCAGGCCGTACGCGAGTCGATGGTGCTGCTGAAGAACTCCGGCGACGTGCTGCCGCTCGCCAAGACCGGCGGCAAGATCTTCGTGGCCGGCAAGAACGCCAACGACATCGGCAACCAGAGCGGCGGCTGGACGATCAGCTGGCAGGGCTCCTCCGGCAACACCACGCCCGGCACCACGATCCTCCAGGGCATCCGCGACGTCGTCGGCTCCGGCGCCACCGTCACCTACAGCGCCGACGGCACCGGCATCGACCCGTCGTACCGGGCGGCCATCGCCGTCGTCGGCGAGACACCGTACGCCGAAGGGCAGGGCGACCGCCCCGGCTCGCTGGGCCTCGACTACACCGACCTCGCCACCCTGCAGCGGCTGCGCCAGTCGGGGGTGCCCCTGATCGTGGTGCTGGTGTCGGGGCGGCCGCTCGACATCGCCGCCCAGCTCGACGGCTGGGACGCGCTGGTCGCGGCCTGGCTGCCCGGCACCGAGGGCGGCGGCGTGGCCGACGTGCTGTTCGGCGACTACGCGCCGACGGGCGTGCTGCCCATGACGTGGCCCCGCTCCGCCGACCAGGAGCCCATCAACCTGGGTGACGGCAAGCAGGGCCTGTTCGACTACGGCTTCGGCCTCACGTACTCGGACGCGACGCCGAGCCCGACGCCCACGCCCACGCCCACGCCCACGCCCACGCCGACGGTGACGCCCACCGTCACCCCCACGGCGACGCCCACCCCGACGCCCACACCGACCGTCACGCCCAGCACGTCGCCGTCCCCCTCGGCGAGCGCGGCCGGCTGCCGGGTGACGTACACGGTCGCCTCGCAGTGGCCGGGCGGCTTCAACGGCGACGTCACGATCACGGCGACCGGCGCCGCCGTCGACGGCTGGACGCTCGGTTTCACCTTCCCCGGCGACCAGCGGATCGCCAACGCCTGGAACACGACGCTCACCCAGAACGGCCGCCAGGTCAGCGCCGCCAACGCCGACTGGAACGGCCACATCCCGGCCGGCGGCAGCGCCTCGTTCGGCTTCACCGCCTCGTACAGCGGCACGAACGCCGCACCCACCGCATTCACCCTCAACGGGCAGCCCTGCACCACCGGCTGACCCGAGCGGTCCGGCGCGGCGACCGGCGGCCAGGGAACGCCGACCGGTGAACGCCGTGCCGGTGACGCGGCTCACGTTGCACATTAGGTAAGCCTTAGCTAACTTCGTGCCCAGGTGCAGATCACCGCAGATCATCGCAGAAGTGAGAAGTGGGGCCCGATGGCGGCACGAAGTGAGCAGGTCACGCAGGAGCGGGTCACGCCGTACGGGCCGTTCCACGTCGAGGTCGCGCGGGTCCAGACGCTCAGCCCCGCCTTCCGGCGGGTGACGTTCACCGGGGAGTCGCTGCGGTGGTTCGCCGACAACGGGTTCGACCAGCGGATCAAAGTCGTGCTGCCGCTGCCCGGGTGCGGGCTGGCGCACTTCCCCGAAGGGCCCGACTGGTACGCCGAGTGGCGCACGCTGCCCGAGGACCGCAAGAACCCCGTGCGCACCTACACCGTGCGGGCGGTGCGGCCCCACCTGCGCGAGCTCGACGTCGACTTCGCGCTGCACGGCGACGGCGGGCCCGCCTCCAGGTGGGCGGCCGCGGCCTGCCCCGGGCAGCGGGTCGTCGTGATCGGCCCCGACTCCCGCCCCACCGGACCGGTCCTCGGCCTGGAGTGGCGGCCGCCCGCCGACGCCGGGCACCTGCTGCTCGCCGGCGACGAGACCGCCGTGCCGGCCATCTCGGCGATCGCCGAGCGGCTGACCGGGGAGCCGAAGGCGACGATCCTGCTGGAGGTGCCGCAGCACGCCGACATGCTCGACCTGCGCGTCGCGCCCGGCGTCGAGGTCACCTGGCTGCCCCGCGCCGGCCGCGCCGCCCGGCACGGTGAACTGCTCGTGCCCGCGCTGCGCGCGGCCGTCGACGGCCTCGTCACCCCGGCTGCGGCCCCGGTCGCGGACCTGACGGACGTCGACGTCGACACGACGCTGCTGTGGGAGGTGCCGGAGCGGCCCGCCGACGGCGCCGGCCTGTACGCCTGGCTGGCCGGCGAGGCCGGCATGGTCAAAGCACTGCGCCGCTTCCTCGTCCAGGAGATCGGCGTCGACCGCGCCGCGGTCGCCTTCATGGGCTACTGGCGGCTCGGCCGCGCCGAGGCCGCCTGACCCCGGCCCGCCCGGGGCGGCTCCCCACCGGCGGTCTGCGGCCACGGGCGGCGTGGCGCTATCGTGTCAGGCGGCAACGTCGTCGCGGCTTTCCCACAGCCGGCTCATCACACACCTGGTCGATAGGCAGAATCTAACCGGTTGCGCAACGGTCGACCGATGACTGCGTGGAGGTTCCGATGGTCGTCGTGTGTGGTGAAGCCCTCATCGACCTGGTCCCCGCCGGGCCACCCGATGGCTCCCCTGCCGGCGACACGTGGCACGCCGTGCCCGGCGGCGGCGCCGCCAACACCGCCGTCGCCCTCGCCCGGCTGGGCACGCCGGCCCGGCTGCTGTGCCGGCTGTCGGGCGACGTCTTCGGGCGGCGCATCCGGCGGCATCTGCTCGCCAACGGCGTCGACCTCGGGCTCGCCGTCCGCGCCGAGGAGGCCAGCACGCTCGCCGTGGTCGGCCTCGACGACAACGGCGGCGCCGAGTACCAGTTCTACGTCGACGACACAGCCGACTGGCAGTGGACCCCTGACGAACTCCCCGCGACCCTGCCCCCCAGCACCCGCGCCCTGCACTTCGGCACCCTGGCCTCGATCCTGCCGCCCGGCGCCGAAATCCTGCGGGCCTGGGCGACCGGCCTGCGGGCCACCACCACCATCGTCTACGACGTCAACGTGCGCCCCGCCCTGCTGCCCGACCGCGCGGCCTACACCGAGCGGGTCGCCGCCTGGCTCGACGTCGCCCACGTGGTGAAGGCCAGCGACGACGACCTGGCCTGGCTGCATCCCGGCCGCTCCCCCCTCGACACGGCCCGCGCGTGGCTCACCGGCCACGACCTCGACCTCGTGCTGCTCACCCGCGGCGCCGACGGCGCCGTGGCCGTGGCGCCCGGCGGCCCGCCCATCGACACGCCCGGCGTGCCGGTGCGGGTCGCCGACACCGTCGGCGCCGGCGACACCTTCACCGCCGCCTTCCTGCACACGATCCTCGAAACGGTCCCCGGCCGCCTGTCCGGCGCGCCGGCCGCCGCCCTCGCCGAATCCCTCCGTTTCGCGGTGGCGGCGTCGGCCCTCGCCTGCACCCGCGAAGGCGCCGTGCCGCCCACCCTCGCCGAGCTCACCGACTTCCTGGCCGCCACCGCCTGACCACCGTCCGGCCACGTCCCCGGCCGAGGCGAGGGGCGGAGCCACCGTCAGGGCCTGCCTCCAGGGTCTTCCTCGCGCCGGCGCGGCACCTCCGGCGTGGTCGCGCGTGCCACGGCCGTGGCGCTGTGGCACGGCCAGGGAGGCGTACCGGCCCGGCCCCGAGCCACCCACCGATGCGGCTACGCCTCGGCGGCCGTGATCGGCAGCAGCACCCGGAAGCGGGTGTCGCCGGGCGACGACTCGACCCGGATATCGCCGTGATGGCGTTGCACCACGATGCGGTAGGAGATGTCCAGGCCGAGCCCGGTGCCCTCGCCGACGGGCTTGGTGGTGAAGAACGGCTCGAAGATGCGGGGCCGGATCTCGGGCGCGATGCCGGGCCCGGTGTCCCCGACCTCGACGAAGACACAGTCGCCGTCGCGCCCGGTGCGCAAGGTGAGGGTGCCCTGCTCGCCCATGGCGCCCAGCGCGTTGTCGATCAGGTTGGTCCACACCTGATTCAGCTCCGCGGCGTACGCGGGGATCGGCGGCAGCTCGCGGTCGAACTCCTTGACCTTCCGCACCCCCGGCGGAATCTTCGACTGCATCATGGTCAGCGTCGCGAGCAGCAGATCGTGCACGTCGACCGTCTGGTAGGGCGCCCGATCGAGCTGGGAGTACTGCTTGGCCGCCGCGACGAGCCCCGAGATGCGGGTCACCGCGTCGTCGATCTCGCCCATCAGCAGTTCGCTGTCGATGGTGTACGTCAGCCATCGGACCGCGGCGTCCAGGTTCTCCTCCCCCACGGCCTCGCCGATCTGCCCCAGCCACCCGGCGTCGATGCCGCCCGCGACGAGCGTGGCCGCGAGATCCCAGCCCCCTGCGATGTCGTGCTCGTCGAGCCAGTCGGCGAGCTCGTCCTCGGCGTCGGAGGCCTCCAGCGCCGACCTGGACGGCGCCCCGGCCGCCTGCTTGACGGCCGCCTCCTGCAGCTCGACCAGCTTGTGCAGCCGGGTGCCGTCGAGCCGCCCGTCCGCGATCATGGCGAGCTTGGCCCGCATGCCGGCGACCCGCCGCCGCAGCTCCGCGGTGGCGCGCACGGCCGCCGCCGCCGGATTGTTCAGCTCGTGGGTGAGCCCGGCCGACAAGGAGCCGAGGGCCACCAGCCGCTCCCGCTCGCCGACGATCGTCTGCTGGGCGCGCATGCCGATGAGCAACCCGTCCAGCAGGTGCATCGCCATCGGGAACCACTCGCTGACCGCAGCGGCGAACACCTCGGCCGGCAGCACGAAGAACTCCGCGTCGGTGATCGCCCGCATCGAGTTGCGGTAGATCTGCTCGGTCTCCGCACGCACGTACGCCTGCGTCGCGCCGCCGTACACTCCGCGCTGATCGGTGCGCGTGAGCTCCAGGTCCGCGCCGCGAACGCGGCGCTCCAGCGACACGGTGCCGCTCAGCAGCACGAAGAAACACGTGGCGGGCTCGCCCTCACCGTACACAAGGGTGCCGCCGGCTCGCTGCTCCACCCGCCCGCGCTCGGCCAGCAGGGCGAGCTGGTCGTCGTTCAGCGACTCGAACAGGAACAGGGTGCTCAGCTCGTCCGGGGTCAGGCGGTCGCGGACGCTCGGCTCGGTCATTGCGCCTCCAGATACCGGTGGATCAGCGACACCGCCATGGCGCCCTCGCCGACGGCCGACGCGACCCGTTTGACCGAGTCGGCCCGCACGTCGCCGGCGGCGAACACCCCCGGCATGCTGCACTCCAGATGGTAGGGATCTCGCGGCAGCGTCCAGCCGGGCGGCCGCCGCCCCTCGGCGAGCAGGTCGGTGCCGGTGAGCACGAACCCGCGGTCGTCGCGCGCCACCGTCTTGTCCAGCCAGTCGGTGCGCGGCTCGGCACCGATGAAGACGAACAGCCACGACGTCTCGACGACCCGCGAGCGGCGGGTGCGCGTGTCGCACAGGGTGAGCCGCTCCAGATGCTCGTCGCCCTCCCCCGCGATGACCTCGGTGAACGGATGCACCTCGATCGTGTCGATGTTCTCGATCTGGTCGATCAGGTACCGCGACATCGACTTCTGCAGGCCCTCCGAGCGCACCAGGATGTGCACCTTTCTGGCGTACCGGGCGAAATACACGGCCGCCTGTCCCGCCGAGTTGGCGCCGCCCACGATGTACACCTCGGCCCCCGAGCAGTTCGGCGCCTCCGTCATCGCCGACCCGTAGAACACGCCCCGCCCCGTCAGCTCGCTCAGCCCGGGCGCGTCGAGCAGCCGGTACGACACGCCGGTGGCCAGCACCACCGTGTGCGCCCCGATGGTCGTGCCGTCACCGAACCGCAGCAGCCGCGACGACCCGCCCGCCTCCAAGGCGACGACCTCACGTGCCGTCAGCAGCTCCACGCCGAAACGCAGCGCCTGCCGCCTGGCCCGGTCCGACAACTGCGCCCCCGACACGCCGTCGGGGAACCCCAGATAGTTCTCGATCCGGCTGCTCTGCCCGGCCTGCCCCCCGGTGGCCCGCCTCTCCACGAGCACCGTACGCAGCCCCTCCGAGGCCCCGTACACCGCGGCCCCCAGCCCGGCAGGTCCGGCGCCCACGACCACCAGATCGTAGAAGTCGGCCGCCGGGCTCGTGGCCAGCCCCACATGCGCGGCCAGATCGGCCCCGCTCGGCTTCGCCAGCGCGGTGCCGTCCGCCGTCAAGACCACCGGCACGTCGTCGGGGGTGAGCCCCGCCGCCGACAGCAGCCGCATGCCCTCCGGCTCGTCGGCCAGCAGCCACCGGTACGGCACCTGGTTGCGCGCCAGAAAATCACGCACCTTGAACGACGGCGCCGACCAGCGGTGACCCACCACCCGCACGTCGGACGCCGCCGCCTCCGGCGTCGCCGACCACGCGTCCAGCAGCGAGTCGACGACCGGATACAGCTTCTCCTCCGGCGGGTTCCACGGCTTCAACAAGTAGTGATCGACGTCCACGAGATTGATCGCGTCGATGGCCGCTTGCGTGTCGGCGTACGCGGTGAGCAGCACCCGCCGCGCGCTCGGGAACAGATCCATCGCGGCCTCGAGGAATTCGATGCCGTTCATCCGCGGCATCCGATAGTCGGCGAGCATCACCGCGACCTGCTCGCCCCGCAACTTGATCTCCCGCAGCGCCTCCAGCGCCGCGTCGCCCGACTCTGCCCGCACCACACGGCACCGATCGCCGTACCGGCGCCGGACGTCCCGGGCCACCGCCCTGGACACCGCCGGATCGTCATCAACGGTCACAATCGCCGGGTTCGCCATGTAATCCAAATTACCTTCCCCGCGCTCATCGGGCCGCCGTCGTCCACGCAGCCGCCGGACGGCCGGACCGGCCCTCGAACGGCTCCGGTCACGGCGCGGATCCCCCGCCGCTGCCGAGCTTTCCGGCCGCTCCGTTAGGTTAAAATCGCGCGATGAGCCTTCGGCACGATGAAGATCGGTCGGACTCGGCAAAAAACTCCCACTCCGTCACCATCACCGTGGCCCTGATCGGAGCCGGCGCCACCCTCGGCGCCGCGGTCATCGGCGTGCTCGGCAGCGGCCACGACGAGGCGGCCGGCCAACCCGCACCCCCCTCGACTCCACCGGCCACGACCGCCCCCGCGGCCGAAACCCCGCCCCCGGCAAGCCCATCGCCGGCCCAGACCGACCCTGCGACGCCGCCCCCGAGTTCCGCCCCGCCGGATCCGAACGGGGTGCAGTGGAGCGGGGTCGTCCGCCTGGGCGCCGGAATAGATCTCGACAAAATCCCGCCCACGCTGCGCACCTCGGACACCGACGCGGACCTGTGGGAGTCCTCCTCCCTGTTCGTCAGCTCCATCGAGGCCCACTCGCAGGCCCTCGCCCCATGGAGCGAGCCGAAACCCCCCGACCGGCAGCAATGCGCCGAGATCCTGTCCACCCAGGGCACGACGGAATGGGGTGACGAAGGCGGAGAAGACATCACGACCGGTGACATCTTCTGCCTCAGAACATCACAGGGCCGTCTGGCGGCGATCCAGATAAAGAACAACTCCTACCACAACATGACCGCCAAGGCCAAGGTGTGGGCCGCGCTCGACGCCCTCTGACCCGCGTGACCACAACAGCGGCCGCACGCGCCCTTCAGGACAGGGGCCGGCGGGCCGGTTCCAACAGGCGAGGCTGCTCCAAGACCCAGTTCTCCGCACGGAAGATTCGACGCGCGGTCTCGCGGATCACGTCATCACGGACCGCCCGCACGAACTCCTGCGGAGTCCGCCCACAGAGCCGTCGCAGCTCCGGCGAGGAGCCGAGAAGATCCCGGATGAGGGTGCTCTGATCAGTCAGCCGCCGGGCCTTTCCCGTGGCATCGAGCAGGCACCCATGCCTGCTCACATAGGCATGGCATGCCGAAACCGGCTCGCCGGAAGGCAGCGAAACGGGAAACTCATGCGCCGGCAGTGAACAGCGGTGATAGTTCGGTTCGGTTTCGTCCAGGACCGCCAACTGCTCATCGTCCAGCCAAAGGACGAACAGCCGGGAAACCTCGCCCGGGCACGCAACGGGCGCAGCAGGTATATACCCGGCCTTGCTGACGTGCGCGGAAACACCGGAGAAGATACCGCCGACCTCGGCGAGAACCATGGGCACCGGCGCTCGAACCGAGCGCCCCATGAACTTCCTGCGAAGCTGGCTGGGAGCCGCATTCGACCCCACGGCCACCACGGCATGACGCGAGTCCATGGGCTTCGCGTCCAGCGCCCTCAGATACTCGGCCAGGCGCATCCGCCTTCCGTCCAGATCACCGACCAGCCATCCGGCCATCACCTCTGCCGAGGATGGAAAAAGCTCAAGGTACCGATCGCCGGCGAGAATACCGGCGTACGACGGCAGGACCCCTGGATACGCCAAGGGACGCGCTATCGGATCCTCCCCGAATAACGCTGATCGTCCTTCTGTCACCTGATTCCCATTCGTCGGCAAGAGGGCGCCCATCGCCCGGCGCGATGGTCACCGAACGCAGACCCGCGGCGGCCACATCCCGGCCACGTGTCCCTCCTCCGAGACCACGACAACCCGGTGCGCCCAGACTATCCCCGTCCGGCTCACCTACCAGATCGCGCCGAAGACGCCCCGAAGGCCGGCGCGGGCCGCCTCTCCGATCGGACGTCGGCCGAGCCGGGCGTGACGCGAGACGGTTATCGACAACATGCAGTCTCACCAGGTGACCGGTTGCGGCAGCCCGTCACAGGTCCCGCCGCCCACGACGCCTGCGCTCGTTCCTCTTCGCAGGCATTCCCTTTCGGAGCAGTATCAATGCGGCCGCATCGCCCAGTCGATACCGGTATGGCCGGCCGCTGTTCGCCTCCTTCCCCCTCAGCAGCGCCCGTACACGAGCGGTCTTGATTTGCGCCTTCTTCAGGAGGCTTGCCAGCTCCGCCGCCGTAACCAGAGTTGCCGCCTGCTCCGATTCCGAGGGCGTCGGAGCCTGGGCGTCGTCTACGCCGGGTTCTGTCCGCTGAGGCGGCTTGGTCCGCGTCGCGTGCAGCCATTGTGCGATTCGACGGTCAATGTGATGGCTGATGCTGTTGGCGACGCGCGCTTGAATATGAGTATCGAGTCGCTTCGTGAGCCGGCTATCGAAGTGGGAATCAAGGCGTGGCTGGAGTTTCGCATCGGCCCAGGTATCAGCCCAAGTGAAGAAGCGGATGTCGAACTTCTCCTCTACGAAGTCCGCGGCCTTGGCGTCGAAGTAGCCGTCGAGGAGACTCCGCAGCTGGGTATCAGCCCAGGCACCGAGCTGCTCCTCGAACCTCCGCTCGAAGTGATCGTCGAGACGATTTTCGAGATGGGCGTCGGCCCATGCCTGGAGCCGCGCGTCTACCCAGGCGTCAAGGTGACGTTCAACCCGATCTTGGAACCACTCGTCGAACCAGCGCTCAACCCTTGCCCTGCGTCCCATTCGCGCCCCTCGCCAGCAGAAATGGAAGTTCGGCCAGACGTACGGTAGGAGAGCAGCAGGATGCCGGGTAGGTCTCACGCGGGCATATTTTCATCGCCTTAACGCGATGAAAACCGATACCTCCTCCCGCTGATTCGCCTCGAATTCGCCACGCCTGCGCCCGCGGCCAGGGCGCACAACTCCGTGGGCGAGACCAGATCAAGGACTCATGATCAGGCGGTCAGACAAGCGCGCCCCGCCTCTGATCGTTGAAGCGGCACGCTTTCCCCGGTGGGCGGTACTGGGTTCGAACCAATGGCCCATCGCTTGTAAGGAGCCAAGACCGCTCCCGGCAGTACGCCGACCTACGGCCCGGCCTGGAAACACCGCTCCCCCGCCGACCGTCTCCAAGCTGCCCTAATGGCACGGCGATCACGCCTCTTTCGCAGCTTGCAACCTCTTCTGATCATGGCTTTGCGGCCACCTCTTCACCGTCTAATGGCACGCCAATGGCATGACGATCAAGAGGCGTGCCGCGAGGTGCAGACCTGCACGCTTCTCCCCTTCCTAATCTTCCCGTCTGACTCGACCCACCGCGAAGCGGCAGCAGGCCGACGACGGAAAGTCAAGCCCGTCCTCGCGTGTACCTCAACCCGCCGCCGTTCCTCGATCATCAGACGCCAACGGGCACGAACGGGCTTGAGCTGGAGGAGTCGGGCCGCTGGGCTCTGCCTGGGTCAGGGCAGGCGGGACGATCAGACCCACCTCAGCCACTACGGACCCGGCACGTGCTCGTCGCGAATCATCTCGGAGCCGAGACCCCCGCCGGAGGCAAAAGCTCTTGCAGTTGAGGGCTGCGATAGAGCGGCCCAAGACGCAGGGGTGCCATGCCAGAGGTTGCGGATGCACCGGGACCGGGCCTATACGGGTAACCGTATGGGTTGGGGAACCTTAACCCCCGGCAGGGAAGCGCGTTGCCTGGCTACATTGATGCGGGTTCGAGTCCCGTCAGGAACTCTTTGAACCTTCATGTTTGAGCGAGGCGGCGGAGTGCAGGTGCTCGGCGTGTCGGTGAGCTACGGCGGGGCCGGCGTGCGGCCCCCGCGCGGCCCCCGAGCGAGAAAGGCCCCCAGGCCGCACACGCACCGCGGGGTGGACGGCGCGGGGGTGCGGCGGCGCGGGCGCCGCCGCCTTGATCCTCATCGGTGTAGTTCGGCAATCATCCGGATTGCTCAGCATTTGTTCTGATGCTTGCACCTCCTGGTTACTGAATCGTGACCGGTTGCCCCACTTATCAAGTGTCGCCTAAAGATCTACGCTGAGTTTTGTGGCTGGTGAAGACGCTCAACTCAAAGGGATCTTGAAGCTTCGAAGGGCGAAGCGCTGGTTAGAGGCGTCTACGCGGATATCGCAGTCTTGGACCAATGAGGATGAAGGCATGAAGGAACTCTTAGAGTTCCAATGGCCGCACTGGCCCCACTCCTTCTCCTTCGATATTGGGGGACAGTTGCGAGGCGATGATCTCGGCGGCAAAATGTTCGTGGCCGAGGTCAAAGGCTACCGTTCAGAGCACGACCTCCCAAGCCATTTCTCTGCCTTTTTGGCCAAGTGCTATGTTGCACTGCAAACGAAACCCACTCGCTGCGACCATTTCATGTGGATCTCGTGGGCGCCCTTCCAGGCACAGAGGTGGAGCGACCACCCTTCTCCCGGGAACGTCAAGAAAGCAGTTCTAAAGCACTCTCAGTATATTTTCAATACCGAGGACAAAGTGGAGGCGCAACTACAGATTGACGAGGAAACGCTTGTAGGGGTAGCCGACCGCCTGTGGCTGATTACGCTTTGCGACAAGCAGGAGAGACTGGTTATAGCGGATAACTACTACAACCAGGTAGTTAGTCTGATGCTTGCAGATGAGAGGCGGGCCACGTAATGCCAGAATCATTCGTGGCAGCTATTGACAGCGCCCTACAGGAAAGTGAACCGGCCGCGCGGATCAACAGCATAAAGACTACCGTATCTCGCGAACTGGAAAGCATCGAGCACGGCATTCAAATTCACCATACACAGTATTTCAACAGCACCATTGCGCCAGATATGATTATAACCTGGCCGCGAGAGAAGCGTGAGCGATTTGTATTTCTGCGAGCAAGCAGCCATCCTGAGTGGCTGCAAGATGATATAGAACTCGTTGGCGAAAGCCACCCTATCATAGTCACTCTGAAGAGTATGAGGCAAGAGTCAGAAGTGGTAGCGGCCCCTTTGCAGGAAACAGCGCAGGCGGCTAATACGCTTGTGGCTGATCCGCTAGGGGTAGCAGAGCTCAATTCGCAACGTGGTCGTCCCGTAGACACGCTGCTCTCGCAAGCCGTCCTCAGAGGAGGGCGGGGATTATTAGATCATGACTCTGCGACTGCCGTAGCGGATGTGACAGCCCGTGGATTCGAGGCGGCAGAACATGCAGAAGTGCTACCTACAAGAGCCGCTACAGATCTGCTGGCCACCTTCTTAGCGGAAGAACAAGCAGGACGGATGACGCGGGTCCTACAATCTGTGTGGGAAGGGAACGGAGGGAGGCCGACAGACTTTCCTGGACATCAGAATCTGGCTGGAAGATTGACGGACGATGATCTCATCTTCCTCGTAGATCACCTCACAACCGAAGACACGAAATTCTGGAGACGTATCGGCGGAGCCCTTACGCTAGAACAACTTTCGCGGCTTACTGTTCGAGATCCATCTCAGAATTTGCAGCATGTCGTCAGCGCAAATGCGGATCGACTCTTCGCCAAAGCAGCCAGACTGGTCAGTGAACCAGACCGAATCGACGAATCGGATCAAGACCATACTCTCCGCTGGACGACCGCAAGAGGTTGTTTGGTTCTCCGCGGCGAGGGATGGAGCCTCTATTTGGCATCGAACAGCGTTGAGCAACTTCCTTCCACACCCGCAGTGGACGGGATCTCGGTCTCGCAACTGCAAGACAGGAGTCGCAGACAAGCCGGAATCATTAGCCACCTTGAACTTGATTCCGGGGATCGCATTATAACCTACGCCTCAAAGGGCACCGAGAACATCATCCGCGACAAACGGCTCATCTCGCTCGCAAGAAGCCCGGGTGTGCGCATCCATCGGGCCACACTATTTCTTCGCGGCACAAGAAAGCTGATCTGCGACTTCACAAGTCAGACATGCTTTGGGCATACCAGTGCCATTTTTCCCCTAGAAGACATAACACGAACAGCCATGACACTTTTTGCTGAGCTAAGCGATGAGCACAGGGCCGCAGTGGAGCGACTCGTCACCGCCCCCGGAGATATAGAGCAACTTTCTCTGGACTTCGACATCTAGCCCATAAAGGCGGATTTTCCCGCACCTGTTTCTCCCAATGGCAATTGGCCAAGGGAAACATGTCTACGCGATCCTCGGCAGAGGCAGACGGATGTGACACAAACTGGCCTGGCCCAAGAAGAACCTGCACGCCTTCAGCACGCAATCGGTTCACGCTCTGCTGGAAAGGCGCTCGATGGGCGAGTGCGGTATTCACGAAAAATAGTACCACCACTGGAATTCCGAGGCCGGGGGACTTCGGTGAGGAGGCCGAGGGCATGGTTGCCGGCGATGCCTTGAGCGACCTTATTGATGGTGTTGTAGGTCGCGGGGCGACGATGATGGCGTCGGCTCTCGGGGGCTTGGGGTCGCCGGGTTTGCGGTACTGGCTGCGGACGGGGTGGCCGGTCTGCTTCTCCAGTGCTGGGACGGTCCACCCGTCGTCTTGAGCCATGGTGACGAGTTTGCCGACGCCGCCGGCCGATCCTGTGGCGCAGACGATGATGTACAGCACGCATGGGCCACGACAGCGTATGCGCCGCCATGATCTACCAGCACCGCACGGCGGAGGCGGACCACAAGATCGCCGACGTCATGCACGGCAAGGTCACGCAGGTCCTACCGACCGAGGCGAGTGGTCGCTGAACAAGATCGATTGTGTTCGCTAATGGCACGAGCCCTGTTTTCCCTGATGGGAGACGGGGCCCTTTTCGCAGGTGGGCGGTACTGGGTTCGAACCAGTGACCCCTCGCTTGTAAGGAGCCAAGATCACCGCCTGCTGCACGCTGACCTAGGCTTAGAGCCGCGATGCGATCGTCATTGCGCATGATCAGGCCCATCTAATGGCACGCTAATGGCACGGTGATCAAGGTGTTCCCGCATGTTACTCCGTGGCCAGAGAGCTGATTATGGATCACCGAATGACACGCTAACCTCGATCTTTCGCGCCCGCCCGGTGGCCGGTTGAGTGATTCGGCTGAAGTGTGAAATCGCGGCCGTGGTCAGCCTGGTGGCCCGGCTGTCGCGCCGGGTGGGCGGGGTTCCACGGGCCCGCGGGGGTGTCCTTCCTGGGTTGTCGGGGCGGTCTGGCGCTGGTCAGGTCGGTGCCGGGAGTGCTTGGAGCCGGGTGATGGCGGTTACCAGTTGGCCGGCCCAGGGCCAGGATGCGGCCACACGTAGGCGGAGACGCCGTCCGCCGCGGACCAGGCGGGCGGCGACGGCGAACAGGCGAAGCCGGAGCCGTTTCGGCTCATAGCGGCGGGCCGGTCCGTCGAGGGCGAGCATCTGCATCCAGGCGAGCAGTTCGCAGGCCAGGGCGACGATCTCGCACCAGATCTGGTTCTGGGCGAAGTCGTGCAGGGGCAGGTTGCGCAGCCCGGTGTCCTTGGCGGCGCGGATGCGGTCTTCGCAGCGGGCGCGGCGGCGGTGGCGTAGTTCCAGGTCGGCGAGCTGACCCCGTTTGGTGTTGGTGACGAAGCAGGTGAAGCGGTGCCCGTCGATGTCGGTGAAACGCAGCTGCGCGCCCGGGTGCGGGCGTTCCTTGCGCACGATCAGGCGCATCCCCTTCGGCCAGCCCTCCAACCTGACCAGGCCGGTCAGCTCGGCCACCCACGCACCCGGCCGGACCTGCCCCTCGGCGTCGTAGGCGGGCGTCCACGCGTGGGCGGGCAGAGCAAGGATCGCCTGCTGGACCTCCTCGGTAAGGGCGAACCCGATCGAGTACGGCAGCCGCCGGCCGGGCCGGGTCAGCCAGGACAGGAACTCGTGGGTGCCGCCTCCGGAGTCGGTGCGGATCAGCACCTGACGGCGGCGGTGCGCAGGCAGCTGGGCCAGGGCCAGGCGGGTCGCGGTGATGTGGTCGGCGGCGGTGTTGGACCCGGCGTTGCCAGGCCGCAGCAGCAGGGCCAGCGGCTCCCCGCCACCTGCGGGGCCGTGGTCGGCGAAGACCGTCATCGGGTGGAACCCGAAGGTCTTCTTCCACGTCGGCGCGGCCTGGTCCTTGTCGGAGTGGGCGATGACGATGGTCGCGTCGATGTCGATGGGGATCAGCTCACCGTCCGCGCCGGGGGCGCGGTTGCCGGCCAGCGTCCAGGCCCGCTGCCGGGCGGCGGCGCGGGCGGCGCGGATCGCCTTCAGCGCGCGGACGGGGTCGGCGGCCAGGCGGTCGATCAGCCGGGACACGGTCGGATCGGACGCCACGGGCCCAAAGAGCTCCGGCTGGGTGCGCAGCATCGCGATGTCGGCCAGGCAGTCCCCGCCCAACGCCAGGGTGAGAGCCAGGTCGGCGACGACCTTGCCCGGGTCATGGATCGCGCGGGACGGACGCCACCGCTCCACCTGCGCCGACAACTCTGTGCCCAAACCGGTGACCCGCAAGGTCCCAGCAACAGCAGCCCACCGGCCTGCGAGACGAGTCCCGACCCGTCTGCGGAGACCACGATCTTGCGCTGGGACGCGATAGTCTTCACTCGGAAAGTGCCTTCTGAACTGGTGCGGACAGGACTCTAGACAAGCCCGATCCTCCCAGCTCAAAGGCACTTTTCTCATGTAAACGATCAAGCCCGCTCAAATTCGCCGCGAAAGCCCGAGGCTAATGGCACGCGCTTCGATCTCCATCGTCCGCCCGGCGTAACTCCCCTTTCCGATCTTCCCGTCTGCCTCGTCCCACCTGGCAAGGGAGTGGATCAAGGGATAGGGGTCAAGGTGGAGCGCCCTGCCGGACGAACGACCTTGACCCCTATCCCTTGATCTGCTCGGCTTCGCCTGGGACGCGGCAGGCGGGAAGATCGGACCATGCCGACCACTGACTCGCCGAACTCGGCGGTCTTCGCGATCATCCCGGAGCCGAGTGCCCCCGCCGGAGGCGTTTGACGGTCTGGTTGTCGGTTCGATCTGCTTCGGGCTGCCTGGGCCATCGGTGATCAGAGTGGCCGTCCTCTGCATCGTCCCGCGCGGCTCCACGCGCGGGACCGGCCCCCAGGCCGCAGCACGCGCGGGGAGGGCCGCGCGGGTGCGGCGGCGAAGCCGCCGCCTTGATTCACACAATGGCAATTCGGCAAGCTACGCGCTGATCAAGCGAGTTCCGTCGTGCTGCCGTACGGCTGGCGTGCCGGTGCTGTGCATGGCGTCGAGGACGCGGATCGCGAAAGCTTCGGATGCCAGTGCGCGGACCTCGTCAGCCGTGCGGCGAGGTGCTCCCCACCTGGGATGAGGCCGTGGACTCCATCGGCCAAGACGACGAACCGTTGCACGTGCTTCGCTTCGGTGAGCAGGTCAAGCCGCTGTCGTTCCTGGCCGGCACCAAGCAGACCCATGACCGCGTCGGCTACCTCACCAAGTACCTGACCAAGTCGATCGCCGAGACCTGCGAGCCGGACAACCAGCGGCAACGCGACCACATGAACCGCATGGTCGAAGCGCTGCGGTATGAGCCGTGCTCGCCTACCTGCGCGAACTGGCTGCGCTATGGCGTGCAGCCGAAGAACGCCAGGCCCGGTCAGGCTCCGGGCCGCTGCCGGGGCAAGGCGCACAAGCCCGAACATCTCGGCTATGCCGGCCGGCGCGTGCTGGTCTCCCGCAAGTGGTCGAGCAAGACCCTGACCGATCACCGCGCCGACCGCCGCGCCTTCGTCCTGGAAGCGCTCGGGCTTTCGGCAGCCGACTACGACCCTGCCCGCTACACCTGGCGACCTGTCCCACCTGGAGACCCGAACCTTCCCCCGTTGGGTGAGCGGCTCCTCCTCCAGATCGCCGACCGTCAGCGACAGCGCGAACTGATGGAACGACTACAGGCCGAGAGACGGGGAGGGGATCTTTCGGCAACTGGGGAAGCGAGGGCGGCGTGATGGCCAACAAGCCAGGCAAGCGGCGCTTCGGCAGCATCCGGAAGCTCCCTTCGGGCCGCTTCCAGATCCGCTATCCCGGACCGGACGGCAAGATGCGCTCCGGTGACACGACGTACGAGCGCCAGCGGGATGCCGCCAAGGCGCTGTCTCTGATCGAAGCCAAGCCTAATACCGGCAACTGGACCGATCCCCAGCGGACAAAGGTCAAGCTCGGCGACTATGCCGCGAAGTGGATCAAAGAGCGAACGACCCTCCGACCGCGCACGATCGAAATCTACACGGGTCTACTGCGACGCTACGTTCTCCCCCATCTCGGCAACGTCCCGATTGGCAAGCTCGATACGGCGGCCATTCGTGAGTGGCGGGCCACATTGCTCGGCTGCGGAGTGAGCAAATCGGAGGTCGCCAAGTCATACCGGTTCCTGCGGGCCGTGCTCATGACAGCGACCGAAGACGGCATCATCCCGCGCAATCCATGCCGTGTACGCGGTGCAGGCGAGGAGAAGCCGGATGAACGTCCCGTACTGCCCGTGTCCAAGGTGTTCGAACTGGCCGACCTGGTGCCCGAACGGCTACGCGCCTTGGTCCTGCTGGCCACCTTCGCGAGTCTGCGATGGGGCGAGGTCTCGGCGCTTCGCAGGATGGACGTGGATCTGAAGGCGAGGACGGTCAGCGTCCGGCGACAGCATGTAGAGCTTGACACGGGAGAGTTGCTGGTCGGTCCTCCAAAGTCCCGCGCGGGTGTCCGGACGGTCGCGATCCCCGAAGCGATCATCCCTGTTCTCCGGCGGCACCTCGACGAGTTCACCGCTCCAGAAGACGATGCGCTGATCTTCACCGGAGCAAAAGGCAGCATCCTCCGGCGCAGCAACTTCCGACGTGCCGTCAAGTGGAGCGCGATCACAAGGAAGATCGGCTTTCCTGGGCTGCACTTTCACGATCTTCGGCATACCGGGAACACGATCGCCGCCGCGTCCGGCGCGAGCCTAAAGGATCTCATGGCGCGCATGGGCCACGACTCGGTACGGGCCGCGCTGATCTACCAGCACCGTACGGCGGAAGCAGACCAGAAGATCGCGGACGCGATGAACGCCAAGATCCAACAGGCCAACTCTGACGACGATGGCGGACCTTCGGCGGTGCTCCCTCGGTGAGCTAATGGCACGCTAATGGCACGAAGCCCCGTAGCATGATCGCTGCGGGGCTTGTTTTGGCTGGTGGGCGGTACTGGGTTCGAACCAGTGACCCCTCGCTTGTAAGGCGAGTGCTCTACCGCTGAGCTAACCGCCCTGGGTGGGCATGGGACGGGTACACCTTACGGCAACGGCGGCGGTTCGGCACATCGTGAGCCGTTCTTCGGCCTGTCGGTGCGGCGGCGGCCGGAGTGTCGTCCCGCAGGGTTGGGGCGGGTGGCGGGCCCGGCGGTGTTTCTAGCCGGCCGGGCCGCGGCCCAGGACGCGGTCGAGGGCGGCTCGGACCTCCTCTGAGAGGTTCGGTTCTGGATGGTTCGGGGCCGTGGCCGGTGGGCGCGGTGTGCGGCCGGGCTCGGGGCCGGGCGGGTCGTCGGCGGTGCGGACGGTGCCGCAGGAGCGGCACTCGACCTCGCCGAGCCTGCGGATCAGGGCGATGGAGCCGCAGGCTCGGCAGCAGTCGAGGTCGAGGTCGGGGGCACGCTGGCAGTCCGGGCAGATCAGGACCTGGGTGTCGCCGCGGACACCGCGTTTCCAGGGGCTCGCGCCGCGGACCGGGTCGGTCTGCCGGGCCCCGCAGCGAAAGCAGGGCATGTGCGCCTCCAACGACTCTCCGCCCGCGAGCAGGCCCGGCGGGCACGTGTCAGGGAATCTCGGCGAGTGCTTTGCTGTATTCGGAGATGTCACGCGCGGTGGGGATCGGGTTGACGATCTTCCACCGGATCACTCCTGCACCGTCGATGATGAAGGTGCCCCGCACCGCGACGCCCCTTTCCTCATCGAAGACACCGTACGCCCGCGCGACCTCGCCGTGCGGCCAGAAGTCCGACAGGAGCGCGAACGTGTAACCCTCTTGGTCGGCCCATGCCCGATGCGCGAACATCGAGTCGACCGACACCGTAACGATCCGGACATCTTCGGGGACCTCGGCGGCGAATTCGTCGCGGATCGAGCACAGCTCACCGTGGCACACGTTGCTGAACGCGAGCGGATAGAAGATCAGCACGACCTTCTGGCCGCGCAGCTCAGACAGCCGCACCGGGGTGCCGTGCTGGTCGGGCAGTTCGAAATCAGGGGCAGGGTCGCCGACTTCGACCGGCATGGGGCTCCTTCCAAGGGGGGAGTTGCGGGCGACATGAGGGGGTGCGCATCACCGCCGCGAGCACGATGACACGGGGAAATGATGCGCACCCTGCCGACCGGCGGCCGGGACGCCGGGTACGGACGCCGGCTCCGGGCGCCGGGTTCTAGCGGCGCGCCTTGGGCGCCACGAGCCGTGTGCCCGACCAGTCTCTGGCCGCACTGACACTGCTCGTCTGGGACAGCCCGGCCGTCGCGGCGTCCTCGCCGATGTCACTCGGCTCGACGTGTCCTTCTCGCCCGGCCTTGGGGGTCAGCAACCAGATCTGGCCCCCATCGGCGAGGGCGGTCTTGGCGTCGCTCAAGGCGTTGAACAGATCGCCGTCGCCGTCGCGCCACCACAGCAGCACGACGTCGACCACGTCGTCGTAGTCCTCGTCGACCAGATCGTTCCCGGTCAGTTCCTCGATCGACTCGCGCAGAGCGTCGTCGCTGTCCTCGTCCCAGCCGACCTCCTGCACCACCTGACCCGGTTTGAGACCGAGTCGTTCGGCCAGGCCACGTTCACCCTGCGCCTGACCCGCGGTCGCGCTCACGTTTATCCCTCCTGCTTGACTGACCCCGCCCTATGCGGTTCGCCGACTCCGGGAGCCCTCTCGCCACCCATTGGAGCCGCTCGGCACAGTCCACACGCTGTGACCCATCGTCGTCAACGGTCGCCACGACCCATGACCCGCACCGTTACCTGCTAATCCGACAAAAACGACAGACGAACACTGCGCTCGGGGTTGTCCACGTTCAGATCGATCACGGCGATCGACTGCCAGGTGCCCAGCGCCAGCCGTCCGTCCAGCACCGGGACGGTGGCGTACGGCGGGATGAAGGCGGGCATGACGTGCGATCGCCCGTGCCCGCGCGACCCGTGTGCGTGCCGCCAGCGGTCGTCGGCCGGCAGTACGTCGCCCAGCGTGGCCAGCAGGTCCCGGTCGCTTCCGGAGCCCAGCTCCAGCAGGGCCACTCCGGCCGTCGCATGCGGCACGAAGATGTGCAGCAGCCCGTCTCCGCCGCACGAGCGCACGAATCGTTCGCACTCGCGGGTGATGTCGTGCACCCGCTCGACGGAACCCGTCACCACCTCGATGGTCTGCGATCTCATCTGCCAGATCTTAGGCTCGTCACGCGGTCTCCGCCCGGCGCTTCGGCCCCGGCCCTCACTTCTGCCGCGCGGCCGGGACGATGACGGCGTCGGGGCCTGGGAACACCATGCGTTCGGTGCCGTCGTGGAAGCGCACGATGTACGGCGGTCCACCGCCTGGGCCGCGCACTTCGACGATCTCGCCCTCACGGGTGGGCTCTCCCACGATGTTCGCGTGAATCACAAGCCGATCGCCAGCTGACGCCCGCATGCCGACATCCCTCCTTACGTCCCGCCGTGTTGCCAGTCCGTGTTCGTCGTGGTGTGTTCAGGGCTCTTCCGGTTCGTGCTCCACTCCTGCCGACTCTTCCTTCGTTCCACCCTTCTCTGTGTCGTGCCCGACGGAAAGGGGCGAACCCCCACCCCCAACCGAGGGTGGCCGAAAATAGACCTCGACGTTACCTATGGCCCCTCTGGGCGTGAGATCGTGGCGGCACGGGCTCAGGGCACCGATGCCGGTGCCGCATGCGCCGGTCACCTTCGCGCCGATCGCCGCGCGTGCCGTTCGCTCTGCGCGCCGGGCGCGGCGAGCGTCTCGTCGTTGCGCGGGGGTTGTCCGATCCTGGACGACAGATGACGGTATGGTATGCCGGACAATCGTCCTATGATCGGTGGTATAGGCCACCGCACCCGCGCCACGCAGCGGGAACATCTTGGTTACCCGGCGGTAGAGATGCACTTTCCGGAGCCAGCGGCCAGGATGGAAGGGACCTACACGACAAATGAAGAGGCCTTACAAGACCACCCTCGGAAGGCGAGACCCTGTGGCTTCCGGACGCCAGCGTTTTTCGATCATCAGTGATGGCCTACCCAGCCAGCTTCCTGATGTCGACCCGAGCGAGACCCAGGAGTGGCTCGAGTCGCTCGACACCGTCATCAAGACGGAGGGGCGCGGCCGCGCCCGCTATCTGATGCTGCGGCTGCTGGAGCGGGCGCGTGAGCACCAGGTCGGGGTGCCAGGTCTGCGCAGCACCGACTACATCAACACGATCCCGCCCGAGCGGGAGCCGTGGTTCCCCGGCGACGAGTACGTCGAGCGCCGCATCCGCGCTTACATCCGCTGGAACGCCGCCGTGATGGTCAGCAGGGCCAACGCCCGCACCAACGTGGGCGGCCACATCGCGACGTACGCCTCGGCGGCGTCGCTCTACGAGGTGGGCTTCAACCACTTCTTCCGCGGCAAGGACCACGGCGAGTCGGGCGACCAGGTGTACTTCCAGGGTCACGCCTCGCCCGGCGTCTACGCCCGCGCCTTCCTCGAGGGCCGCCTCAACGAGGCGCAGCTCGACGCCTTCCGCCAGGAGCTGTCGCACGGGTTCCGCGGCCTGCCGTCGTACCCCCACCCGCGGCTCATGCCGGACTTCTGGGAGTTCCCGACCGTGTCGATGGGCCTCGGCCCGATCGCGGCGATCTACCAGGCCCGGTTCAACCGTTACCTGCTCAGCCGCAAGATCAAGGACACCTCGCGGTCGCACGTGTGGTGCTTCCTGGGCGACGGCGAGATGGACGAGCCCGAGTCGCTCGGCGCGATCGGGCTGGCCGCCCGCGAGGAGCTCGACAACCTCACCTTCGTCATCAACTGCAACCTGCAGCGCCTCGACGGCCCGGTGCGCGGCAACGGCAAGATCATCCAGGAGATGGAGTCGTTCTTCCGCGGCGCCGGCTGGAACGTGATCAAGGTCGTCTGGGGCCGCGACTGGGACCCGCTGCTGGCGGCCGACGTCGACGGCGTGCTCGTCAACAAGATGAACACCACGCCCGACGGGCAGTTCCAGACCTACTCCGTCGAGTCCGGCGCCTACATCCGGGAGAACTTCTTCGGCAGCGACCCGCGCCTGCGCAAGATGGTCGAGCACCTGACCGACGACGAGATCCGTAAGCTGTCGCGCGGCGGGCACGATTACCACAAGGTGTACGCCGCGTTCAAAGCGGCCCGCGAGCACGTCGGCCAGCCGACGGTGATCCTCGCCCAGACCATCAAGGGCTGGACCCTGGGCAAGGACTTCGAGGCGCGCAACGCCACGCACCAGATGAAGAAGCTGACCAAGGCCGAGCTGAAGGAGTTCCGCGACCGGCTCTACCTGCCGATCCCCGACAAGGATCTCGAAGGCGACCTGCCGCCGTACTACCACCCGGGCGAGGACAACGAGGAGATCGCCTACATGAAGGAGCGCCGCGCGGCGCTCGGCGGGTACCTGCCCAAACGCGTCGTGCGGGCCAAGCCGCTCAAGCTGCCCGGCGACGCCGTCTACAGCGGGCTGAAGAAGGGCTCCGGCAAGCAGAGCGTCGCCACGACCATGGCGTTCGTCCGGCTGCTCAAGGACCTCATGCGCGACAAGGAGATCGGCGCCCGGTTCGTGCCGATCATCCCCGACGAGGCCCGCACGTTCGGCATGGACGCGATGTTCCCGACCGCCAAGATCTACTCCCCGCACGGGCAGACCTACGAGGCGGTCGACCGCGAGCTGCTGCTGTCGTACAAGGAGTCGGACGAGGGGCAGATCCTGCACGAGGGCATCAGCGAGGCCGGCTCCATGGGCTCGCTGCTCGCCGCGGGCACGTCCTACGCCACCCACGGCGAACACATGATCCCGATCTACGTGTTCTACTCGATGTTCGGGTTCCAGCGCACGGGCGACCAGATGTGGCAGCTCGGCGACCAGATGGGCCGCGGCTTCCTGCTCGGCGCCACCGCCGGGCGCACCACGCTGAACGGCGAAGGCCTCCAGCACGAAGACGGGCAGAGCCCGCTGCTCGCCTCGGCCAACCCCGCCGCCGTGATCTACGACCCCGCCTGGGCGTTCGAGATCGCCCACATCGTGCGCGACGGCCTGCGGCGCATGTACGGCGAGCAGCCCGAGGACATCTTCTACTACCTCACCGTCTACAACGAGCCCTACCCGCAGCCCGCCGAGCCGGAAGGCATCGACGTACAGGGGCTGCTGCAGGGCCTCTACCGCTTCACCACCACGCCCGACCACGGGCGGCCCAGGGCCAACATCCTGGCCTCCGGCGTCGCCGGGCGCTGGGCCCTGGAGGCGCAGCGGCTGCTCGCCGACGACTGGGGGGTCGACGCCGACATCTGGTCGGCCACGTCGTGGTCGGAGCTGCGCCGCGAGGCCCTCGCCGCCGAGGAGCACAACCTGCTCGACCCCGACGCCGAGCCGCGGGTGCCGTACGTCACCCGGGTGCTGTCGGGGGTGCCGGGGCCGTTCGTGGGCGTCAGCGACTACATGCGGGCCGTGCCCGACCAGATCGCCCGCTGGGTGCCGGGCGACTGGATGGCGCTCGGCACCGACGGGTTCGGCCTGTCCGACACCCGCTCGGCGCTGCGCCGCCACTTCCACGTCGACGCCGCCTCGATCACCCTGGCCGTGCTCACCCAGCTCGCCAGGCGCGGCGAGGTCGAGGCGGACGTGGTGCGCGAGGCGATCAGCCGCTATCACCTGAAGAACGGGGTCACCGAGGTCGGCACCCAGCCCACCCCGGAGACCAACGAGACCCAGTCGATGGGCGTGTGACCGCCTGATCGCCGATCACCTGATCGCAGCGGGCGGTGGCGCGGGGAAGGCGGGCGCCACCGCCCGGCCGCGTTCCCGGGGAAGCGACTGCGGGGCAGGTCGTCCGGAGCCGTTCATCGGACGGAGCCACGATGGAACGGCCGGGCGACGCCCCCTTTTCGGTGTTGTCCCGCGCGACCCTACTCCCGGCCCCCGACAGTTTCGGGCGGCTCCGGCCGCTCGGGGACGGCTCAGGGGACCTGGCGGCCGTGAGCCCGATCAGGACGGCGGCGGGCCTCGGTGGCGCCCCGCAGCCGTGGCCCGGGCATCCGTCACCCGGCATTCGCGGGGGTCAGGGGCACCTGGCACTCTGGATGACGTGAACGACCGGATACGCGGGGACACCGCCCGACGACTGGAGAAGGCGATGGGCGCCCTCGGCACCGCCGCCATGACGCGCATGGAGGAGCGTCTCGCGTGGTTCCGGGCCATGTCGGCCGAGCACCGGTCGTGGATCGGGCTGGTGGCGCAGGCCGGCATCGCGGGGTTCGTGGAGTGGTTCCAGCGGGCCGGCGACGACCGTCCGATGCCGAGCATCGAGTTCTTCGGCACGGCGCCCCGGGAGCTGAAGCGCGCGGTGTCGCTGCAGCAGACCGTCGACATCATCCGCGTCATCGTCGAGGTGGTCGAGGACCAGGTGCAGGAGCTGGCGGCGCCCGGCGGCCTGGAGCAGCTGGAGCACGCGATCCTGCGTTACACCCGCGACGTGGCGTTCGCGGCGGCCCAGGTGTACGCGCGGGAGGCGGAGGTGCGCGGGGCCTGGGACGCCCGGCTGGAGGCGCTGATCGTCGACGCGCTGGTGCGCGGGGAGGTCGACGACGGTCTGCACTCGTGGGCGGCGGCGCTCGGCTGGACCTCTTCGCCGGTCGTGGTGCTGGCGGGGCGGGCGCCCGAGGGCGATCCGCGCACGGTGATCGACCGGCTGCGCGACAAGGGCAGGCGGTCGGGCCTCGACCTGCTGGCGGGCGTGCAGGGCGAGCGGCTGATCGTGATCGTGGGCGGGGCCGGCGACATCGAGGCGGCGGCGCGGCATCTGGTGTCCAGGTTCGGCCCGGGCCCGGTGGTGATCGGCCCGGAGGTGCCCGATCTGCACACGGCGGCGCGTTCGGCCCGGGCGGCGATCGCGGGGCTGCGGGCGGCGGCGGGGTGGCCCGACGCGCCCCGGCCGGTGGCGGCCGACGACCTGCTGGCCGAGCGGGCGCTCGACGGCGACGACGACGCGCGGACGCTGCTCGTCGAGACGGTCTACAAGCCGCTGGCCGGCACGCCGCTGCTGGACACCCTGGCGACGTACCTGGAGCAGGGCACATCGCTGGAGGCGACCGCCCGCATGTTGTTCGTGCATCCGAACACGGTGCGCTATCGGCTCCGCAAGATCAGCGAGCTGACCGGATATCCGGCCACGGAGGGGCGATCGGCCTTCACGCTGCAGGTCGGGCTCATCCTCGGCCGCCTGTCCGAAATAGCGGCGACCTAGCAAAATGCCACTTTCAGTCCGGAAACGCCCATTGTAGGTATCCGACAAACCCTCCAGCATAAAGTTCGTACGGATCATTATCGTTGTGGTGAACTCCTACAGGGCAAGGTGGGATTCGTGCTCGTCATCGTCGCTCCAGGCCAGGGTGCCCAGACTCCGGGCTTCCTTTCGCCGTGGCTCGAAATGCCCGGTGTGGCCGACCGTATCTCCGCGTGGTCCGACACCGTCGGCCTCGATCTGATCGCGTACGGCACCACCGCCGGTGCCGACGAGATCCGCGACACGGCCGTGGCCCAGCCGCTCCTCGTGGCCGCCGGTCTCGCCGTCGCCGAGGTGCTCGGTGCCACGCCCGACGCAGTGGCGGGTCACAGCGTCGGCGAGTTCACCGCAGCCGCGATCGCCGGCGTGCTCACCCCCGAGCAGTCGCTGGCGCTGATCCGCGAGCGCGCCCAGGCCATGGCGAAGGCCGCCGCCGTCACCCAGACCGGCATGACCGCCGTGCTCGGCGGCGACGAAGCCGAGGTGCTGGCCACGCTCGAAAGTCACGGGCTCACTCCGGCCAACCGCAACGGCGCCGGTCAGATCGTCGCCGGGGGCACGCTGGAGGCCCTCGCCGCCCTGTCCGCCGACCCGCCCGCCCGTGCACGGCTGCGCTCGCTCTCGGTCGCGGGGGCGTTCCACACCGTCCACATGGCCCCCGCCGTCGACCAGCTGCGCACCGCCGCCGCGGCCGTCACCCCCGCCGACCCCCGCGTGCCCCTGTTGCAGAACTCCGACGGCGCCGTGGTCACCTCGGGCGCGGAGTTCCTCGCCAGGCTCGTCGACCAGGTCGCCGCGCCGGTCCGCTGGGACTCCTGCATGGAGACGATGCAACGGCTCGGCGTCACCGCCATGATCGAACTGGTCCCCGGCGGCACCCTCACCGGCCTCGCCAAACGCGCGCTCCGTGGCGTCCGCACGGTCGCCCTGAAGAAGCCGGACGACCTCGAAGCGGCCCGCGAACTGATCAGCGAGGAGACGGTCAAGTGAGGATTCCCGCAGGCGTGCCCGGTGCGAAGGTCATGGCCTTCGGCGGCTACCAGCCGGCCAACGTCGTCACCAACGACGACCTCGCCAAGACCATGGAAACCAGCGACGAATGGATCCGGAGCCGGGTGGGCATCGCCGAGCGGCGGCTCGCCGGGCCCGAGGAGACCGAGATCGACCTGGCCGTCCAGGCCGGCGGCAAGGCCCTCGCGGCCAGCGGCCTCGGTGCCGCCGACATCGACCTGGTGATCGTCGCGACCTGCACCATGGAGGCGCCGATCCCCAACGCCGCCTGCCGCGTCGCCCACCGGCTCGGCATCCAGGCGCCCGGCGCCTACGACCTCAACGCCGCCTGCGCCGGCTTCTGCTATGCCCTGGCCGCCGCGAGTTCGGCCATCCAGACCGGGACGGCGACGCACGTGCTGGTCGTCGGCACCGAGAAGTTCTCCAACTGGGTCGACTGGACCGACCGGTCCACGGCCGTGATCTTCGCCGACGGGGCCGGGGCCGCCGTGGTCGGCCCGGCCGACACGCCGGGCATCGGCCCGGTGGTGTGGGGCAGCGCCGGCGACAAGGCCGAGGCCATCACCATCGCCGACCGCAACTCCTTCCTCCACCAAGAGGGTCAGGCGGTGTTCCGCTGGGCCACCACGGCACTGCACCCGGTGGCCAGGCTCGCCTGCGAACGGGCCGGCGTCGACCCGGCCGAGCTCGCGGCGTTCATCCCGCACCAGGCCAACCTGCGCATCATCGAGGCCATCGCCCGCAAGCTCGGTGCCGACAACGCCGTGATCGCCCGCGACATCGTGCAGGCCGGCAACACCTCGGCGGCGTCCATCCCGCTCGCGCTCTCCCACATGATCGAGCGCGGCGAGGTGCCCTCGGGCGGGCTCGCCCTGCTTTTCGGCTTCGGCGCCGGTCTCACGTACGCCGGTCAGGTCATCGAGATCCCGTGATCGTCACCGTGACCATCGACCGCCACGCAGCCACCGACCGCCACCATGGACCCGCACGGCCACAGCAGCGCCGTTCGGCCCGCAGGTAACACCATCAGTCAAGGAGAGCACCACAATGGCAGCAGTGACCGAGCAGGAGATCCTCGAGGGCCTCGGCAAGATCATCAATGAGATCACCGGCATTCCGGCCGCCGAGGTCACTCCGGAGAAGAGCTTCGTCGACGACCTCGACATCGACTCGCTGTCCATGGTCGAGATCGCGGTCGCGGCACAGGACGAGTTCGGCGTCGAGATCCCCGACGACCAGCTCAAGAACCTCAAGTCCGTCAAGGACGTCATCTCGTTCATCCAGGGCTGAGCGCCCAGGCGCGTCATCCCATAGCACGCAAGGAGCAGCCACGTGAGTACAGACCGGGTACGTGTCGTCGTCACCGGGCTCGGCGCGACGACGCCCCTCGGCGGAGACGTCGCCTCGTCCTGGTCGGCGCTCCTCGCGGGACGGTCGGGCATTCGCCCGCTCACCGATGACTGGGTCGACTCCGTGCCGGTGAAGTTCGCCGGTCGGGTCGCCGTCGAACCGGGCGAGACGATCCCTCGGCCGGAGGCGCGCAGACTCGACCGGGCCGAGCAGTTCGCGCTGATCGCCGCGCGCCAGGCGTGGGTCGACGCGGGCACGCCCAAAGTGGAATCCGACCGGCTCGGCGTCGTCGTGGGCAGCGGCATCGGCGGGATCACCACGGTGCTGTCGGCCTACGACACCTTCAAGGAGCGGGGCTGGCAGCGGCTGTCGCCGTACACCGTGCCCATGCTCATGCCGAACGGCGCGGCCGGCTGGATCGGCATCGACCTCGGCGCCACCGCCGGGGTCCACGCCACCGTCAGCGCCTGCGCCACCGGCGCCGAATCCATCGGCTACGGCATCGAGATGATCCGCTCGGGCCGCGCCGACGTGGTCGTCGCCGGAGGCACCGAGGCCGCCATCCACCCGCTGAACGTCGGCTCGTTCGCCGCGATGCGGGCCATGTCGACCCGCAACGACGAGCCCGAGCGTGCCTCGCGGCCGTTCGACAAGAACCGCGACGGATTCGTGCTGGGCGAGGGATCCGGCATCGTGGTCCTGGAGTCGTACGAGCACGCGACCGCCCGCGGCGCGCGCATCTACGCCGAGGCGGCCGGGGTCGGCTACTCCGCCGACGCCCACCACATCGCCCAGCCGGAGCCGACCGGCACCGGCATCAGGTCCGCCATCAACCGGGTCCTCGCCGACGCCCGGCTCACCGGGGCCGAGATCAAGCACATCAACGCGCACGCCACCTCGACGCCCGCGGGCGACGTCGTCGAGACCATCGCGATCAAGGACACCATCGGCGCCCACCCGCTGGTGACCGCCACCAAGTCGATGACCGGTCACCTGCTCGGCGGCGCCGGCGGCATCGAGTCTGTCTTCACGATCATGGCGTTGTGCGAGCGTGTCGTGCCCGCCACCATCAACGTCGACGACCTCGACGACGGCGTCGAAGTCGACATCGTCCGCGACGAGCCGCGCGAGCTGCCGTCCGGGCGCATCGCCGCCATCAACAACTCGTTCGGGTTCGGCGGCCACAACGTCGCCGTGGCCTTCGTCTCCGTCTGACGTCGGTTCGCCCCCACCTCCAGACCCACCCCCCGCCGCCCGCCGGACCGTCCCGGCGGGGCACAGGGCCGTTCGGCGCACCCGTTCACCACGTCCGGGCCGCCCGAGGACCCTGAGCCATCGTGCGGGCACCGTCCGCACGCCAGCCGTCCGCATCGGTGCCCGCACCGGCACCGACGTCCGCGAAGGAGCAGCCGTGACGATTCTCGACAGCGGAGTGACGGCCGGGGGTGCCGAGCAGAAGCCCACCGACCCCCGCGACCCGCAGGTACGCCTCGGCGCGCTGTTCGACAACGGATCCATGCATCCGATCACGCCGGCCGACCGCAGCGGCGTGCTCGCCGCGACCGGCCGCGTCGAAGGGGTGCCGGTGGTCGCGTTCTGCAGCGACGCGCGCGTGCAGGGCGGGGCCATGGGCGGCGAAGGCTGCGAGCACATCGTGCACGCCTACGACGTCGCGGTGCGCGAGCGGGTCCCCGTCATCGGGCTGTGGCACTCCGGCGGGGCCCGCATCCACGAAGGCGCCGAATCGCTGCACGGCATGGGCCGCATGTTCAGCGCGATGACCCACGCCTCCGGCGTGGTGCCGCAGCTGTCGGTCGTGCTCGGGCCCGCCGCCGGCGGAGCGGCGTACGGGCCGGCGCTGACCGACATCGTCATCCTGGCCGAGCAGGGCCGCATCTTCGTCACCGGACCCGACGTCGTGCGCAGCGTGACCGGCGAACAGATCGACATGGCGGGACTCGGCGGCCCCGAGCCGCACAGCCGGCGCAGCGGCGTGGCGCACATCGTGGTGGGCGACGAGACCGACGCCTACGTACAGGCACGACGCCTCGCCGTGCTGCTGGGCCACCAGGGCCGCCTCCGCACCGGCGACGTCGCAGAGGTCGACTTCTCCGCGCTGCTGCCCGAATCGCCGCGCCGCGCCTACGACGTGCACCCGCTGGTCGAAGGGCTGCTCGACGAGCCCGGCGTGGAACTGCACCCCAAGTGGGCGCCCAACATGGTCACCACGCTCGGCCGCCTCAACGGCCGCACCGTCGGCGTGCTCGCCAACAACCCGCTGCGGCTCGGCGGCTGCCTCGACTCCGCGTCCGCCGAAAAAGCCGCCCGGTTCGTGCGCATGTGCGACGCGTTCGGGGTGCCGATGGTCGTGCTGGTCGACACCCCCGGCTACCTGCCGGGCGTCGGCCAAGAACACGGCGGCGTGGTGCGCCGGGGCGCCAAACTGCTGCACGCCTTCGCCGAAGCGTCCGTGCCCAGGGTCACCGTGGTCACCCGCAAAGCGTACGGCGGGGCCTACATCGCCATGAACTCCCGGGCCCTCGGCGCCACCCGGGTGTTCGCCTGGGAAACCGGCGTGGTCGCCGTGATGGGGTCGGTGGCCGCCGTACGGGTCATCAAGCGCCGCGAACTGGCGGCCGTGCCCGAAGCAGAGCGGTCCGCCCTGGAGGCGAAACTCGCCGAAGAACACGAGAAAGTGTCCGGCGGGCTGCGGCGCGCCATCGAACTCGGCGTCGTCGACGAGATCATCTCGCCCAAGGAGACGCGCGGCGCCATCGCCCGCGTGCTCGCCCAGGCCACCCCGGCCCGGGGCGCCCACGGCAACATCCCCCTCTGAGCGCCCTCACTCGCCCAGCAGGCGGCGCTTCTCGTTCTCCAAGGTGTCGATCATCTGCTGGGTCTCGTCCTGCACGTTCAGCATGGTGCCCGCGTCGGCCGCGTCGGCGGGACCGTCGACGCCCGGCCCGGTAAGGCCGGCCCGCAGCACGGCCAGCCTCCGGTCGATGTCGGCCACCCGAGCCGCGGTGTCCTCGTCGGCGGGCTCGCCTTCCGGGCGGTGGAGGTCATCGGTGTTCACACCCGCCCCCTACCCGGGGTCCGGCGGAGAAACCCGCGTCACACCGCCGCGTGCAGCCAGCGGACGGGGGCGCCGTCGCCGGCGTACCTGAAGGGCTCCAGCTCCTCGTCCCACTGCTTGCCGAGCAGCCGGTCGAGCTCCTCCTCCAGCACGACCCGGCCCTGCGCCGCCATCAGCATCGTGTTGCGCAAGCGATCTTCCGGCACGAGAATGTCACCATTGGCCCCCACCACGGCCGAGAAGGCGCCCAGCGTGGGGGTATAGGCGTGCCGGGCCCCATCGACGCCCGGAGAGGCGTCCTCGGTGATCTCGAACCGGATCCGCTGCCACCCCATCAGCGACGAAGTGATCGTGGCGGCGGTGCCCGGTCTGCCCTCCCACTCCGCCTGGGTGCGCACGCAGCCGGGCGCGGCGGGCTGGGGGGTCCACGTCAGGTCGACGGGCACGCCAAGGACACCCGCGACCGCCCATTCGATGTGCGGGCACAGCGCAGGCTGGGCCGAGTGGACATACAGCACGCCACGAGCAGACACCGGACCTCCCGATTCGACGAGGTTCGCCTTCCCCAACGTCCTCGTGTCGGGATGATCACAAGTGACTGTAGGAGAGACTACCGTCCGTTGGCGTCCGGGCACCAGAGCATGGTCATATCGAATCGTGATTGACAGCGGACCTGAGCGGCATAGCACTGATAGGTAAACAAATTTAACAATACTCCCTGTCGCCCCATGGGCCCCCATCAGGGCACCGGCGTCCAGGCACCCCTCGCCGCAAAGGGTAAACCGGCGAACACACAGAGTCGTCAGTCGATAACATCGAGTCACCAGTCGCCGATTGACGCCAGGTACCGCCGATGACCCTGCCGATCACCCCGCCCATGGACACGCCCGAAAGCCCACCCGCGCGCACCCCATCCGCGGACCCGCCCTCCGTGCCCGTGGACGCGTCCCAAAGCCCACCCGTTGCCCCGCCTCCGGACCCTCGGGCACGCCCGGATGACGGCGGCGAGCCGGAGGGCGGACCCGCCGTCCCCGGCCGCGAGACATGGGAGCGCCTCACCGCCGACCACGGCCCCCGCATGTGGGCGGTCGCCCGCGCCTTCGGACTCACCGCGGCCGACGCCGCCGACGCCGTCCAGGCCGCCTGGCTGAGGCTGGTCGAACACTGGGACACGATCCGCGACCCGGCCAAGGTCGGGGCCTGGCTCGTCACGACCACCAAGCACGAGGCGATCCGGCTCTGCCGGAAGACCCGGCGCGAACGACTGTCGGCCGAGCCACCAGAGTCGATCCAGCCCGACGCCGACCCGGCGATGGCCGTACTGTCCGCCGACGAAGGCCGCCGCCTGTGGCGCGGAGTCAACGCCCTCCCCGAGCCGTGCCGCAGCCTGCTGACCCTGCTCGTCACCGCACCCGACGCCGGCTACGCGCGCATCGCCGCCCGCCTGGGCCTCCCCATCGGCAGCATCGGCCCCACCCGTGGCCGCTGCCTACGCAAACTCCGCGCCCTGCTGGAGACCTCATGACCCACACCCGCTCTCCCGCGAGCGCACACCACCGCCCACCCCAAGCCCGCCGTCAGCAGCCACCTCACCCAAGCCCACCGCCAGCGCACACCCCGCGCCCCGCTGCAGAGCTCCTGGCCGACAACGACCCACCCGCCAGCGCACACCACCACCCGCCCGCACCCACCCAGGGCCGGCCGCCCCACCCAAGCCCACCGCCCGCGCACGTCCCGCGACTACACGGCAGGCTCGTGACGCAGGACCGTGCACCCGCACGTGCCGAGGAGGCCCAGCGATGGATCCGGTGATCGACGACGTCTATCTGCTGGCCGCGCTGCGGCTGGCCGCCGGGACCGACCCGGCCCCCGCTGCGGTCGGTGCCGACGCCGAGGCCGCGTGGGCCCTGCGGCTCCCCGGCGCCACGACGGCCCAGCCCGTTCCGCTGCCGGGCGGGGTCGGGGCCCGCTCCGGCGACGAGCCTCGCCTCGTCCGCTTCACGAGCGACGAGGTGACGATCGAGGTCGAGTTCGCGTTCTGCGACGGGCGGGTCGACGTGGCCGGTCAGGTCCGGGCCGCTCCGGAGTTCGACCGGCGAGACGACTCCGGCATGGCGTCCGACGGCACCGGTCCCGGCGCGGCCCGGCCCGCCGGCGAGGGCGACTCCAGCGAGGGCGACGTCGGCTCCACGGTGGAGATCCGCACTCTGCGGGACAGCGAGGTGCGGATCCCGTCCCGCACGGGGCACTTCGCGGCGACCGGGCTGCCGCCCGGCTGGCTCAGCGTGGCCTGGCATCGGCCCGGACGCCCGCCAGTGGCCACCCGCTGGCTATGCGTACGTGAATGACCGCGGCGACCCGCTCGCCGACGCCGAGGAGGCCGTCCGGACCTCGGTCGCCGATCCCAGACGGGCCCAGGACCGCGCCCGGGCGGCGCTGGAGCGGGCCGATCGCGAAGGACACGACGAGGCGGCCTCGGTGGCGCTGCGGGCCCTCGCGCTCGCCGCGCGGGAACTCGGCGACCTGCCGCTCGCCGAAACCCACCTGCGGGAGGCCGTCCGGCGGGGCGGCGCCGTGCCCCGCCGCGCCGCGCAGGCCCGCATGTCGCTGGTGTCGGTGCGCACCGAACTCGGCGACCCTGTCGGCGCCCTGCGCCTCGCCGATCAGGCCGAGCCCGGCTTGACGGGCGCGGACCTGGCCGCGCTGTGCGTCCAGCGGGCCATCACGCTGGCCAGGCTCGGCCGGCACCACGAGGCGGTGCGCCAGTGCGACCGGGCGCTCGCCGCCCCCGGCACCCCTCGCGACCCCCGCCTGCTCGCCGCGGCCCTGCTGAACAGGGGCCTGGCGCACACCTACCTGGAGGACCACCGGGCGGGGGCCGGCGACCTGGCCGAGTGCCGCAGGGTCGCACAAGCGGCCGGCCTCGACCACGTGGTGGCGCTCGCCGAGGCCAACCTGTCGTTCAACGCGGCGCGGCGCGGCGACATCCCCGCCGCGTTCTCCGCGTACGAGGCGGCCGAACGGCTGCTGTCCGGCTGCCCCGAGCGGCTGGCCGCGCTGCGGGCCGACTTCGCCGAGGCGCTGATCGCGGCCAGGCTGCCCGGTGAGGCCAGGGCACTGCTCGACCTCGCCGTACCGGAGCTGGCCGCCGCCGGCGCCCTGGTCCACCTGGCGGAGGCCCGGCTCCTGCTGGCCCGCGTCGAGCTGCTGAGCGGCGACCCGCACCGGGCGCTGGAACTCGCCCACGCCGCTCGCGACGAGCTACGCGGGCAGGGCCGGGCCGACTGGGCGCCGCTGGCCGACGAGGTCGCCGTACGGGCCCGCCGGGCCCTGGAGGCCGCCTCGCCGGCCCTGCTCGCCGACACCCTCGCCTGCGCCGACGCGCTGGAGACCGGCGGCCGGGCCGCCGTGGCCGCTCCCCTGCGGCTCTTCGCCTCCGGGCTCGCCCTCGACCTCGGCGATGATGTGACCGTCCGGGCACAACTCGACCTGGTGATCGCCCGCGGCGGGCGGACCGTGGTCCGGAGGCACGCGGTCGCGATGCGCGAGCGGCTCGCCGGCGATCACGCGCGGGCCCTCGCCGCCGCCCGGGCCGGGCTCGCCGCACTCGGCAGGGTCGGTGGGCCCGCGCACGTGCGCGCTCATGTCGCCCGCACCGCCGAAGACCTCGCGGCCTTCGGCCTCGGGCTCGCGCTGGAGACCGGCCGCCCCGCCACCGTGCTCGCGTGGGCGGAACGCTGGCGGGCCACGGTGCGCTCCGAGCCGCCGCTGACGAGCTTCACCGTCGCCGCACTGCGGGCGGCGCTCGGCGACGCGGTGCTGATCGAGCTGGTCCGCCACGACGACGACCTCGCCGCGGTCACCGTGACCCGCGACGGCCTCGCCCTCCTCCGCCTCGGCTCCTACCGCAGCGCCGCAGAGGCCACCGTACGACTCCGCTACGCCCTGCGGCGCATCGGCCTACGGGACCTGGGCGCCCCTGACGGTCCCCGCCTCGACCTCCGTCCCGATCCCCGCACCCATGCCGCAACCGATACCCGGACCGAAGCCACCGCCGATCCCCATGCCGGTGCCCGCCCACCAACACAGTGTCAGGACACCACACCCACTCCACGACCAGCCGACACCGACACCTGCGACCAAGCCGACACCCAGGCCGAAGCCTGCGCCGACGATGTCGACGTCCACGGTGGCCCTTGTCGCCCTAACGGGCTGCGCACCGGCTCGCCTGCGGGGGGTGGCGCGGACGGCGGCGGGCGCTGCGGGTCGGGTGACGACGTGAGCGAGGCCGTCTCGCGAGCGGACGGCCCGGGTGTGGCGGGTGCGAGGGCCGCCGTCGAGCGGGAGGGGGACCTGGTGGCGCGGTTGGTGCTCGGCCCGTTGGCCGACGCGCCGGACGGCCGCCCGCTGGTGATCGTGCCGACGGGTGCCCTGCACACGCTGCCCTGGGGGGCGTTGCCTCCGCTGCGGGGCCGTCCGGTGTGCGTGGCCCCCAGCGCCGCCGCGTGGCTGGCCGCCGCGTCCGGCGAGCCGCATGCCATGGCATGGAGGCCGCCCCTGCAGGCACCCGGGAATGGGACCAGCGGAACCCAGGAGAGCCGGCCCGTGAGACCACCCGAGCTCAGGCCTACCGGTATGCCCGAAGACCAGCCCACGAGATCATCGCAGTACAGCGCCTCCCGCACACCCCAAAGCCGGCCCGCAGGATCACCGCCCAGCAGGCCCACCCGCACATCCGACTACGGGCCCACCTCCATATCCGACGACGGCCCCGTAGGGCCGTCCCGCAGCAGGCCCGGCCGGGCACCCGAGGACCGGCACGCGGAACCGCACCAGGACGGGCCCACCCGCATGCCCGGCGACCGTCGCGGCGATCGGTTCGTGGGAGGGGTTTTCAGGGTGGCGGTGGTGGCGGGGCCGGATTTGGAGCATGCCGTGGCCGAGGCGGACGTGGTGGCCGGGATTCATCGGTACAGCGTCCGGGTGGCGGCGCGACGTGCTGAGGTGCTCGCGGCGCTCGGGTGCGCGGATTTGGTGCATATCGCCGCCCATGGCGTCTTTTGCGCACGCAGTCCGTTGCTGTCGCGCATCGCGTTGGAGGACGGCCCGTTGATGGCGTACGACCTGCTGCGGCTGGCGCGGACGCCGCGGCTGGTGGTGCTGTCGGCCTGTGATGGGGGTATGGCGCATGCGCCGGCCGATGGGGCGCCGCTGGGGCTTGCGGGGACGTTTCTCGATCGGGGCTCGGGCTGTGTCGTGGCGAGTGTGGTGCCGGTGCGTGACGAGGACACCTTGGCGCTGATGGCGCGGTTTCATCGCCGGCTGGTCTGTGGCGACGCTCCGTCTACGGCTTTGGCCGCCGCCGGGGGCGGTGTGACGGGGTTCGTGTGCCTGGGGGCGGGGTGGGGCCGGGCGGGTGCCGTGCCTTGTGGGGCACGGTGGGCGGTTCAGCCGGTGGCGACGGGGCGGGCGGGGTCGGTCACCCAGTTGGACCAGGAGCCGACGTAGAGGGCGGCGTTCACGCCGGCGAGTTCCAGGGCGAGGACTTCGTGGGCGGCGGTGACGCCGGAGCCGCAGTAGACGCCCACTTCGGTGTCGCCGGTGGCGCCCATGGCGGCGAAGCGCCGGCGCAGTGCGTCGCTGGGCAGGAAGCTGCCGGTGGGGTCGACGTTGCCCGCGGTGGGGGCGCAGACGGCGCCGGGGATGTGTCCGGCGACCGGGTCGATGGGCTCGGTTTCGCCCCGGTAGCGTTCGGGGGCTCTGGCGTCGAGCAGCACGCCGGTGTGGGCGAGGTGACCGGCGTGTTCGGCGTCGAGGATCGGCATGCCGCCGGCGACGGCGGTGAAGTCGCCGGGCTCGGGTCGGGGCACGTCGACGGTCGAGGGGAGCCGACCGGCGGTCCAGGCGCGGAAGCCGCCGTCGAGCACCCGGGTGTCGGTGTGGCCGAAGTAGCGGAGGGTCCACCAGGCGCGGGCGGCGGTGGTGGAGTCGGCGTCGTCGTAGACGACCACCGGCCGGTCGTTGCTCACGCCGAGCCGCCGCATGGCGGCCTGGAAGCGCCCGATGTCGGGCAGCGGATGGCGGCCGAGCGGGCCGGGCGGGCCCGCCAGGTCGCGGTCGAGGTCGCAGAAGACGGCGCCGGGGATGTGCCCTTTGCGGTAGGCCTCGATGCCGGGCGGGCCACCGAGCCGCCAGCGGATGTCCAGCAGGGTCACCTCGGAGACGCGGGCGGCCAGCTCGGCGCAGGTGATCAACGGGCTCATCGGGGTGCTCACCTCCGTCGGCGGTGTGGCGGCCGGCGCGTCAGACGGCCGACCCGGTCGTCGCGGCCGACAGCGCCTTGGCGAAGTCGAGCACGTGGGCCACCGCGTCGGCGCCGTCGGCGGCTTCGCTGACCCGTAGCTGCAGGTCGTCGGCCGTGATCGCGCCAGTGTAGCCGTGATCGGCCTCGCAGTTCTCGTCTCCGCAGGTGGCGGGTTCCAAATCGATGTGGGAGATGGCGCCCCAGCCGATGCTGAGGGTGACCTCGCTGGGCGGCATGCCGGGGACGTAGGTGGCGGGATCGGGCACGAGCCGGGTCACGGCCACGGACTGGATGCGGCTGAGCCGCACGGCCTCGGTGGTGGTGGAGGCGTGGGCGGTCGGCACGCCCTCGGCCGGGGGATGCTCGTCGGTGTGGCAGACCAGCAGCCTGGTGGGCGAGAGCACGACCACGGTGATGTGCCGCCGCACCTCCATCGCGGGATCGAAGGTGGCCTCGTGGTGCACGACGTACGCCACGACCTCTTCCTTGCCCAGCGCGGACTCGACGGCGTCGGCGACCAGGTCGGGATAGTAGCCGCTGCGCTCGATGGCTTCGCGCAGGCCCGCGGCCGAGACTCGGGTTTCCCTCATGCTTCCATCCTGCCCTGTTCGAGGGTGCGCTTTCACCCCGAGGTGTCTTCGTCGCCGGAGGGCTCGGCTTCGCGCAGCCTGCGGGGCCCGCTGTCGGAGCGGTGGCCCACGGGGTGGCGCAGCCGGGCGCGGGCGCCGAGCACGCTGACGTCGTGTTCGCCGACCAGGACTTCGTCCAGGTCGAGGCGCAGCACTTCGGGGAAGGCGTCGGCGAGCAGGCCGAGCCGGACCAGCAGGTCCTCCAAGGCGGCCACGGCGACGGGCGGGTAGCCGTAGTCGCCGAGCAGCAGCGGCGCGGCCCGCACCGACCGCACGAGCGCGGCCGCGTCTTCGCGGGTGAGGGGCGCGAGCCGGTAGCCGCGGTCGTCGAGCAGCCTGGCGGTGACTTCGCCGAGGCCGAAGGAGATGACCGAGCCGTAGTGGGGGTCTTCGATGACGGACACGGTGGTCGGCACGGCCGGTTGGGGCACCATGCGCTGTACGGCGAGCACGGCGCCGGGGCCGAGCTGCCCGGACAGGTCCCGGTACGCCTCCCGTACGGCTTCCGGGCCGGCGAGGCCGAGCCGCACCGTGCCGGCGCGGCGGGCGGCGCCGGGGTCGACGGATTTGAGGGCGACCGGGGGGCCGATGCGGCGGGCCGCTTCGACGGCTTGGCCGGGGGAGCCCACGATTTCGGCGGGCCACACTTCGATGCCGTAGTGGCCGAGCAGTTCGGCGGCGTCGATGGTGACCGGTCCGGGGCCGTCGCCGAGCGCCCGCTCGACGACCTGCCGCGCGGCGGCCTCGTCGATGCCGCCGAGTTCGGCGGGGTCGGGCACCCGGCCGGCGGGGCGGCGGCGCCATTCGGCGTATCTGACGACGTGGGCGAGGGCCCGCACGGCTTCCTCGGGGGCCGGGTAGGAGGGGATGGAGCCTTTGCCGGGCTCGCCTTCTGCGGTGACGCGCAGCGCGGCCGGCATGCCGCCGCGGCCGAGGAACGTGGCGACGACGGGCTTGCCGGCCCGTTCGGCGGCCTGCCGCAGTTCGGCCGCGACCTCGTCGTCGGCGCCGGGGATCGGCGGCGTGTAGATGGCGACGACCGAGTCGTTGCCGGCGAACAGCCCGGGCAGGACCCGGCGGTAGTCGGCGGGCCCGGCGTCGGCGCCGAGGTTCACCGGCTCGCTCGGCCGCAGCCCCGCCGGGCCGCAGGCGTCGAGGGCCAGCAGGGTGAGCGCGTCGGAGTTGCTGACCACCCCCACCCGCGGCCCGGCCGGTGCGGGCTGGTACGCCAGCAGCTGGGCCACGTCGAACAGCTGGGTCAGGTCGGCGACGCGGATGACGCCGGCGTGGTCGAACAGCGAGCCGAGCGCCGAGTCGGGCAGTTTCAGCACGGGGGCGGAGTGGCCGCTGGGCACGGCGCCGCGGCCGCTTCTGACCAGCACGATGGGCTTGGTGCGGGAGATGCGGCGGGCCAGGCGGGTGAATTTGCGCGGGTTGCCGAGCGATTCCAGGTAGAGCAGGATCACCTCGGTCGCGGGGTCTTCTTCCCAGTACTGCAGCAGGTCGTTGCCCGACACGTCGGCCCGGTTGCCGGCGGAGACGAACGTGGAGATGCCCATGCCGCGCTCGGCGACGCGCTGCAGCAGGGCGGCGCCGAGGGCGCCCGACTGGCTGAAGAAGCCGACGCGGCCGCGCGGGGGCATGGTGGGTGAGAGGGTGGCGTTGAGGCGTACGCGGGGGTCGGTGTTGGCGATGCCGAGGCAGTTGGGCCCGACGACGCGCATGCCGTTGGCGCGCGCGATGCGGACCAGTTCGTCCTGTCTGGCCCGGCCTTCGGCGCCGCTTTCGCCGAACCCGGACGACACGACCACGAGCCCGTGCACGCCTTTGCGGGCGCATTCTTCGACGAGTTCCAGCACCCCTTCGGCCGGGACGGCGACCACGGCGAGGTCGACGTCGCCGTCGATGCTGGAGACGGTGGGGTGGGCCTGGACGGCGGCGAGCGCCCGGGCCGTGCGGTGCACCGGGTAGACGGGCCCGGCGAAGTCGGCGGCGAGCAGGTTGCGCAGCACGGTGTGGCCGACGCCGCCGGGTTCGCGGGCGGCGCCGATGACGGCGACGGAGGTGGGCGTGAGCAGCCGCTGGATGGAACGCGCTTCGGCCCGGTGCTCGCGGACGCTGATGATCTCCTCGGCGATCTCGGTGGGGCTGAGGTCGAGGGTCATCCGCACGACTCCGTCGGCGAACGTGCTCTGCGCGGTGTAGCCGGCCTGCCGGAACACGCCGATCATCCGCCGGTTGTTGGGCAGCACGTCGGCGATGAACCTGGTGACGCCGCGTTCTCTGGCGGCGGCGCGCAGGTGTTCGAGCAGCACGGTGGCGACGCCGCGCCCCTGGTGGGCGTCCTCGACGAGGAAGGCGACCTCGGCCTCCTCGCCCTTGATGCGGTCGTAGCGGACGACCGCCACCATGTCGGGGCCGATGGTGGCGATCAGTGCGACCCGGTCGACGTAGTCGACGTTGGTGAACCTGGTGACCTCGCGGTCGGAGAGCCGGGGCCGCGGCCCGAAGAAGCGGAAGTAGATCGACTGGGCGGACAGCCGCGAGTAGAAGGCCCGCAGCAGGTCGCCGTCGTCGGGCCTGATGGGACGCAGGTGAGCGGTCCCACCGTCGGACAGGACGACGTCGGCCTCCCAGTGCGCCGGATATGGTGCGTCCACATGCTGTGCGTCCACCCCTGCATGCTAGATCTGACCCGGTTTGCCCGGCCGATCGGCCAGGTGAGACGGGCCGGAGCCGGGCCGTCCTTACTCGCCGGGCCGGAGCGGGTGGAGTGGTTGGGCAACGCTTGTGCATCGAAGGCGGAGCGGCATCGGCTCTATGCCCCACACGTCCGCCGGAAACTGTTAGGTTTTTCCACGTCAGCCTCTTCCCACTGCAGTAGCAAGGCGGTGACATCATGACGCGGGTGGTCGTGGTGGGCGATCTCATGACCGACGCGGTGGCGCGCGCCCGCTATCCGCTTGCCCGAGCCAGCGACACCCCCGCCGTTGTCACGATGCACGGCGGCGGCTCGGGGGCCAATATCGCCTCCTGGCTCGCCGTCGAGGGCAGCGAGGTGGCCTTCGTGGGCCGCAGAGGCGCCGACATCACCGGCCGCAATCGTGACATGGAGCTCATGGGGTACGGCGTCGACGCCCGCTTGGTGATGGACCCCGAGCGCCCGACGGGCACCTGTGTGGTCCTGGTGACCCACAAGGGCGAGCGCACCATGCTGTCCGACCCGGGAGCCAACGCCGCCCTCTCTCCCGAGGACCTTCCCCGCGACCTGTTCTCCGGCGGCGGTCACCTGCACCTGTCGGGCTACACCCTGATCAACGAGGGGTCCCGTGAGGCGGGCCTGTCGGCCCTTGAGGCCGCGCGCCGCGGCGGCATGACGATCTCGATCGACTGCGCGTCGGCGGCGCCGCTCGAACGCACGGGCGCCGAGCCGTTCCTGGAGTGGACCCACGGCGCCAAGCTGCTGTTCGCCAACACCGACCAGGCCAGGGTGCTGACGGGCCGTGACGACGCCGAGGCCGCGGCCAAGGTGCTCACCGCCTGGTTCCCGCAGGTCGTGATCAAGATGGCCGCCGAGGGCGCGCTCTGGTACGGCGGCACCCGCGAGCCGGTCCGCGTGCCCAGCGATCCCGTCGACCGCATCGTCGACGGCACCGGCGCCGGCGACGCGTTCACGGCCGGTTTCCTGCCGGCGTGGCTGGAGGGCAAGCCGCCGGCCGAGGCCCTCGCCGCCGGCAACCGCCTCGCCGTCAAGGCCCTGTCGTACCTCGGCGCCCGTCCGCGGCTGTAGGTTCACGCGGGGCCGGCCGCCCCGCCGGTCCGCCCCGCGCCGACACCGACCGCCCGGCCGGACCGCGGAGGGCCACCTGAGCGGGCCACCTGATCGGCCGCGTTGACGGGCCGCCCGGCCGGGCCGCCGGATCGTCCGGCCGCGCCGGATGGGGCCGCCAGGGCGGGTCCCGGTTCGTGTGGTGCCCGTCCGTTCGCGCCGCTCCCGGGCGGGGCCGTCGGGTGCCTGTTGTGCGAGAACGTCGGCGGGACACGGCACAATGTTCGGCATGGCCCGACGAACGACCACCCCGCCCCCTGAAGAGGACTTCGAAGAGAGCATCGTCGACATCGACGTTTCCTCCGAGATGCGTACGAGCTACCTCGAATACGCCTACTCGGTCATCTACCAGCGTGCGCTGCCCGACGCGCGTGACGGTCTGAAGCCCGTGCAGCGTCGCATCCTCTATTCGATGAGCGAGATGGGCCTGCGGCCCGACCGGGGGCACGTCAAGTCGTCGCGGGTCGTCGGCGACGTGATGGGCAAGCTGCATCCGCACGGCGACACCGCGATCTACGACGCCCTGGTGCGCATGGCCCAGGGGTTCTCGATGCGCATGCCGCTGGTCGACGGGCACGGCAACTTCGGCTCGCCCGACGACTCGCCCGCCGCGATGCGCTACACCGAGGCGCGACTCGACCCGGCGGCCATGCTCATGGTGCAGTCGATCGACGAGGAGACCATCGACTTCCGGCCCAATTACGACGGTCAGGAGGTCGAGCCGACGGTGCTGCCGTCGGCCTTTCCGAACCTGCTGGTCAACGGCACCACCGGCATCGCGGTCGGCATGGCCACGAACATGGCGCCCCACAACCTGGTCGAGGTCATCGCCGCCGCCCGCCACCTGATCAAGAAGCCCGACGCGAGCCTCGACGAGCTGATGCGGTTCGTGCCCGGCCCCGACCTGCCGACCGGCGGCATCATCATCGGTCTCGACGGCATCCGCGACGCCTACGCCAAGGGCCGTGGCACCTTCCGCATGCGGGCGAAGGTCGCCGTCGAGCAGGTGACGCCGCGCCGCAAGGGCCTGGTGGTCACCGAGCTGCCGTTCAACGTGGGCCCCGAGCGGGTCACCGCCAAGATCAAGGAGCTGGCGCAGGCCAAGAAGCTCACCGGCATCTCCGATCTGAAGGACCTCACCGACCGCCACAAGGGCCTGCGGCTGGTCATCGAGATCAAGAACGGGTTCAACCCCGAGGGCGTGCTGGAGGAGCTCTACCGGCTGACGCCGATGGAGGAGACCTTCGGCATCAACAACGTCGCCCTGGTCGACGGGCGGCCGCAGACTCTCGGGCTCCGCGAGCTGCTCCAGGTGTACGTCGATCATCGCATCGAGGTGGTGCGCCGCCGCTCGGAGCATCGCCGCCGCAAGCGGGAGGATCGGCTGCACCTGGTCGACGGCCTGATCATCGCGCTGCTCAACATCGACGAGGTCATCCAGGTCATCCGGTCGTCGGACGACGCGGCCCACGCCCGCACCCGGCTGATGGAGATCTTCGAGCTGTCGGAGACCCAGGCCGTCTACATCCTCGACACGCCGCTGCGCCGGCTGACCCGCTACGACAAGCTGGAGCTGGAGCGGGAGAAGGAGCGGCTCACCGAGGAGATCGCCGAGCTGACGGCCATCCTGTCGTCGCCGGAGCGGCTGCGCAAGGTCGTGTCGAGCGAGCTCGCCGACGTGGCCAAGACCTACGGCACGCCGCGCCGCACGGTGCTGCTGGAATCGTCGGGCGCGGCGCGGCCCGAGCCCGTGCCGCTGCAGGTGGCCGACGATCCGTGCCTGGTGCTGCTGTCGTCCACCGGCCTGCTGGCCCGCACCGCCGACGCCACGCCGCTGGCGGCCGCCGAGGAGCGCAAGGCACACGACGTGCTGGTGTCGGTGGTGCCCTCGACCGTGCGCGGCGAGGTGGGCGTGGTGACCTCGCAGGGCCGGGTGATCCGGGTGTCGGTGGTCGACCTGCCGGCGCTGCCGCCGTCGGCGGGCTCCCCGTCCCTGGCGGGGGGCCACCCGGTGTCGGAGTACGTCTCGCTCGGCGCCGGGGAGACCGTCGTCGGCCTCGGCTCGCTCAGCCCGTCGAGCCCCGGGCTGGCGCTGGCCACCGAGCAGGGCGTGGTCAAACGGGTGGTGCCCGACTATCCGGCCAACCGCGACGACTTCGAGGTGATCGGCCTGAAGGACGGCGACAGGGTCGTCGGGGCCGTCGAGCTGGCCGCCGAGGACCACGACCTGGTGTTCATCACGAGCGACGCGCAGCTGCTGCGCTTCCCCGCCTCGGCCGTGCGCCCGCAGGGCCGCCCGGCCGGTGGCATGGCCGGCATCCGGCTGTCGCCGCAGGCCAAGGTGATCTGGTTCGGGTCGGTCGATCCGGCGCGCGAGTCTCGCGTGGTGACGATCGCCGGCTCGGCCACGGCCCTGGCCGGCACCCAGACCGGCACGGTGAAGGTGTCGGACTTCGCGGACTTTCCCGCCAAGGGCCGCGCCACCGGCGGGGTGCGCGCCCAGCGTTTCCTCAAGGGCGAGGACGTCCTGTTGCTCGCCTGGGCCGGCCCGGTGCCGGTAAAGGCCGCCTCGGCCACCGGCAAGCCCGTCGCGCTGCCCGCCGAGCTCGGCCGCCGCGACGGCTCGGGTGTGCGGCTGACGCACGCGGTGGCGGCCATCGGCGGAGCGCTCGACGGCTCGACCACGCCGGCCGGCGGCGACGCCGAGGCGGGCGACGACGACACCGGCTCCGCCGCCGAGTGAGGCCGGGCGGCACCGTCACACGGTGAGGGGCGCCACCGCGTTCGCGCGGCGGCGCCCCTCGGCCGTTCGCACGGGGCCGCTGGCACGTGCCGTTGGCACGGCGCGCCGTTCGTGCGGAAGCTCAGCTCGTGCACAGGCAGAACGGGTGCCCCGCCGGGTCCAGGTACACCCTGAACCCGTCGTACGGACCCACGGGCTGATGCTCGTGCTTGACGGCGCCGAGGGCCAGCACCTCTGCCTCGGCCTTGTCGATGTCGTCGACGGTCACGTCGATGTGGAACTGCTGGGAGTGCGTCGGGTCGGGCCACCGGGGCGGCGTGTGCCCTTCCGCCCGCTGAAACGACAGCGGGGTCGCCACGCCGTCGCTGATGGTGACCCAGTCGCCTCTGTCGTAGGTGACGGCCCAGCCGAGCAGCGCGGCGTAGAACTCCGCCAGGGCCTTCGGGTCGGGGCAGTCGAGCACTACCGCGTGCATGCGTGCGATTCCGGCCACGTCTCCTCCTCGTTGAAAACACCACCGATCACCGTACACAGGTGTCGCGGTGCTGTCATGAGGTTTTTCCGGAGCACACGGGAGGGGGTGGGCGCCGCCGGGCGGCCCCACCCCGTCCAGGCCGGCGTATCGCCGGGCTCTGTCGATGCCCGCGCACGCCGGGCCCGTCCGCGCCGGTGCACCGCCGGGCGGCCGGTCGGCCGCCCGCGCCGAGGGCCCCGGCGATGAGCGGCCTCGCGATGCCGAGCCCTGATGCCGTGCCCCGATCGCACGCCCCGATGCCCGGCCGTGACACCCGGCCCGTGCCGGGAGACCGGCAGTGGGCGCCCGGTGGCGGCTACGACTCTGTCGGGCTCGGCATCCCGGTCTCCGGGCCCTCCTCACCCGGGCTCTCCCCCGGGCTCATGGTGCCGCCGGGGCCGCCGATCAGCGCGCCCGTGGCGGCGTTCACGAGCACCTTGTGCTCGTTCTTCTCGGCGTCCACGACCGTGCCCTTCCAGACCGTCCTGGAGTCCGATCTGGTCAGCTTGAGCTTCTTGAGCATGCTGCCCGGGAAGGCGCCGAGCATCTTGTCGGCCGCCTCCTTGTAGTCGATCTTGGCGGCGTCGAGCAGCTGCTTGGTGCGGCTCTTCTCCTGACTGCTCGACTTCTCGGCCTCCGGCCCCTTCGTCACCTTGCGGGACTGCGGGTCGATGGTCATCTGGTGCCGCTCGCCGTCCTGGCTGGCGGTCACGACCTCCCACTTCTTCCCGTGGTTCTCCGACTCCATGGAGACGATCTTGCTGTCCGGCACCGCGCCCAGCGCGACCGCCCCCACCCTCTCGACCGCCTCGATGCCGGTGGGGCCGACCATGCCGGGCGCCTCGGTGCCCCCGGGCGAGGTCATCCCGGGTGTGGCGGTGGCCGCCACGTTGTCCATCTGATCGGAAGTGCTCCCGCACCCCGCCGCCGCCATGCCCGCGACCGCCAACATGGCGAACAGCATCCGCCCCCGTACTTGAGACATCATTCCCCCTCGATCATGTCGTCTCATCCGGCTGATCTACCCCGGCGGTCACTCTCCGAATCGCACCAATCACGCAGATGACATGCTTCTTTTCACCAGCCCGCCCCAACAAAAGCGACATTCACTCGCGATACACGCAGATTGCGGGAGAGGAGGGAGATGAGCACCGGCCCCGGCGTTCCCTGCCGTGAGCGGATGAGAGAACATCATCCCATGACCGGAACTTTTGACGATCTCCTGGCCGCCAACGACACGTACGCCAACGCGTTCGCCGACCCGGAGCTCTCCGGCCAGGCCGCGCGCGGGCTGGCGATCGTGACCTGCATGGACTCCCGGATCGACCCGCTCGGGCTGCTCGGGCTGGCGGTGGGAGACGCCAAGATCCTGCGCAATGCCGGGGCCCGCGTGACCGACGACGTGCTGCGCACGCTCGTCCTCGCGGTCTACCTGCTGGGCGTGCACCGGGTGCTGGTGATGCCGCACACCGACTGCCGCATGTCGAAGTCCACCGACGAGCAGGTGCACGAGCTGATCGCGAAGCACGGCGTCGACACCCGCAGCCTCGACTTCCACACCGTCTCGGACCAGGACGCCGCGCTGCGGCACGACCTCACCAAGATCCGCACGAGCCCGTTCATCCGGGACGACGTCGCCGTGGGCGGCGCGATCTACGACGTGCACACCGGGCGGCTCAAGCCGGTGGACCTGTAGGCGGCGGCACCCGCCGCATAAACCGCGCCCATCGACGGCGCCATCGACCGCGCCCATCTGCCCCCTGACCCACCGGGGGGGCGGCCCGGTGCGTGGTGAACCACCGGGTGGCCCGTGGCCCCGGGCGCGAGGTCGTCTCCCGGCCCGGGCCGCGCGCCGCCCGGCCGCAATGATCAGGCGTCGATCTGCTCGCGGTCGATCTCGGCGGCGTTGCTGACGATGAACTCGCGCCGAGGCGCGACCTCGCTGCCCATGAGCAGGTCGAAGATGCGCTCGGCCGCCTCGACGTCCTCGATGCGGACCCGGCGCAGGACCCGGCGGCGGGGGTCCATGGTGGTCTCGGCGAGCTGATCGGCGTCCATTTCGCCCAGGCCCTTGTAGCGCTGCACGGGCTCCTTCCAGCGCTTGCCGCGGCGCTCCAGGTCGTGCAGCACCCGGTGCAGCTCGGCGTCGGAGTAGGTGTACAGGTACTTCTGCTTGCCCCGGCCGGGGTTGGTGATCTCGATGCGGTGCAGCGGCGGCACCGCCGCGAAGACGCGGCCGGCCTCGACCATGGGCCGCATGTAGCGGTGGAACAGGGTGAGCAGCAGGCAGCGGATGTGGGCGCCGTCGACATCGGCGTCGGCCATTAAGATCACTTTGCCGTAGCGGGCCGCCGCGAGGTCGAAGCCGCGCCCGGAGCCGGCGCCGACGACCTGGATGATCGCCGCGCACTCGACGTTCTTCAGCACGTCGGCCACCGAGGCCTTCTGCACGTTCAAGATCTTGCCGCGAATCGGCAGCAGCGCCTGGAACTCCGAGTTACGGGCGAACTTGGCCGTGCCGAGCGCCGAGTCGCCCTCGACGATGAACAGCTCGCTGCGGTCGACGTCGTCGCTGCGGCAGTCGAGCAGCTTGGCCGGCAGCGCGGAGTTCTCCAGCGCGGTCTTGCGCCGCTGGTTGTCGCGGTGCTCGCGGGCCGCGATGCGCGCCTTCGCGGCGGCGACGATCTTCTCCAGAACGGCGCGCAGCTGCTGCTTCTGGCCGCGCCGGGGGTTGTCGTAGAGGGCCTTGAGCTCCTTGCTCACGACGTGCGAGACGATGCGGTTGGCGGCCGAGGTGCCGAGCACCTCCTTGGTCTGGCCCTCGAACTGCGGCTCGGGCACCCGCACCGTGACCACGGCCGTCAGGCCCTCCAGGATGTCCTCCTTGAGCACCGCGCCGTCGCCGTTGCGCAGCAGCCGGGTCTCACGCAGCTGCTCGTTGAGGGTGCGCACCAGGGCCCGCTCGAAGCCCGTCACGTGGGTGCCGCCCTTGGGGGTGGCGATCACGTTGACGAACGACCGGACGGTGGTGTCGTAGCCCTTGCCCCAGCGCAGCGCGATGTCGACCGTGAGCTCGCGCTCGACCTCCTTGGACACCATGTGGCCCTGGTCGTCGAGGGTCGGCACGGTCTCGCGGAAGCGGCCCACCCCGCCCAGGCGCAGCACGTCGCACACGGCCTCGTCGCGGGCCAGGAACTCGCAGAACTCCGAGATGCCGCCGTCGTAGCGGAACTCCTCCTCGACCGGCTCGTCGCCCCGGCCGTCGCGCACCACGATGGTCAGGCCGGGCACCAGGAAGGCGGTCTGCCGGGCGCGCACGTAGATCTCGTCGAGGGAGACCTCGGCCTCGGCCAGGAAGATCTGCCGGTCGGCCCACCAGCGCACTCGCGTGCCGGTGCGCTGGTCGGGCAGCTCGCCGCCATCGCGCAGCCCCGACTTCTTCTTGAACTTCGCGGTGGGCCCGTCGCCGTCGAACAGGCCCGGCACGCCGCGCCGGAAGCTGATCTCGTGAACCCTGCCGTCGCGGTCGACCTGCACGTCGAGCCGCGACGAGAGCGCGTTGACGACCGAAGCGCCCACGCCGTGCAGGCCGCCCGAGGCGGCGTAGGAGCCGCCGCCGAACTTGCCGCCGGCGTGCAGCTTGGTGTAGACGAGCTCGACGCCGGCCAGACCGCTCTTGGGCTCGACGTCGACCGGGATGCCGCGGCCGTTGTCGCGGACCTCGATCGAGCCGTCGGCGTGCAGCTCGACCTCGATGCGGTCGCAGTGACCCGCCAGCGCCTCGTCGACCGCGTTGTCCACGATCTCCCAGAGGCAGTGCATCAGGCCGCGAGTGTCAGTGGACCCGATGTACATTCCCGGGCGCTTACGGACCGCCTCAAGGCCTTCCAGCACCGAAAGATGCCGGGCGGTGTAGCCCGACGTATCGGCGGCCCCCTTCGTGCTCTTGGTGGCCTGGCTCAGTGCGGTCACACCCACTCCCACTTACGCGCCGACGACATCGAACATGTGTGCATCGAACATGTGTGCGCAGTTTACCGCTGCTCACCTCGCTGCGCGTACAAGCTTGCCAGTACGCCGGGGTTTCCCGTGACCTAGGGCCGCTTCCGCGAGACCAAAGACTGCATTCCGCTCTGGGCGTAGCGTGCTCATGATTGGGAACGTCCGGCTCGGGTTAGATGTTGTTGCAAGTGACTGACGCCGAGTCCCCCACGGCAGTGGGGGTGACCCGAAAGGCGATACGTGACTGGAGCTCTTGCCCCCACCAAGCCGCTGACGGCACTCGACCGATGCGACCGTTGCGGCGCCCAGGCCTACGTTCGCGCGACCCTGCCGGTAGGCGGGGAGCTGCTGTTCTGCGCTCATCACGGGCGTCAGCACGTGGCGAGCCTGCGCGACAAGGGCGCCGACATCCACGACGAGTCGGCCCGGCTCAACGAGACACCCAACACCGCCGACGACAGCGAGCGTTAGCGGCTATCGATAGCACCGCAGACAACCGACCCACGATCGACCCAAGGTCGATGACGCCTGGCGCCCTGTTCCACTCCCCGCGGGCAGGGCGCGAAGCGTGTCGTCGGCCCTCTAGATCGTTATGAAAACTTGATCACATTATCGGACCGACGGCAGGCGGCCCCGCCCCCTTCACAGGGGCGGGGCCGGCGTCGTTCGTTCGAGCGGGGTGCGGCGGCCGGAGCGGCCGCCTGCTTTCGCCGGGTCCGCCGGGGCCCGGGGCAGGGCTCCGGCGGGCTCCGGTCAGTCCAGATAGTCGCGCAGCACCTGTGAGCGGGACGGGTGGCGCAGCTTGGACATGGTCTTGGACTCGATCTGCCTGATGCGCTCGCGGGTCACGCCGTAGACCTTGCCGATCTCGTCGAGCGTCTTCGGCTGCCCGTCGGTCAGGCCGAACCGCATCGACACCACACCCGCCTCGCGCTCGGACAGCGTGTCGAGCACCGAGTGCAGCTGCTCCTGAAGCAGCGTGAAACTTACCGCGTCGGCCGGCACGATCGCCTCGGAGTCCTCGATGAGGTCGCCGAACTCGCTGTCGCCCTCCTCGCCGAGCGGAGTGTGCAGAGAGATCGGCTCGCGGCCGTACTTCTGCACCTCGATGACCTTCTCGGGGGTCATGTCGAGCTCGCGGGCGAGCTCCTCGGGGGTCGGCTCGCGGCCGAGATCCTGCAGCATCTGCCGCTGCACCCGGGCCAGCTTGTTGATCACTTCGACCATGTGGACCGGGATGCGGATGGTGCGCGCCTGGTCGGCCATGGCCCGGGTGATCGCCTGCCGGATCCACCACGTGGCGTACGTGGAGAACTTGTAGCCCTTGGTGTAGTCGAACTTCTCGACCGCGCGGATCAGGCCCAGGTTGCCCTCCTGGATGAGGTCCAGGAAGAGCATGCCGCGGCCGGTGTAGCGCTTGGCCAGCGACACCACCAGGCGGAGGTTGGCCTCCAGCAGGT
>JBIQJI010000091.1:0-23035 GCA_044507605.1 Actinomycetales bacterium | reverse complement strand
GCAGGTTGGCGTCGTCGAAGTTGGCCAGCCGGTTGGCGGTGGCCCGCACCTCGCGGCGCATGCGCCGCTCCTCCCAGGCCAGCACGCTGTCGTGGGCGCCCAGGCGGGTCAGCAGGGCGCCGATGGCGTCGCCGTCGCGCACCACCACACGGTCGACGCCGCGCACCTCGCGGGCCTTGGCGTGGATCTTGAGCCGCCGGGCGGCGCCCACCAGCGCCAGCGCGGCCTCCGGGCCGGGGCAGGTGACCTCCAGCGACATGGACCGCCCGGGCTCGGTCAGCGAGCCGTGCGCCAGGAACGCCCCCCGCCAGGCCGCCTCGGCGTCGCAGGTCGCCCCCGCGACCACCTGCCGGGGCAGCCCGCGCACCGGGCGGCCGTGGTTGTCGATCAACCCGGTCTGCCGGGCCAGCGCCTCGCCGTCGCGGTGCACCCGCACGACGTACCTGGACCCCTTGCGCAGCCCGGCCGGCGCGAGCACCATCACCTCGGCGCGATGCCCGAACACCTCGGCGACGTCCTTGATGAGGCGCCGCGCGGTGGCGTTGGTGTCGAGCTCGGCCTCGATCACGATGCGGCCGCCCACCAGGTGCAGGCCGCTCGCGAACCGCAGCAGTGTCGAGACCTCCGCCTTGCGACAGCAAGGTTTCAGGACCGGCAGGCGGCTCAGCTCGTCCTTCACCACGCCCGTCATCGCCATCGGCTCTTCGTCCTTCCCCCAGTGAGCACGCACTCGCCTCGGCGCGCGCCGCGCCCGATCGTCGACCCCATCGCCGACCCGGTCACCGGCACGGTCACCGGCACGGTCACCGGCCGGTGGCCGGGCCGCGGCCCGGCTTCCCGAAGGTAAGTCTCTCGCACGTCACCGTCGGGCCGACCAGGTTCAACGCTTCTCACGGAAAATCTCGTCCAGGACCGGGGCAAGACGTAGTGGGTCGTGCCGTGCCACGTCGTCAGAGGCGGCCACATCAGCCAAAATCAGGCGTGCGCCGAGCGCCTTCGCGGCCTTCTCCAGCAGCATCGGCTCGGCCACCACCCCGCGGTCGGCCAGCACCACGTCGACGCGCAGGTCGGGGGCGTGCTGCTGCAGCACCTCCAGATGCTTCTGCGGGGAGAACCCATCGGTCTCGCCCGGCTGCGGGGCGAGATTCAGGTTGACCAGGCGGCGGGCCCGCGTGGTGTGCAGCGCCTCCGCCAGCTCCGGCACCTTCAGGTGCGGCAGCACGCTGGTGAACCACGAGCCGGGGCCGAACACCACCCAGTCCGCCGCCAGCACCGCCTCGACGGCCTGCGGGCAGGCCGGCGGATCGGCGGGCACCAGCGAGATCGACCGCACCAGCCCGGGGGTCGTGGCGCAGGCCACCTGTCCCCGCACGATCGAGATCTCGCCGCCGAGCTCCACCTCGGCCTCGATGTCGAGGGGCACCGACGCCATGGGCAGCACCCGGCCGTGCGCCCCGAGCAGCCGGCCCACCCACTCCAGCCCGGCGACCGGGTCGCCGAGCAGCTCCCACAGGGCGACGATGAGCAGGTTGCCGACGGCGTGGCCGTGCAGCTCGCCCTCACTGCGGAACCGGTGCTGCACCACCTTGCTCCAGGTGAGGCCCCAGTCGTCGCCGTCGCACAGCGCCGCGAGCGCCATGCGCAGGTCGCCGGGGGGCAGCACGCCGAGCTCGCGGCGCAGCCGCCCGCTGGAGCCGCCGTCGTCGGCGACGGTCACCACGGCAGTGAGGTCGCCGGTGACCCGGCGCAGCGCCGACAGGGCGGCGTACAGGCCATGCCCCCCGCCGAGCACGACCACGGCGGGGGATGCACCGGAGGCGGTCACTCGCGGCCCGCATCGCGGTGGCCGACCTGCACCTCCATCCCGCGATCTCGCAGCCGCGCCCCGATCTGCTCGGCCATGGCCACACTGCGGTGCTTGCCGCCCGTGCAGCCCACCGCCAGCATGGCGTAGCTCTTGCCCTCACGGATGTATCCAGCGGCCACGACGCCGAGCACCTCCTCGTAGGCGTCCAGGAACTCTTTGGCGCCGGGCTGTCCGAGGACGTAGTCGCGCACGGACGCGTCGAGCCCGGTCATCGGGCGCAGCTCGGGCACCCAGTGCGGATTGGGCAGGAACCGGCAGTCGACCACCAGGTCGGCGTCGACCGGCAGGCCGTACTTGAAACCGAACGAGACGACGTTGACCCGCAGCGCGGGCCGGCCCTCGTCGCCGAAGAACGAAACGATCTTGCCGCGCAGCTCGTGAACGTTCAGCCCCGAGGTGTCGATCACCAGGTCGGCGTTCGCGCGCACCTCGCGCAGGATGCCGCGCTCGCGCACGATGCCCTCGGCGAGCCGCCCCTCCCCCTGCAGCGGATGCGGCCGGCGGACGTTCTCGAACCTGCGCACCAGCTCGGTGTCGCTGGCCTCCAGGAACACCACCCGCACGTCGACCCCGCCCTCCTGCAGCTCGGCGATCGCGGTGTCGAGATCGGTGGTGAAGGCCAGGCTGCGCACGTCGACCACGGCGGCGACCCGGTCGGCCGCCAGATTGACCCGCCCCGCCTCCTCGGCCATGGCCGCCAGCATGCCCGGAGGCAGGTTGTCGATCACGAACCAGCCGAGGTCCTCCAGGGCCTTGGCCGCCGTGCTGCGCCCCGCACCGGACATACCGGTGACGATGACCACGGAGGGCCGGCCGCCCCTGCCGTCGCCCCCGTCTCCCCGTGCCCTCTTGTCGATCATGGACTATCCCCCCTCAACGCCGCCACGATCGTGTCGGCCGTGGCCGGCCCGATGCCCGGCACCTCGCGGATCTGCTCGGCGGTGGCCGCCTTGAGCCGCTTGACCGAGCCGAAATGCCGCAGCAGCGCCTGCTTGCGTGCCGGGCCGAGCCCGGGGACCTCGTCGAGCGCGCTCACGCTGACGGCGCGGGACCGTTTGGCCCGATGGTAGGTGATGGCGAACCGATGGGCCTCGTCACGGACCCGTTGCAGAAGATACAGCCCTTCGCTCGATCTGGGCAGGATCACCGGCTCGTCGTCGCCGGGCAGCCACACCTCCTCCAGCCGCTTGGCCAGCCCGCACACCGACACGTCGTCGACGCCCAGCTCGTCGAGGGCGCGGCGGGCCGCCGCCGCCTGGGCGGGGCCGCCGTCGACGACCACCAGGTTCGGCGGATAGGCGAACTTGCGCGGCTTGCCGGTGTCGGGATCGATCGGCTCGCCCACGGTCTCGGCGCCCAGCTCGCCGGTGGCCGAACGCTCCTCCAGGTAGCGCTTGAACCGGCGGGAGATCACCTCGTGGATGGAGGCGACGTCGCCCTGCCCGGCCGTGCCGCGGACGGCGAACCTGCGGTACTCCCCCTTGCGCGCCAGGCCGTCCTCGAAGACCACCATCGACGCCACCACGTCGGTGCCCTGGATGTGGGACACGTCGTAGCACTCGATGCGCAGCGGCGCCTGCTCCAGGTCGAGCGCGTCGGCGATCTCCTGCAGGGCCCGGCTGCGTGCGGTCAGGTCGCTCGCCCGGCGCAGCTTGTGCTGCACCAGCGACTCCTTGGCGTTGCGCTCGACGGTCTCCATGAGCGACCTCTTGTCGCCCCGCCGCGGCACCCGCACCTCGACCCGCGAGCCGCGCTGCTCGGTCAGCAGCTCGGCCAGCGCGTCGGCGTCGAGCGGGCGGGCGGCCACCAGCACCTCGCGGGGCACCCCCTCGGGCGAGGCCCCGGCGTACATCTGCAGCAGGAAACGCTCGATCAGCTCGCCCGGCCCCGACTCCTCGACCTTGTCGACCACCCAGCCGCGCTGGCCCCTGATGCGCCCGCCGCGCACGTAGAACACCTGCACGGCCGCCTCGAGCTCGTCTTCGGCCAGCGCCACCACATCGCAGTCGGTGGCGTCGCCGAGCACCACGGCCTGCTTCTCCAGGGCCCGCCGCAGCGCCTGCACGTCGTCGCGCAGCCGCGCCGCCCGTTCGTACTCCTGCGCCTGCGCGGCCTCGCGCATCTCGCGTTCGAGCCGCTTGATGAACCTGGCGGTGTCACCGGCCATGAAGGCGCACAGGTCCTCGGCGATCGCGCGGTGCTCCTCGGCGGTGACCCGCCCCACGCACGGCGCCGAGCACTTGCCGATGTAACCGAGCAGGCAGGGCCGGCCGATCTGACCCGACCGCTTGAACACCCCGGGCGAGCAGGTGCGCATCGGGAAGACCCGCAACAGCAGGTCGACGGTCTCGCGGATCGCCCAGGCGTGGGAGTAGGGCCCGAAGTAGCGGGTGCCCTTGCGCTTGGCGCCGCGCAGCACCTGCACGCGCGGAAACCGCTCGCCCATCGTCACCGCGAGGTAGGGGTAGGACTTGTCGTCGCGGTACTTGACGTTGAACCTGGGGTCGAACTCCTTGATCCAGGAGTACTCCAGCTGGAGGGCCTCGACCTCGGTGCCCACCACGGTCCAGTCGACGCCGACGGCGGTGGCGAGCATGGTCTGGGTGCGCGGGTGCAGCCCGGCGAAGTCGGCGAAGTAGGAGTTGAGCCGCTGGCGCAGGCTCTTGGCCTTGCCCACGTAGATCACCCGGCCTGCGGAGTCGCGGAACCGGTAGACCCCGGGCGACTCGGGGATGGAACCCGGAGCGGGCCGGTACGACAGCGGGGAAGAGGCCTGGTTCGCCACGGTTCCAGACTACCGGGCACAGGTGACAGAACCGATCACCCTGCGTCGACCGGGGGTGCCCGCGACACGGACCCGCACACATGCCGGCCTCGGCACGCCGGGTCAGGTCGCGGCGGCCAGGGTGGCGGGCTCGCGACCGTCCCCGTCGCCGCCCCGGCCGGTGCCGGCCCCGGGCGAGACGGGCGGCACGGGCATGCGCACCTGGATGTCCAGCTCGCCGTCCTCGGTGCCGATGACCACCGTGTCGCCCGGGCCGATCTGTCCGTCGATCAGCAGGTTGGACAGCCGGTCGTCGAGCTCGCGGCGCACGGTGCGGCGCAGCCGCCTCGCGCCCTGGCCGGGCGCCTGGCCCCGATCGGCGAGCCAGGCGATGGCGTCCTCGGCCACCTCGACCGCGATGTTGTGCACGGCGAGCCTGCGCCGCGTCCGCTCCACCAGCAGACGCGTGATGCGGCGCATCTGGTCGCGGTCCAGCCACCGGAAGACGACGATCTCGTCGATGCGGTCGAGCAGTTCGACGCGCAGCAGCCGCGCGAGACCGTCACGGACGGCCGTCTCGCGATCGGCGTCCGTCCCGGCCGCGCCCTCGGCGGCCGCACGCGGCCCGGCACGCCCGTCGTCCCGTGACGGGTCCGCACCGCCCGCGCGATCCCCATCGGGACGGTCCCCACCGCGGTCTTCCCCGGAGCGATGTCCGTCGAAGCGATCCGCGCCGGCGCCGGCCGCACCGGAGCGGTCCCCGCCGGAGCCGTTCCCCGCCGAGTCGCCGGCGGCGGGCCGGCCGGCCTGCGAGGCGGCGTGCGGGGCGGCGCCCCGCGCGGGTTCGCGGGCGGCGGAGCGGACGCGGGCGTCGTCGCCGCCGTCGAGGCCGAGGGCCAGCCGGGAGCCGAGCGTGCTGGTCATGATGACGATCGTGTTGCTGAAGTCGGCCGTGCGGTCGCCGTCGCCGAGACAGCCGCCGTGGTCGAACCTGCGGTCGTCGAGGCGGCCGTGCTCCAGGATGCGGGTCACCACGTCGAGCGCGTCGGGGCAGGCGCGGTCGATTTCCGACAGCAGCACGACCGTGTGCGGCCGGCGTCGCACGGCCTCGGCGAGGCGCCCCGACTCCAGCCGCGGCACGTCCTCGGGGCGGCGGAACTCCGCCATGTCGATGCGCACCAGGTGCTCTTCGCCGCCGAACAGCCCGGCGGCGACCGCCTTGGCCAGCTCGGTCTTGCCCACCCCGGGCGGGCCGAGGAACAGGAACGCGCCCACGGGCCGGTCCGGGTCGGCGAGGCCGGCGCGGGCGCGCCGCACCGTCTGCGCCATGACCCGCACCGCGGCGTCCTGGCCCACGACGCGCTCGTGCAGGCAGTCCTCCAGGCGCAGCAGCCGCTCCCGGTCCAGCTCGGTGAGCCGCGCCACCGGGATGCCGGTGCGCCCGGCCACCACCTCGGCGACGTCCCTCGGCCGGACCCGCGGGATCGGCCGGGGCGCCCGCCGCGCCTCGTCGAGCTCGGCGCGCAGGTCCTCGACCCGCTCGCGCAGCTCCTGGGCGCGCTCGTAGTCCTCGCCCGCGATGGCCTGGTCCTTCTCCCGGCCCAGCTCGGCGATGCGCTCCCCGAGCTCTCTGACGCCCTCGGCGAGGTCGCGCAGCCGGACCCGGGCACAGGCCTGGTCCAGCACGTCGACCGCCTTGTCGGGCAGGAACCGGTCGGGGATGTACCTGTCGGACAGCTCGGCGGCGGCGTCGAGGGCGTCCTCGGTGACGCAGACCTGGTGATGGGCCTCGTACCGGTCGCGCAGGCACGACAGGACTCCGACGGTGTCGACCACGGTGGGCTCGCGCACCGGGATCGGCTGGAATCGGCGCTCCAGCGCGGCGTCCTTCTCGATCGACCGGCGATGCTCGTCGACGGGCGTGGCGGCGATGACGCGGAGCCCGTCCCGGGCGAGGGCGGGCTTGAACAGGGCGCCGGCCGGCGTGCGGAGCACCGCGTGCACCCCGTCCAGGAAGATCACCAGACGGTCGCCGCACAGCCTGGCCTCCTCCAGCACCCTGCGCACCCGATCCTCGGGGTCGCCCGGGCCGGCGACCAGGCCGGGCAGGTCGAGTGCGACCAGGCGGCGGCCGATGAGCGAACCGGGCACGCCGTCGTTCACCACGCGCTGGGCGATGCCCTCCACGATGGCGCTCTTGCCGACCCCCGGATCGCCGATGAGCAGCGGAATGCTGCGCCTGCGCCGCGACAGCGCCTCGATGGCCGCCTCGATCTCGTCCTCCCGGCCGACGACGGGGTCCAGAGTGCCTCTCCTGGCCTCCTCGGTCAGGTCCCGGCCGAACTCGTCGAGGGCGGGCGTGGCGGTCTCCCGCCCGGGGCCGGCGCCCGGCTCCGGCCCGGGGATCGCCCGCCGCACCCGGTCGGCGTCGACGCCGGCGTCGGCGAGTATCCGGGCGCAGGGCGAGTCGGGGTCGGCGGCGAGGGCGAGCAGCAGGTGCTCGGGGCCGATGTAGGACGCCCGCAGGTCGCGGCCGATGCGCTGGGCGTCGAGGATGGCGCGTTTGGCCGACGGGGTGAGCGCCGAGGGCGCCTCGGTGCCCGGCGGCGGCAGCGCCGCGGCGATGGCGGCGGTGAGCCGCTCGGCCGACAGGCCAGACCTGGCCAGCAGCGACCTGGCGGGGTCGGTGTCGGCGGCGGCGCGCAGCAGGTCGAGGGCGTCGAGGGCGGGGGCGCCGCGGTCGGCGGCCAGCGAGGCGGCCCGTGACAGCATGCCGCGTGCGGCCTCGCTCAGCAGCCGGCCGATGTCCACCCGCTGGACGGCCGGCCGCGTGGGCGGCCAGCCGTCCCCCGCCCCGAACAGGCGGCCGGAGAGCATCTCACAGCCGCGGAACGGCTCCGTATCCGAGGTGGCCCCGAACGCCGATGTCACCACGATGTCCCCCGTCCCCGTCGTGGTCCGTGCGCGCGTCAGAGCACGCCCTGTCAGGGGGTTTGCCGGTAAGGCACCGGGGCAACACCAAGGATCGCTGGGAAAAGACCAAATATCAGGTCAGGATGATCGTGTCGCCCGACACGGTGATCTGCTTGGCGGCGAGCGGTTTCGTGGCGGGGCCCTTCTTCACCGAGCCGTCCTCGGCGCTGAACTCGCTGTCATGGCAGGGGCACTTGATCACATTGTCGCTGACCTTGCCGACCATGCACCCGCGATGGGGGCAGATCGCGCTGAAGGCCTTGAAGTCGCCGGCCACGGGCTGGGTCACCACGAGCCCGTGATTCTTGTACACCTTGCCGCCCTTGACCGGGATATCCGAGGCCGGCACCTTCTCGCCCGGCCCCGCCTGCGCGCCGTTGGCGCCCTCGCCCCCGACGGACGGCTCGGCGGCCGTCGTGCCCGCCCCGGTCGCCCCGCATCCCGCCAGAATCGCGACGACTCCGCCCGCTCCCGCTCCCACAATCACGTTGCGCCTGGTAGCGCTGAGGTTCTCGGTCATGCCCTCAGTGAACCGTATCCCCGGACGCCGCCTGTGGGGCAAATCCTGAAAAAAGCTTAAGAGCAACATCATCAGGCGCTGACCTCGGCAAATCAGTCGCCGCCCGCTCGTGACGGTGCGCCGATCGGCGCCCCGGGCTTGAAGGTTTCATCGGCGGGCGGAGCGAACGGGCCTGTGCCGCCCTGCCGGCCCGCCCCGCTGGCACGGCGCCCTCGCACGCGGCCGGCCCGGCCACGCGGACGTCGTCCACGGCACATGGCCCTCCCCGGACCTCGCCCGGGGAGGGCCATGTGCGAAGACCTGCGCGGAAGGGGTCTAGGCCAGGGAGATCTGGCCGTCCTTGACGGCGATCGCCTTGGCCTCGAGGGGCCTGCCGGCGGGCCCCCGGGCGACCGAGCCATCACTGATCTTGAACTTGCTGCCGTGGCAGGGGCAGTTGATGGTGCCGCCCGACACCGTGCCCACGGTGCAGCCCTGATGCGTGCACGTCGCCGAGAACGCCTTGAACTCCCCCGCGCTGGGCTGGGTCACCACGACGCCGGCGTCCTTGAAGATCTTGCCGCCGCCGACCTCGATCGAATCGGTCGTGCCGAGGGCGCCCTGCCCGGCGCCGCCCGCCGCCTCGGCCCCGCCCCCGTCACCACGGGCGCCGCCGGAGCCGCGATCGTCCCCGCCCGGGCCGGCCGTGTCGGTGCCCGCGCTGTAGCCGCCGCACGCGCTCAGTGCGGCGGCCAGCCCCACACCCCCGGCGCCCAGGACCACCGACCGCCGTGTCGAGTCTTGCATGATCGCCTCTTGCCTCCAGCTCCGCTCGCGGTTCTTTCCCTCCATACGGATGACACCCCCGACAGGGTTCAGCATCGCGACGGCGCGGGCCGATGAGTATGTCCTTTTACCGGCTCCGCGCACCGGCTTGACCGGCCGGCGCGGACGCGCCGGCGAGGATCTTCTGCAGGAAGCGGCCGGTGTGGCTCTCGGCCACCGCCGCGACCTGCTCGGGCGTGCCGGTGGCGACCACGTTGCCGCCTCGCGAGCCCCCCTCGGGCCCCATGTCGATGATCCAGTCGGCCGTCTTGATCACGTCGAGGTTGTGCTCGATGACGATGACCGTGTTGCCGCCGTCGACGAGCCTGCCGAGCACGCCGAGCAGCCGCCTGATGTCCTCGAAGTGCAGCCCGGTCGTCGGCTCGTCCAGGACGTACACGGTGCGGCCGGTGGACCGCCGCTGCAGCTCGGAGGCGAGCTTCACCCGCTGTGCCTCGCCGCCGGAGAGCGTGGTGGCCGGCTGCCCGAGACGCACATAGCCGAGCCCGACGTCGTTGAGGGTCTGCAGGTGGCGCCGGATCGCGGGAATCGCCTCGAAGAACTCCAGGGCCTCCTCGATGGGCATGTCCAGCACCTCGGCGATGGTCTTGCCCTTGTAGTGGACCTCCAGGGTCTCGCGGTTGTAGCGGGCGCCCTGACAGACCTCGCAGGGGACGTACACGTCGGGCAGGAAGTTCATTTCGATCTTGATGGTGCCGTCGCCGGAGCAGGCCTCGCACCGGCCGCCCTTGACGTTGAAGCTGAACCTGCCGGGCAGGTAGCCGCGGATCTTCGCCTCGGTGGTCTGCGCGAACAGTTTGCGCACGTGGTCGAAGACGCCGGTGTAGGTGGCCGGGTTGGAGCGCGGGGTGCGCCCGATGGGGCTCTGGTCGACGTGCACCACCTTGTCCACCAGGTCGGTGCCGGTGATGCGGGAGTGCCGGCCGGGCACGGTCTTGGCGCCGTTGAGCTCCTTGGCCAGGGCGTTGTAGAGGATGTCGTTGACCAGCGTGGACTTGCCCGACCCCGACACTCCGGTGACGGCGGTGAACACGCCGAGCGGGAACTCGACGTCGATGCCGCTCAGATTGTGCTCCCTGGCGCCCTTCACCACGAGCTGCCGCTTGCGGTCGCGCGGCCGCCTGATCGCCGGCACATCGATGGACATGCGCCCCGAGAGGTACGCCCCGGTCAGGGAGTGCTCGCTGGCGAGCAGCTCGCCGACCGTGCCGGAGACCACGACCTGCCCGCCGTGCTCGCCGGCCCCGGGGCCGATGTCGACCACCCAGTCGGCGGCCGCGATGGTGTCTTCGTCGTGCTCCACGACGATCAGCGTGTTGCCCATGTCGCGCAGCCGCAGCAGGGTCTCCAGCAGGCGATGGTTGTCGCGCTGGTGCAGCCCGATCGACGGCTCGTCCAGGACGTACAGCACGCCGACCAGGCCCGACCCGATCTGGGTGGCGAGCCGGATGCGCTGCGCCTCGCCGCCCGCCAGGGTGGCGGCCGCGCGGTCCATGGCGAGGTAGTCGAGCCCGACGTCGAGCAGGAACCCCAGACGTGCGTTGATCTCCTTGACGACCCGCTCGGCGATGCGCTGCTCACGGGCCGACAGGGTCAGCCCGGCCAGGAACTTGGCGCAGTCGGCGATCGACATCGCCGCCACCTCGGCGATGGAGCGGTCGCCCACGGTGACCGCGAGCGACACCGGCTTGAGCCGGGCGCCCTTGCACGACGGGCAGGGGATCTCCCGCATGTACCCCTCGAAGCGCTCGCGCGCGGAGTCGCTCTCGGCCTCGGCGTGCCTGCGCTGCACCCAGGGGATGACGCCCTCGAAGGTCGTGTAGTAGGAGCGCTTGCGGCCGAACCGGTTGCTGTAGCTGATGTGCACCTGCTCGTCGATGCCTTCGAGCAGGGCCTTGCGCTGCTTTTTGGTGAGGCGGCTCCACGGGGTGTCGAGGTCGAAGCCGAGCGCGTTGCCGACCCCCTCGACCAGCCGGATGAAGTAGTCACTGGTGTGACCGTTGGACCAGGGCGCGATCGCGCCGTCGCCGAGCGTCTTGTCGGGGTCGGGCACCACGAGCTCCGGGTCGACCTCCATGCGGGTGCCGAGCCCGGTGCAGTCGGGGCAGGCGCCGAAGGGCGAGTTGAACGAGAACGACCGGGGCTCCAGCTCCTCGAACGACAGGTCGTCGTAGGGGCAGTAGAGGTGCTCGGAGTACATCCGGGTGCGGTTCTCGTCGTTCTCGTCGAGGTCGACGAAGTCGAGGACGATCGTGCCGCCCGCGAGCCCGAGCGCCGTCTCCACCGAGTCGGCGAGCCGCTGCCGGGCGGAGTCCTTCACCGAGAGCCGGTCGACCACGACGGAGATGTCGTGCTTCTCCTGCTTCTTCAGCTTGGGCGGCTCGTCCAGCCGGATCATCTGCCCGTCGACGAGCGCCCGCGAGTACCCCTTGGACTGCAGCTCGCGGAACAGCTCCAGGTACTCGCCCTTGCGCCCGCGGATCACCGGCGCGAGCACCTGGAAGCGCGTGCCGGGCTCCAGCTCCAGCACCCGGTCGACGATCTGCTGCGGCGCCTGCCGGCTGATCGGCCGGCCGCACTCGGGGCAGTGCGGGTGCCCGATCCGCGCGTAGAGGAGCCGCAGGTAGTCGTACACCTCGGTGATCGTCCCGACCGTCGACCGCGGGTTCTTGCTGGTCGACTTCTGGTCGATCGACACCGCCGGGGACAGTCCCTCGATGAAGTCGACGTCGGGCTTGTCCATCTGCCCGAGGAACTGCCGGGCGTACGCCGACAGTGACTCGACGTAGCGTCGCTGGCCCTCGGCGAAGATGGTGTCGAAGGCCAGGCTGGACTTGCCCGAGCCCGACAGGCCGGTGAAGACGATCAGGGCATCGCGCGGGAGGTCCAGCGAGACGTCTTTGAGGTTGTGTTCACGTGCGCCACGCACGATGAGGCGGTCAGCCACGGCGGTCCCGAGTTCGAGTCGAATATCTGTTTGAGCGAGAGGTCCTGCTCGCGCATGGTAGCCGGAGGGGATGACATTTTTCGCCGGGAACGGCCAGGAGGCCCGGCCGATGCGCTGCATCGGCGGCGTGCACGAGGGGGGCCGCGGGCCGCTCGGCCCGGGTCGCGCGGCCTGCCGTGGGCGTACCCCGCCCCACCAGAGTATGCCCGTCAGGCCTGGTCACGGCCCCGGGCCTCGGCCGATCCCACCAGGCACAACGCCGCACGGGCCCCGCACATGCCCGGCGTGGGGTGGCGCGCGCGGCCCGCTCTCCGCGCGGCGATCGCGCCGATCGTGCCAGACTCACGTGCTGGACACGCGTGATGAACTCACATGATGAACTCACGTGGTGGACGCGCGTGTGGACGTGGCACTGGAAGGGAGCCTGCTGTGAGCTATACCGGACATGTCGCCCAGGGCGGCCCGCCCGACGTCCGTGAGGTCGACGGCGTGACGATCACGAAGATCGAGGTGGGCGACTTCGGCAACAACGCCTACCTGCTGCGCTGCCGTGAGACCGGCGACGGGCTGCTCATCGACGCCGCCAACGAGGCGGACCGGCTCATCGAGCTGATCGGCGACCGGCCCATCAGCGCCATCGTCACGACCCACCGTCACCAGGACCACTGGATGGCGCTGGAGGAGGTCGCGGCCGCCACCGGCGCGCAGGTCATCGCCCACCCCCTCGACGCCCCCGAGCTGCCGGTCGCGGCGACCCGCACGGTCGGCCACGGCGACCGCGTCACGCTCGGCGTCACCGCGCTCGACGTGATCCACCTGCGCGGTCACACCCCCGGCTCGATCGCGCTGCTGTATCAGGGCGACCCGCGACGGCCGCACCTGTTCACCGGAGACTCCCTGTTCCCGGGCGGCGTGGGCAACACCCAGAAGGATCCCGCGCGCTTCGAGCAGCTCTACACCGACGTGGTGGAGCGCATCTTCGACCGCCTGCCCGACGAGACCTGGGTCTATCCGGGGCACGGCCGTGACACGACGCTGGGCGCCGAGCGGCCGTCGCTGCCGGAGTGGAAGGCGCGCGGCTGGTAGCGGCGCGCCACGCCCCGGCCGCCCTCACCGCCCGCCATGGCCGGGCCCACCATGGCCCGGCCCGTGGTGATCCCGCCCTCGGGGATCCGGCTCGTGCGGCTCGCCGGGGCCGGGAGCGGCGGTGAGGACCCTGGCGATGACGTCGGCCGCCGCCGCCGGATCGTCGGCCGCCGCGACGATATCGCCCCAGGACCACCGGTAGAACCAGCCATCGGGCAGAGCGACGCAGTCGACGGTCTCGCTGAGCAGGGTCGCGGCGGTGCCGGTGACCTTGAGCAGGGGCGGGTCGCGCCGCAGCGCGGCCCGCAGACCCCGCTCCTCCAGCTCCTCGGCGAGCTTTCCGAGGAAGTACGTCCGGGTGTGCTCGCGGGGTCCGGTGCTCATCCCGGCCTCCCTTCCAAGGGTCCCCTCACGGTCTATGGTCGCAGCCTAGGAGACCCTGGGAGCGGTGGCGGGGCGCGTACGACCGGCCGCGGCGACCGACCCCCGCCGCCGGTTTCCGGCCGGGGCGGGCGTGCCGGGACGGGTCAGCGCAGGCGCTCGGCCTCTCGGCGCTCCTTGCGCTGCTCGTGTTTGAACATCGCGACGCGCAGGGGGATCGCGGCCACCAGGGCGATCTGCATGCTCGCGCCCACCTTGATGAGGCTGTCACCGCCGGGCAGCCCGGCCGCCCAGATGGTCAGGCACGCCACGTTGATCATGATCCACGCGAACACGACGGCGGCCAGGTTGCCCTTGGGCTTGGGGTACTCGATGCGGCTCACCATCAGCCAGGCCACCAGGAAGACACCGGTGATCGTCAGGTACGACGGCTCGAACAGCAGCACGATCGAGACCACGGTCATGGCGCCCATGGGGATGGGCAGCCCCATGAAGTCGCCGCTCTTGGTCTTGACGCAGGCGAAGCGGGCGAGCCGCACGACCCCGGCGAGCAGCACCGAGCCGGCCGCGGCCAGCACGAGCAGCAGATGCAGCCGGTGCGAGAAGCCCGCCCACGCGACCACCATGAACGCCGGGGCGAACCCGAAACTGATCACATCGGCCAGGTTGTCGAGCTCGGCGCCCATCGCCGACGCGCGGAACCTCCTGGCCACCATGCCGTCGAACAGGTCGCAGGTGGCCCCGACCAGAAGCAGCACGATGGCGGTGGCGAAGTAACGCGGGTCCGGCCGGAACTGCTCGCCCGCCTGCAACTGGTCGATCGCGGACCACGCCAGCACGCACACGGCCAGGAAGCCGCAGATGGCGTTGCCGAGCGACAGCGAGTCGGCGGCCGACAGCCGGAACGCCTTCCCGACGGGTCCCTGAGGTTCCTCCTCGACGTCCTCCACCGGCCAGCCGGCGTCAGCCGCGGTCAATGCGCGTCACCCCTGCCTTGGTCTTCTGCCCGACGATCACGGCGGGGGCGATCCCCTCGGGGAGGTAGACGTCCACCCGCGAGCCGAACCGGATCAGCCCGATCCGCTCGGCCTGTGCCACCTTGGCGCCGACGCCGACGTACGGCACGATGCGCCGGGCCACCGCCCCCGCGATCTGCACCATCTCGACGTCGCCGAGCGAGGTGTCGAAGTGCCACACCACGCGCTCGTTCTTGTCGCTGTCCTTGTTGAACGCGGGAACGAACCCGCCCGGCACGTGCTCGGCCGAGGTGACCGTGCCGGCCACCGGGGCGCGGTTGACGTGCACGTTGAGCGGGCTCATGAAGATGGCCACCCTGGTGCGGCCGTCCGGCCACGGGTCGATGCTCTGCACGACGCCGTCGGCGGGCGACAGCACCCTGCCGGTGCCGGGCGTGCGCTCGGGGTCGCGGAAGAACCAGAGCATCGCTCCGGTCAGCGCTCCGAGCGGCACGGCCGCGATGGCCCATCGCCGATCGCGCCGGATGAGCGTGGTGGTGACGGCGGCACCGGCCACCGTGGGCACGAGCCACGGTGACGCGCCGCGCGCCAGCGTGACGGGGAGGAGCCCTCCCCGACTATCTGAGTCGTTGGACACTAGGAACCTTTTGCTGTTTTCGGCCCGAGGCCGGATTACACCTCAACGCTGGATGTTACCGACCTCATAGTCCTTGTACGGCACAACGAGTCAAGCAAACAACCTCGTTGGCCAATTCGCTACCCCTGCGGGTACTTTGCCGGTGATTGCACCTTGTCTTGATCCACCGGCTCCCGCCGCCGGTCACGTCCCGCCTTGATCAGGCTGGCGATCGTGGTGAGGACCATCGTGGCGGCGATGACCCCCAGAGAGAGCCAGATCGGGACTTCGGGGGCCCAGGACACCCCACTGCCGTGAAGCGCCTCGAATAGGAGTTTAACGCCGATGAAAACCAGGATGAACGACAGTCCGTAGCCGATGTACACCAGGCGCCGCATGAGACCGCCGAGCAGGAAGTAGAGCTGACGCAGGCCCATCAGGGCGAACGCGTTGGCGGTGAAGACGATGAACGGGTCGGTGGTGAGGCCGAAGATGGCGGGGATCGAGTCCACCGCGAACAGCAGATCGGTGGTGCCGATGGCGATCATCACGATCAGCATCGGGGTGACCATGCGCCGGCCGTCGACCCGCGCGGTGAGCCTGGAGCCGACGTAATCAGGGGTGGTGGGGAACACCCGGCGCGCCCAGCGCAGCAGCGCGTTCTCCTTGAACTCCTCCTGCTCGTGGACCCCGCCGCGCAGCATGTTGATCGCGGTGTAGATGAGGAACGCGCCGAAGAGGTAGAACAGCCAGCTGAACCGTTCCAGGGCGGCGGCGCCGATGGCGATGAACGCGCCGCGCATCACGAGCGCGAGCATGATGCCCATCAGCAGCACCTTGTGCTGATAGATGCGGGGCACGGTGAACCGCGCCATGATGATGTAGAAGATGAACAGGTTGTCGACGCTCAGGCTGTACTCGGTGAGGTAGCCGGCGAAGAACTCCCCCGCCTTGTCCCCGCCGTCGAGAACGAACAGCCCGATCCCGAACAGGATGGCGAGCGTGACGTACAGGCCGACCCAGATGCCGGCCTGGCGCATCGAGAACTCCCGGGGCTCGCCGCGGTCGACGATCCACAGGTCGATGGCGAGGATGAGGAGCAGACCCGCGACGACACCGACCCACGCCCAGACATGGACATCCACCAGTGAACCTCCGGCACGCGTGACGACAGACACGACCACTAGCTGCCGGAGGTCTCTCCCGCCCGCCCGTGAGGGCGCGCCGACAGTCCCGGGTGCCGTTGCGGGCGAAACCGTGATGACGAGACCGTCGCGAAGGGATACTCCCCTCTCAGACCTGGCCAGTATACGGCCGGAGGTTAGTCTTGCCTAATATGGCAGCTCACAACCGGTTCCTGCCTTGTTTTTCCCGTTCGTCGGGCTTCTAGCGAAAAGTGGTATTAGCTGCCCTGGTACGCCTCCAGCGCGGCGGCCACCGCCTCCGCCGGGCCCGGCAGCGTCGCGCCCCGCCGCGCCGACGCCGCGGCGAGTTCGGCCCGCGCGGCCGAATCGGCCAGCAGCCCCGCGATCGCCGCCCGCAGCCCGGCGGCGTCGCCCACCGGCACGAGCACGGCGGCGTCGCCGACCATGCCGGGGATGCCGCCCACGTCCGTGGCGACGATCGGCCGCCCCGCCCCCAGCGCCTCCTGCACCACCAGCGGCTGCCCCTCCCACAGGCTCGGCACCACCACGATGTCGGCGGCGGCGAGCAGGTCCGGCACGTCCCCGCGATCGCCGAGCAGCCGCACCGGCAGCCGCTCCCGCTCGATCCGCTCCGCGAGCGCCGTCCGCAGCGGCCCCTCCCCGGCGACCAGGAACAGCGGATCGTCGTCGTACGGCCCCGCCGAGGCGTCGAGCAGCGTCTCCAGCCCTTTCTGCTGGGCCAGCCGCGCGACGGTCAGCAGGATCGGCCGCTCCCCGGCCCCCAGCTCCCGCCGCGTCTCGGCCACCCGCGTCCCCGTGACGCGCCAGGCCGCCCCGCCGCCTCCCGGCCCCGCGGCCGGCGGGGCCGCTTCCGCGACCGGCGGTGTGCCCGGTTTCGGGGCGGGCACCACGGCGGGCGCCACGCGGCGCGCGCCGCGCGCGATCATCCGCCGGCCCAGGTCAGGCGACACGACGAGCACCAGGTCGGCGCGGCGGGCGACGATGATCTCCAGGACGCGGTAGACGCGGCCGATCAGGCCCCCGGCCGTGAGCGCGTTGTGCAGGGTGACGACGAGCCGGGGACCGCGGCGTCGCCCCAGCAGGGCGAGGGCGCACAGCGCGCCGGCGCGCAGCCCGTGCGCGTGCACGATCCCCGCGTCGCGGGCGACGGCCCGCAGCCGGGCCACGGCCGTGGCGTCGCGCAGCGGGCGCGGGCGGTCCGCGATGGCGACCTCGGTGAAACGCGCTCCGGCCGAGGTGAAGCCGAAAGCCTCGTCGGTGGCTCGCGGACCGGCCACGACGACCGTCCGCCCCGCCCCCGTCAGTCCTTCGGCCAGCATCCGCACATGCCGCCCCACGCCCCCCGCGCTGGTGCCCAGCACGAGCGCGACCTCGCCCGCCGGCCCCGCGTCTCCGGTCGCACGGCCCGTGTCTCCGACACCGACGCCGGGCGCGTCCGCGCCGCGGCCGGCTCCGATCCCGTCACCGGCCTTCACATCGGCCGTCCCGTCGGTCATCCCCCGCCCCCTGTCCGGCATGCCGTTCCGGCCTTCTGATATCACACCCGCGCCCGGCACGGCGACGGCACGGCCCGCCCGGGTACGCCTGCGGCGCCGGGCCGGTCAGCCATCGGCCTGCCGGCCCGCAGTGCCACCCGTGCCCGTGCCGCCCGTGCCCGCCGAGGCGCCCGGCACGGTGCCCGCCGGCGGCCGCCCGCCCTCGGGTGGCACGCCGCCGGGACCCGGTGGATCCGGGGTTTGCGGCGGGCCGCCCCTGGAGGCGACGCGCGACAGCGCGGCCCGCAGGTCGCGACGGTCCAGCGCCGCCGCGACGACCACGCCGGCGACGAGGGCCACCGCGGCCGCCGGCGCCGCCGCGACCACCTGGCGCCACACACCGTCGCCGCCGGCGGCGGCCGCGGTCGCCGAGCCCGCGAGGAACCCCGCCGCGCCGCCGAGCACGGCCGCCGCCGATGCGCGGCCGACCCCCGAGACGGCCCAGCTTCCACGCCGGCGGGAACGCCACGGCGAACACCGCCTGGGCGACCATCACGGTCACCCAGCCCGTCACCATGCCGGTGGCGGCGGCCCGGCCGCGCCCGCACGCGTACAGGACACGGCTCAGCTGCGCGATCAGCCCGTAGCCGATGAGCCCCGGCGCGAACAGCGCGATCGACCGGGCGAAGTCGGCGACCGGCACGTCGTGGGGCATGCCTTCGAGGAACACCCCGGCCACCGGCACCGCCACCGCCGCCAGCACTCCGGCCGCGAGCCCGGAGACGATCAGCACGGCCCGGGTCGTCTGGGCGGCCAAACCGGCGAACGCGCCCTCCCGGCCCTCCTCGGCGTGGGCCGACAGGGACGGGAAGGCGCTCGTGGCGATGGGCACCGCCAGCACGGCGTACGGCACCTGGTAGACGGCCCAGGCGAAGTTGTACGCGACCAGGGCCCCGCCGCCGACCTGCCGGTTGGCGAGCGCCACCACGAACGCCATGGCGAGCTGCTGGGCCACCAGCGCGCTGAGCCCGGCGAGGGCGAGCCTGCGCACCTGCCGCCCCACGCCGGGCGGGAACCGCAGGGTGGGCCGCAGCGACAGCCGCAGCCGCGAGGCCGGGCCGACGACGGTGACGACCATGGCGAGGACGCCGAGGGTGGTGCCCACCGACAGCGCGAGCTCGGCCGGCCGGGGCAGCCCGCCCGGGTCCTTGACGCCGTCGCTCAGCACGGGGAACGTCAGGTAGGCGCCGATCACCACCACGCTGGACACCAGCGGGGCGAGCGCGGGCGCGGTGAACCTGCGGTAGGACTGCAGCACGCCGTACAGGACGACCGCCAGCCCGTACAGCGGGATCTGCGGTGCGAAGACCCGCAGCATGCGGGTGGCGACCGTCACCACCTCGCCGGTGCCGCACCCGGAGACCTCGCCGCCGGTGAACAGCCGGATCAGCGGCCCGGCGGCCAGCGCGGTCAGCACGCAGAGCGGCACCAGCGCGACCAGCACCCAGGTCAGCAGCGCGGACGTGATGCGGCCCACCAGCGCCCGCGCCTGCGCGCCCGAGGCGGACTCCTCCCCTGCCCCGGCCGGCCGGCCCTCGATCGCCCTGCCCGCGGCGCCGGCCAGGACCGGCACCACCATGCCCGCCAGGGCGCCGCCCGCGACCACCTCGAAGACGAGGTTGGGCACCTGGTTGGCGGTGAAGTACGCGGTGGACAGGCAGTTGACGCCGACCGTGCGCGCGAGGGCCAGCTGCTTACCGAACCCGGTGACGCGGGCGAGGATCGTGATGACGCCGATCAGGATCGCGGCGGCCGCGATGCCCTGCGTCGGCCGCAGGGTCGGTCGTCGTGTCGGCCGGGCGGTCATCGGCGGCTCAGGGGGTGGGGGACGTGGGCGCGGCCGGAGGCGGGACGGGCCGCCGGCCCAGCATGTCGATCGCGTTGAGCACCCGGTTGCCGGCGATGACCTTCGTGAAGCTGATCTTCTCGGAGGCCGCCGTGAGGGCGGCGACGGTGCCGAGCAGAGCCCACCTGCCGGGACGGCCGAGCCTGGTGACGGCGGCGAGGCCGAGCAGCGCGCCGAGCGCGTTGGCGCCGCCGTCGCCCAGCATGGCCCGCTCGCCCAGGTCGTCGGGCAGCAACGCGGCGGCGGCGCCGAGCGGAACGGCGGCGAGCACGGCCCCGGTCGCCGAACCCCGGGCGAGCGCCGCCGCGAGCAGCGGCGCGCCGGTGAGCACGCCGACCTTGATGGCGCGGCCGGGGCGCAGGTCGAACAGGTTGGCCAGGTTGGCGCTGCCCGCGATCACCGCGCCGTTGACGAGGGTGTCGGCGGGACCGCTCGACACCAGCGCGGCGGCGCCGAGGCCGGTGGCGCCGATGCCGAGGATCTTCACCGCGCCGCTGGTGACCTCGCCCCTGGCGAGCGCCCCCAGGTGCCCCTTGAAGCCCTTGGACGAGGTGGCGCCGCGCAGGTCGTCGTAGGCGCCGAGCGCGCCGCTGCCGACCCCGGCGAGCAGCGCGGCCGCCCGCGCCCGGGGCGGCAGGCCGGGCGCCAGCGCGGACGCGGTGGCGGCACCGGCGACCAGGGCGGGGCCCTCCAGCAGCGTGATGGGCTCGCCCCGGTGGTTGGTGCGGGTCCAGGTCTTGACGTCGCCGAGCGGCGGCCTGCGGGTGAAGGCCGAGTAGGCGGCGCGGGCGGCGACCGCGCCCAGGGCCGCGCCGGCGACGGCGCCCAGGACCACACGCGACAGGAGGTGCTCGCGAACCGCACGCGCCACAACAGGGTCCCTTCTCTTGGGGGTCAACCGGCCGTGTTGGCGGTGGGCGTGGGCTCGGGCGCGCCGGCGGGCAGGAACGACGTCGCCCCGGCGCCCGTGCCGTAGTGCCCCGACCGGCCGGAAAGCTGCTCACGCAGAGCGTAGACCACTACGGCGCGGCCCGCCGACATGTCGAGAGCGTCGACGCTGGAGACCTTCTCGGCGGCGTCGCCGGCGTCGCGCAGCGCGGCGACGACTCCGCCGGTGGCGACGGCGCCGGCGGCACCCGCGAGCACGGCGCCACGCCCCGCGGCGTCGAGCGCGGTGGCGAGGGACACCACGGCCGCCGTCTGCGTCTCGGCGTCCTTGCCCTCATAGGCCGACTCGGGCGCGATGATCAGGGCCAGCTCGGCCCGCTCGTCGGGCGCGGCGTCGAAGGTGGCCAGCCCGGCGTCCTTGAAGGCGCTGAGCACCCCCGCGCCCTCGGGGTCCTTCTTGGCCTGCTGCGCGGAGTCGGCGGTGACGATCGCGCGCGCGAGCACGGCGGCCGCCTTGTCGTAGGGGGTGGCGGTGTCGGGGAAGGTCATCGTGGCCGGCTTGAGCGTGGCGGCGAGCTCGTCGACGAAACCCGTCTGGTCGGGGGCGAGGAACTTCTCGGTGAGCGACACGCGGCCGGTGACCGTGGCCCCGGCCGTGGCGAGCACGTCCAGCAGCGGCTCGCGGATCGCGGCGTCGGCGCCGGGCGCCTCGACGAGCACGACGCGCGCCCCGGCCAGGGCGCCGCGCACCAGCGTCGGAATGGCGGCCGTGACGAACGCGTCGTAGCCCGACTCGCGCTTCTGCAGGGCGACGTTCTCCTGCCGCAGCTCCTCCTTGCCGAGGCGCAGCTGCGCGGTGGTCTCCTCCGCCGACTTGATCAGCGGCTCCTGCAGCACGGTGCTGCCCATCACGATGCCGACGGTGAGCGCCAGGAAGATGGCGACGATGGAGACCAGGTGATAACGGAAATCGATCACGAGAACAGTCCGACCAGCCAGAAGATGAATGCGTTCCAGGCGTCTCGGACGCCGTTCAGCCAGACCTTCCCGACCGGGGCGCTCCACAGCACCACCCCGATGGTGATGAGGGCGGTGGCGACGAGCAGCAGCAGCGAGCCGCCCGAGATGCGGCTGCGGTAGAGGCGGCTGACGCCCTTGGCGTCGATCACCTTGCTGCCGACGCGCAGCCGGGTCAGGAAGGTGCTCGACATGCCGGAGCGGCCCTTGTCGAGGAACTCCTCCAAAGTGAGGTGCGAGCCGACCGTGACGATCAGGCTGGCGCCCTTGTCGTCGGCGAGGAGCATCGCGATGTCCTCGCTGGTGCCGGCGGCGGGGAACACCACGGCCTGCCGGCCGAGCTGCTCCACCTGCGCGAGGCCCGGCGCCCGGCCGTCGCGGTAGGCGTGCACGACCAGCTCGGCGCCGCAGGTGATCGCCTTGGCCGACACCGAGTCGAAGTCGCCGACGATGATGTCGGGCAGGTAGCCGGCCTCCAGCAGCGCGTCGGCGCCGCCGTCGACCCCGATGAGCACGGGGCGGTACTCGCGGATGTAGGGCCGCAGGGCCGCGATGTCCTCCTTGTAGTGGTAGCCGCGCACCACGATGAGGGCGTGCCGGCCGTCGAAGGAGGTGCGGATCGGCGGCACGCCGACGCCGTCGAGGAGCAGCTCCCGCTCCCGGCGGATGTACTCCATCGTGTTGGCGGTGAACGCCTCGATCTGCACCGACAGCCCGGCCCTGGCCTCGTTCATCGCGGCCTCGACCGTTTCGGCGGTCTGCACGTCGCCCTTGCCGATCATCTCTCCGTCGAGATGGATCTGCCCGTCGACGACGCGCAGCACGTCACCGTCGCGCAGCCGCTCGAACAGCTCGGGCGTGGCGTTGTCGACCAGCGGGACGCCGGCGTCGAGCAGGATGCGCGGCCCGAGATTGGGGTAGCGGCCGCTGATGCTCTGGGCGACGTTGACCACGGCCGAAACACCGCACGCGACAAGCGCCTCCGCGCTGACCCGGTCGATGTCGACATGATCGATGACCGCGATCTCCCCGGCTTTGAGGCGCTTGGTCAGCCTCTTGGTCCGCCGGTCGATCCTCGCCACTGCCGTCACCCCGGGAAGGTCGCTGCCCTTCCTGCGGCGGAGGCCCGGAACCCTCAAGGTCGGCACCTTCATCACGCCCATCCTGCCAGAGGGAACGACCATCCCGGCCGCCCATCACCCGGCGTGTCAGATCTGTCACCGATCATGTCCGGCTCTGGGCACCCGCTCGCCGGGCACCATCGGTTCCCCCCGCCACCGCCGTGAAACTCCCGTTCTTGTGTGTTATGCCTGTCTCGCCGGCCGGGTCACCCCATGGCCTTGTCGGCCGCGGCGATCGTCAGCAGCTCCTCCGCGTGGGCGCGGCCCAGCTCGGAGTCCTCCAGGCCGGCCAGCATGCGGGCCAGCTCGCGGGCCCGGCCGTCCTTGTCCAGCGCGATCACGCCGCTGCGCACCACGGTGCCGTCGCCGGACTTCTCCACCAGCAGATGCTGGTCGGCGAACGCCGCCACCTGCGGTAAGTGCGTCACCACGATGACCAGCGAGGTGCGCGCCAGCCGGGCCAGCCGGCGGCCGATCTCGACCGCGGCCCGCCCGCCCACCCCCGC